>JAAXGQ010000009.1:0-18118 GCA_012271265.1 Vicinamibacteraceae bacterium
CATGGGGGCGGCGGGGTCGGCAGGAGGCTGGCTGTGGGACCGAAGGTGAGGCGTAGGCCGGCGAGGACGCCGGCGCTCCATGGGGCCGGCGCTCCAGGCGTCAGGGCGTGGAAGTCCTGGAGCGCAGGTGTCCTCACCGGCCGCCGCCGCAGGCCGGCATGGTCCGTGGGTCTCCCGGCCCACGGTCGGTCGGTACGGCGCCGTCGGCAGGAGGCTGGCTGTGGGACCGAAGGTGAGGCGTAGGCCGGCGAGGACGCCGGCGCTCCATGGGGGCGGCGCGGTCGGCAGGGGACTGCCTGAGGGAGCGGCGGTGAAGCGTAGGCCGGCGAGGACGCCGGCGCTCCATGGGGGCGGCGCGGTCGGCAGGAGACTGCCTGAGGGAGCGGCGGTGAGGCGCAGGCCGGCGAGGACGCCGGCGCTCCATGGGGCCGGCGCTCTCACCGGCCAACTGTGGCGATGACGGCCGGCCTGGCGAACGTTCGGGCGCTGGCGTTCGATGTGTTCGGCACCGTGGTGGATTGGCGCTCGACGGTGATCCGGGAAGGCGAGGCGCTCGGCCGCGCCCGGGGGCTGTCCGTGGACTGGGCCGCCTTCGCCGAGGCCTGGCGGGACGGCTACTACCCCGCCATGGACCGCGTGCGGCATGGAGCACTGCCCTGGAAGAACCTGGACGAGCTGCACCGGATCATCCTGGACGGCCTATTGGAGCGCTTCGCCATCGCGGGCCTGAGCGAACGCGAGAAGGACGCCCTGAACCGGGTCTGGCGCCGTCTCGACCCGTGGCCCGACGCGGTGGCGGGCCTCACCCGATTGCGGCGGAAGTTCACCGTGGCCACTCTGTCCAACGGCAACGTGGCGCTGCTCGAGAGCATGGCCCGTCGTGCCGGGCTGCCGTGGGACGCCGTGCTGTCGGCGGAGCACGCCGGGCATTACAAGCCGGACCGGGAGGTCTACCTGAGGGCGGCGGAACTGCTCGACCTGGCGCCGGACGAGGTGATGATGGTCGCGGCGCACAAATCCGACCTGCGGGCGGCGGCGGGCGCCGGGCTGCGAACGGCCTTCGTGCCCCGGCCGGAGGAGTGGCCGAACCGCCGGATCGACGTCTCGTTCGAGGATGCCTTCGACATCGGCGCCCGGGACTTCCTGGACCTGGCCGCGCAGCTCGGGGCGTAGGCGCGGAGACGGGAGCCGGCTTTCCGTCGGAGCGCCGCCGTACCGACGGACCGTGGCGCGGGAGGCCCAGGCACCATGCTCGTCTGCCGCGGTGGCCGGTGAGGACACCGGCGCTCCATGCGGGTGGTGGCCGGTGAGGACACCGGCGCTCCATGCGGGTGGTGGCCGATGAGGGGTGTTGCGGGGGTGCTGCGAGGGCGGGGCTACGGCCTCGCCGCGGCGCTGAGCTTCACGTGCGCCGGCACCGGGCGCAGGTCCCGGATGATCCCGATCCAGGACATGAACACCAGCACGTAGTAGGTCACGTCGATCTCCCACCAGAAGAAACCCTGCCGCGCCGCGACGGGGTAGCGGTGATGGTTGTTGTGCCAGCCCTCTCCGAGGGTCAGCAGCGCGAGCCACAGGCTGTTCCCGCTTTGGTCGCGGGTCGCGTAGCGGCGGCGACCGACCCGGTGCGCCGCCGAATTAATGAGGCAGGTCGCGTGGAACAGCACCACCGTGGAGATGAAGAAGCCCCAGATCAGCATCTGCGGACCGCTCGTGTTGACGCCCATGCCCCCGAGCAGGCTTCCGAGCCCGAACAGCCCGCCGGCGAGCAGCGCGGGCGCCGCCATGTCGAAGCGATCGAGCATGCGGAGTTCGGGATAACGGGCGAAGTCGGGCACCACGTCGAGCCGGGTCGGGAAATTGGCGGGCGCGGTGATCCAGCCGATGTGGCTCCACCAGAAGCCGTGCTGGTGGGGCGAATGCACATCCTTCGGGCCGTCCGAGTTGCGGTGATGCAGCCGATGGTGGGCCGCCCACCAGAGCGGGCCGCGCTGGACCGCCGAAGCGCCGAGGAGGGCGAAGAGGAACTGCGCGACCCGCGAAGTCCGGAATGTCCGGTGGGAAAAATACCGGTGATAGAAGGCGGTGATGGCGAACGCCCGAATCCAGTAGAGCGCGAACGCGACGCCCAACGCCGCCCAGCTCCACCCGACGAGGATGGGGCCGAGGCACATCAGGTGAAGCAGGATGAACGGGGTCACCCGGGCCCAATCCACCCGGAGGGGGTCCTTGGCCGGATCGGGACGGTAGGCCCAGCTGTCGAACCAGACCGTCACCACCCCGAAGGGCCTGGCCCAGGACGTCATGCCCGTGACCCTTCCGCCCCGCGGGCCGCGTTGCCGGAGAGCACCAGGCCCCGCGCGACCGCCCGCAGTTCGGCCATCGGGTGACCGACAGAGACGCCCTTCTCGTGGGAGGGCGTGAGCCGATCCACCTGCCTGCCGCCAACGACGAGGACGGCGCCCACGCGGGAGAAGCGCGCTGCCAGCTTCAGGATCTCTCGGCGCACACCGCGCCGCGCGCGGTCAACCGAAGTGAAGCAGATCCACACCAGAGAGGCCTTGAAGGCGCTGACCCCCGTCGCGAGCGTTTCCAAGGGGGTGTGCGGTCCGAGATTCACGGCGCGGAAGCCCTCGTCCTCGACAACCGTCGCCGCCGCGAGCGACGGTAGCACATAGGAGTCGCCCGACGGAGCGCAACCGACCGCCACCGGGGCGTCGTCGGGCGCCCCCGTCCTTCCGGCCCGGCAGCACGCCGATGACCGGTTCTTCCCGTCTTCTGCGGACGGGTACGGGTGCAGTGGCGCGCGACGCCGCTTGCGGCGAAACGCTGCGTGGCCCGGCGCTCCCGGCGGTTCCAGTACTCTCCGGGACGGAGAGGAGGCGGGAATGAGAGAGCACCGATTCTTCGTCGTCGCGGCGGGCTGCGCGCTCGCTGGAGGGCTGGCGTGTGCGCTGGAGGAGGACGGTTCGCTGTCCGATGCCTCGGACATCGCCGCAGGTCCGATCGGAGCGGCCGAACTGGTGGACCTTCGCGCGGCGGTCGGGGGGAGCCGTTCCCCGCAGTGGGCGCCCGATGGCTCGCGGATCACCTTCGTATCGGCCTCGGGAGACCTCGCCGGCGTGGATCCCGACACCGGGTCGTTCGAGGTTCTCACCCCGAACCTGACGCTCAGCGGGGTGGGATCGCTGGGGGCCCCGCAGCCGGTCTGGTCACCCGACGGACGCTTCGTCGCCTACACCACCGACCGCGACGGCGCGCCGGACATCTACCTGTGGTCGGCCGAGGACGGCTCGGACCGGCGGCTCACCCGGCTCTCGGCGCGGGCGAACGGGCTCGCATGGTCCCCGGACGGGAAATGGATCGCGTTCGCCGGCGACCGGTTCGGCAATATGGACATCTGGAAGGTGTCGGTCCCCGGGGGCGAGGCGCACCGGCTGACCCATGACGCCCTTTACGAGGGGTATCCGAGCTGGGCCCCGGACGGCGGAGCGCTCTTCTACGTCCGCATGGACGACCGCTGGGTGGACCACGACGTGATCGAGGTCACGCCGGACGGCGCGAATCCCCGCACCGTGGTGGCCGACCGGGGCTTCTTCGACTATCGCGCCGGCCGGGCGTTCGGCGCCGTCCAACCCTCGCCCGACGGAGAACATCTCCTCTTCCGCTCGCAGCGGAGCGGCTGGTTGAACTTCTGGATCGCGCCGCGCGAGGGGGGTGAGGCCCGGCCCGTGGCCGCTTCGGATCATGACCAGAGCGACGCCCGCTGGTCACCGGACGGGGCCTGGATCAGCTACACCGAGAACCGGGGCGGCGTGCATTCCCTGCGGCTGGCCGCGGCCGACGGCTCCGGGTCCCGGGTGCTTCTGGAACGCGAGACCGGGGCGGCGCTCCGTCCGGAGTGGTCGGCCGACGGGGACCGGATCAGCTACACCTTCGAGACCCCGGCGCGTCCGGCGGAACTCTTCGTGCTTGACGTGGCCTCGGGCGAGAGCGCGCTGACCCACAGCGAGATCGGCGCGGACGCCGACCCCGCCATCGGACTTCCCGAGAAGATCAGCTACCCGAGCACCGACGGCCTCACCATCGAGGCCTATGTGCACCGGCCGCCCGACGCCGCGCCCGGCGAGCGTTTCCCCGCCATGGTCTGGATCCACGGCGGACCCACCTCTCAGTTCGACGACCAGTTCCGGCGCCATCAGCAGGTCCATTTCTTCGCCCAGCGCGGCTACGTGGTGCTCATGCCGAACATCCGGGGCAGTTCCGGCTACGGCCTTGCCTTCGAGGACCTCAACAACGGTTGCTGGGGACACTGCGACCTCGAGGATGTCCTCGCGGGGGTGGACTACCTGAAGACCCGTTCCGACGTGGATCCCGACCGGATCGGGGTCACCGGAACCAGCTACGGCGGGATCATGACCATGGCGGCGGTCGCCTTCGCCCCGGGGGTCTTCCAGGCCGCCATCTCGCTGTCGGGCTACGGCGACATGACCGAGTTCCACGCCACCGTCCACGAGCTCCAGCACATCAAGCTGGTCGAGTACGAGCTCGGCCCGTATCCCGAGAACCTCGACACCTACCTGAACAGCTCCTCCATCCTGAAGGCGCACCAGGTCACGACGCCGACCTTCGTGATCCAGGGCGAGGGCGTGGCGGCCGACTGGCGGCTGCGCGAGGACCAGCCGCAGGCCGCGCTGAACTTCGCGAGGAAGCTCGACCAGCACTACAAGATCGTGCGCTACAAGGCCTATCCGGGCGAGGGGTACTACGTGTACGGAAGGCAGAACACGATCCACAAACTCCATGACATGCTGGACTTCTTCGAGGAGTTCCTGGTCACCGACATCCAGTACCCGACCGGGGAGTGAAGGAGGCCGCGCGGGCGCGGCGCCGTTGACGCCTTCCGTTGGGGCGGCCTCGGCGCAGGGCTCCATCCTGGAACTGCGGGACGTGACGCTCCGGTTCGGCGGCGTGACTTCCCTCGCGGGGCTGACCATGGAGGTGCGGGAGCGTGAGCTGCTGGCGCTGATCGGGCCGAACGGAGCCGGAAAGACCAGTGTCCTGAACTGCGTCTCCGGCCTCTATCGCCCGCAGGAGGGGACCATCGTCCTGACCGGCCGCGATGGGGCGCGCCATGCGCTCGACCGGCTCGCGCCCCACCGCATCGCCGGGCTGGGCGTCGCCCGCACCTTTCAGAACATCGAGCTCTTCAGGCACATGACGGTGCTTGAGAACCTGATGCTCGGCCGTCATGTGCACATGCGGGGCGGCGTGCTCAGCGGGGGCCTGTACTGGGGCCGCCAGCGCGACCGGGAGGTCGCCGAGCGCCGCAGGGTGGAGCGGATCATCGACTTCATGAACCTGGAGCCGCTCCGGAGCGCGGTGGTGGGAAGCCTGCCCTACGGGAACCAGCGCCTGGTCGAGATGGCCCGGGCCCTGGCCCTCGATCCGCACCTTCTCCTGCTGGACGAGCCGACGGCCGGGATGAACGCCGAGGAAAAGGAATCCATGGCGCGTTTCATCCTTGATGTGCACGAAGAGCAGGGCATCACCGTGGTGGTCGTCGACCACGACATCGACGTGATCATGGACATCGCGGACCGGGTGGTGGTGCTGGACTTCGGCCGCGGGATCGCCGAGGGGAGTCCTCGGGAGGTGCGGAACGATCCGGCGGTGATCGACGCCTACCTGGGCCGGAAAGCCGACGCACCGTGACCGGAACGCTGCCGGGCCTCCTCGCCGATCACGCCGCCCGCGATCCCGGCGGCGTGGCGCTGCGCGAGAAGGAGTTCGGGATCTGGCAGGAGATCACCTGGGCGGAGTACCTGGCGCGCGTCCGGCGCTTCTCGCTCGGGTTGACGGCGCTGGGTCTGGAAGCCGGCGACCGGGTCGCGATCCTCGGGGACAACCGGCCGGAGTGGGTGATCGCCGAGCTGGCCGCCCACGTCGCCGGCGCCTTTCCGCTGGGGCTCTATCCCGATGCCATCGCCAACGAGCTGGCCCGCATCCTGGACGCCGCCGAGGCGCGGGTCATCGTGGCCGAGGACCAGGAGCAGGTCGACAAGGTGCTGGAGGTGCGAAAACGGCTTCCCGGACTCGAGCGCATCGTCTATTACGACCCGCGCGGCATGGTCGGCTACGAGGCGCCCGGCCTGATGTCCTTCGAGGACGTCGAGGCGCTTGGCGACGCCCGGCGCCACCGGTCCCCGGAGGAGTTCGCCCGTCGGCTGGCGTCGGTCCGGGCTGGCGACACCGCCCTGCTCTGCACCACCTCCGGCACGACCAGCGTCCCGAAGCTGGCCATGCTCTCGCACCGGAACCTGCTCGCCATGGCGTCGCAGCTCCAGGCCGTGGACGCCATGGCCCCGGACGACGAGTTCGTGTCCTTCCTGCCGCTCGCGTGGATCGGCGAGCAGATGGTGGCCGTGGCGAGCGGGCTTCTGGCGGGCTTCACGGTGAACTTCCCGGAGGAGACCGCCACCGCGCGCCAGGACACCCGCGAGATCGGGCCGGCCTTCCTGATGTCCCCGCCCCGGATCTGGGAGAACATGGTCTCGGATGTCCAGGTCATGGCCGGGGATTCCACCCCCCTCAAGCGCCGGGTCTTCCGCTGGGCCATGAAGCAGGGCGCAGCCCGCGCCGAGGCGCGCTTCCACGGCCGGAGGATCGGCCTTGCCGGGCGCATCGGCCACCGGCTGGCCGACTGGATGGTGTTCCGCCCGGTCCGCGACCAGCTGGGACTCGCCCGGGTGCGGCGCGCCTACACCGGAGGCGCCGCGCTCGGCCCCGACGTCTTTCGCTTCTACCACGCCATCGGGGTCAATCTGAAACAGCTCTACGGCCAGACCGAGGTCTCCGGGATCTCGGTGGTGCACCGTGACGACGACATCCGCTTCCAGACGGTGGGCGTGCCGCTTCCCCGCACCGAGATCCGCATCTCGGACGAGGGCGAGATCCTCTGCCGCAGCCCCGCCGTGTTTCAGGGCTACTTCCGGAACCCCGAGGCGACGGCGACGGCGCTCGAGGGCGGCTGGCTGCATTCGGGCGACGCGGGCGCCTTCGATGACCGGGGCCACCTCGTCGTCATCGATCGCCTGGCCGACGTGATGAAGCTGGCGGACGGCAGCAACTTCTCCCCGCAGTTCGTCGAGAACAAGCTCAAGTTCAGCCCCTACGTGAACGAGGCGGTGGTGTTCGGTGGATGCGGGGCCCCGTTCGTCACGGCGATGATCGCCATCGACATGGAGAACGTCGGGCAGTGGGCCGAGCGCCGTCGCATCCCCCACACCACCTTCACCGACCTGGCTCGCCGCAGCGAGGTCTACGAGCTGGTACGGACGCACGTGGCCGAGGTGAACGAGGAACTCCCCGCGGCAGCTCGCATTCACCGCTTCCTGCTGCTCTACAAGGAGCTCCACGCGGACGACGCCGAGCTGACCCGCACGCGCAAGGTGCGGCGCCGCCACATCGCCGGCCGCTTCGCGGAGCTCATCGGCGCCCTCCAGGGAGACGTGAATTCGGTCTCGGTGGCCAGCGAGATCACCTACCAGGACGGCCGGACAGCGCTCGTGGAGCACCCGCTCCGCATCGAGACGATGGACGGGACCGGCGGCTGAGCCGCTCCGCCGCAACCCATGGACATCTTTCTCCAGCTCACCGTCTCCGGGTTGAGCACGGGGATGATCTACGCGCTGGCGGCCGCCGGGCTTGTGGTCATCTACAAGGCGAGCGACGTCATCAACTTCGCCCAGGGGGACCTGCTTCTTCTGGGCACCTACCTGGTCTTCTTCTCGGTCGCCCAGACGGGACTGCCCTGGAGCCTTGGGGTGCTCCTGACGCTGCTCCTCGCCGTCGCCGTCGCGCTCGCTGTCGAGCGGCTGGTGCTGCGTCCCCTGGTGGGCGAGCCGATCATCTCCATGATCATGGTGACGATCGGGCTCTCGTCGGTGCTCCGGGGGGTCATCGGCGCCATCTGGGGTCCGAATCCGCGCTCGTTCGACTCGTTCCTTCCCGCCGGCGAGCTCGCGTTCGGGCCGGCGACGCTCGCGACGGACCGCGTGCTCTCCATCCCCATCGCCCTCGCCGTGCTGGCGGGGCTGGGATTCTTCTTCCGCTTCACGCGCGACGGCATCGCCATGCGCGCCATCGCCGACGACCAGCAGGCGGCGCTCAGCATGGGCATCAGCATCCCGCGCGTGTTCGGCGTCGCCTGGGGACTCGCGGCTGTTTCCGCAGCGATAGGCGGGATCATGCTCGCGGGCATCGTGGGGGTGAGCCCCAACGTGGGGTCCATCGGCCTCCGGGTCTTTCCGGTGGTGATCCTGGGAGGGCTGGACTCGATCGGCGGCGCCGTGCTCGGCGGCGCCGTCATCGGGCTGCTCGAGGTCTACATCGGCTTCTACGTGGGGCACGGACTCAACCTGGTCGTCCCCTACGTGGTCCTGGTCCTGGTGCTCATGATCCGCCCCTACGGCCTCTTCGGGAAGGAGGTCATCGAACGGGTATGAGCGAGTTCCGATGAGCCTCGAATGCGGCGTCTTCCACACCCGCTACGAGGCGGACATGGGTCTCCGCCCGCGCCCGGTCCAGCGGATCCGGCTCGGCGTCTTCGCCCTCTTCGTGCTCCTGTTCCCGTTCGTCGCCGGTCCCTACTGGCTGAACCTGGCGAACCAGGTGGCCATCGCCACGGTCGGGGCCATCGGCCTGAACCTCCTTGTTGGCTCGACGGGACAGATCTCCCTCGGCCACGGCGCCTTCATGGCGATCGGGGCCTACACCTCGGGGCTCCTGACCCTGCACCTGGGCGTCCCCTGGGGAGCGAGCATCTTCGCCGCCGCCCTCGTCACCGCAGCCGTGGGAGCCTTCTTCGGGCTCCCGTCGCTCCGGCTCAAGGGCCTCTACCTGGCCATTGCCACGCTGGCCGCCCAGGAGATCGTGGAGTGGGGGATGACGAACTGGACGGCGGTCACCGGCGGCGCCGAAGCGATCGTGGTGCCCGCGCCGGTTCTCTTCGGCGTCCGCCTGAACAGCGACTTCGCCTTCTACTGGATCGCCGTTCTCACCGCTGGCGGAGCCGCGCTGTTTGCGGCGAATCTCCTGCGGAGCCGCGTCGGACGCGCCTTCGAGGCGGTGCGCGACCAGGACATCGCGGCGAGCGTCATCGGGGTGGATGTCTTCCGCACCAAGCTGCTGGCGTTCGCCACGTCGTCTTTCCTCGCCGGACTCGCGGGGGCGATGATCGCCTTCCACCGCAACATCATCACCTGGGAGCGCTTCACGCTCAGCACCAGCATCCTCTTCCTGGCGATGATCATCGTGGGCGGCCTGGGTTCGATCCGGGGATCGTTCCTGGGGGCGGCGCTGATCACGCTGCTCCCGGCCATGATCGACAACCTGGGGCGGTCCATCCAGGACACCGCGCCCCAGATTGCAGCCGTCCTCCCCTACGCCCAGCAGGCCGTCTTCGGGATCGTGATCATCCTCTTCCTGATCTTCGAGCCCCGGGGGCTGTCCCGGCTGTGGGGGAACGTCAAGGACTACTTTCACGTGTGGCCGTTCGCGTACCGTCGCGGCGAGAGCGGCGCCCGCTGACGGGTGCCGTGGAGGGAGGAGAGCAGGATGACCAGGAAAACCGCTGACGGGACCGGCTCGGGGAGTCGCCGCATCGCGGGGGTCCTGGCCCGGACGGCGCTGGCCGCCGGGGTGTTCGGTTGGGTCGGCTGCGGCGGCGGCGACCCGGAGCCAGGCGACGGCGCGATCAAGGTCGGCGCCATCTTCGACCTCACCGGACCCACGGCCGACGTGGGAACCGACTACGCCGACGGCGTGCGCGGCTTCGCCGACTGGATCAACCGGCAGGGCGGCATCGAGGGACGCCCGATCGACCTCCTCTACCAGGACTACGGCTATCAGGTTGACCGCGCCGAGCAGCTCTACACCCGGTTCGTCGGCGAGGGCGCCGTGATCTTCATGGGCTGGGGCACGGGCGACACCGAGGCCCTGCGCCTGCGCATCGCCGAGGACGAGATCCCGTTCAGCTCCGCGTCCCTCTCCCATCGCCTGGGGGATCCGGGGGAGGCGCCCTACAACTTCCTCCTGGCCACGACCTACAGCGACCAGTTCCGCATTGCCCTCGAATGGATCGCCGCCAATCACGGCGAGGGGACGCCCGTTGTTGCGCTGATGCACAACGCGAGTCCTTTCGGGCTCTCCCCGGCCCGGCAGGGCGGCGTGGAGTTCGCGGAGGCGCGGGGCCTCGACCTGACGCTCTACGAGATGCCGCGGGGCGCGGTGGACTACACCGCCGAGTTCTCCCGCATCCGCCAGAGCGGCGCGCAGTACGTCGTCTTCCAGAACACGTCGGGGCCGGCGGCGGTGGCTCTCTCGAACGCCCGCAGCCTCGGGCTGGAGGTCACGTTCTTCTGCCTCAACTGGTGCTCGAACGCGCAGGTGGTTCTCCTGGCCGGGGACGCCGCGGAGGGCCTCATGGGGACGATGCCCTACGCGCCGCTCAGCGTGGACGTGCCCGGAACGCGCGTCATCCGCGAATACCTGGAGTCCACGGACGGGTCAGCGGCAGGGAAGACGAACGCCTACACGCAGGGTTGGTGGACCTTCGCGGCGTTCGCCGAGGGGATGCGCCGGGTGCTCGCGGCGGGCGGCGAACTCACCGGGGCGAACATCCGGGCCGCCCTGGAGACGTTCACCGACCACGACATGGGCGGGGTCACCGTCCCGGTGACATTCACCCCCACCGACCATCGAGGGTCGAAGGGGCTCCGCATTTTCCGGGTCGAGGGCGGGACCTGGGTTCCGTTCACGGACTTCGTCCAGGCGCCGGCCCCGTGAAGATCGCCCGATGACGGAGGGCGTGCGCCGTGGCGCGGACGTGGGTTCGGCCGCACCGCCGCTGCTGGGGCTCAACAACGTGGAGGTGCTCTACGACGACGTGATCCTGGTCTTGCGGGGGCTGTCGCTGGAGGTGAAGGAAGGACAGATCGCGGCTCTCCTCGGCTCGAACGGCGCGGGAAAGACGACGACCCTGAAGGCCATCTCCGGCCTGCTCCACGTCGAGGACGGCGAGGTCCGCGACGGGACGATCGTCTTCGACGGCGAGGAGATCCAGGGGATGGACGCTCACCGCATCGTCGAGAAGGGGATCTTCCAGGTACTGGAGGGGCGGCGGGTCTTCGAGCACCTGACCGTCTTCGAGAACCTGCTCGCGGGGGCCCACACGCGGGGGGAGCGGCGCGGTCTGGAAGCCGAAACCGAAAGGGTCTATGACTATTTTCCGGCGCTCGCGGCGCGGCGGGGACAGCTCGCGGGTTACCTCTCCGGCGGCGAGCAGCAGATGCTGGCGCTGGGCCGGGCGCTGATGGCCTCCCCGAGGATGATGCTGCTCGACGAGCCGTCCCTCGGTCTCGCCCCGATGCTGGTCGAGAGCATCTTCACGACGCTCAGGCGCATCAACCGCGAGGAAGGCGTAACGATCCTGCTGGTCGAGCAGAACGCGCGCATCGCCCTCTCGGTCGCCGATGCCGGCGCCATCATGGAGCGGGGGCGGGTGGTGCTCGAGGGCGATGCCGGGGAACTGGCCGCCAACGAGGACGTGAAGGAGTTCTACCTGGGCCTGGGCGATGGCGGGCGGCGGTCGTACCGGGATGTGAAGCACTACCGGCGGCGGAAGCGGTGGCTCTCGTGAAGGAAGAGCGGGGGTCAGCGGGAGACCGGTCGTCGTCGGGGAGAAGGCCCGGGGATTGGCGCGCGCTCCAGGATCGGCTCGCGGCGCGCGCGGTCCGGTACGGGGCGCAGCACAGTCGGGAAATTCGGGCGCGCCTCAAGAGGAGCGGGGTGCGCCCCGACGACATCGGCGGGGTGGCCGATCTCCAGGCGATTCCGGTCCTGCCCAAGGACGACCTTCCCGCGCTGCAGGCTGCCGACCCGCCCTTCGGGGGCATGCTCGCCGCGCCGCTCGCGTCGCTGGCGCGGGTCCATCGCTCCCCGGGGCCGATCAACGACCCGGAGGGGCCCGGCCCGGATTTCTGGCGTCTTCGGACGGCGCTCGAGGCGGCGGGTTTCGGCCCCGGTGACGTGGTGCTCAACAGCTTCTCCCATCACCTGACGCCCGGCGGCCTGATGCTGGACGGGGGACTGCAGGCCATCGGGTGCGTGGCGATCGCGGGCGGCGTGGAGGCGACCGCCGTCCAGATCGACGCGGCGCGCGCCGCGGGCGCCACCGGCTACGCCGGGACCCCCCAGTTCCTCCTGACGCTGCTCGAGCGCGCGGAGGCGTCGGGCCGGCCGCTGGAACTGCGTCGCGCCCTGGTGTCGGGCGCGCCGCTGCCGCCGTCGCTGCGCGCCCGGCTCCAGGACGGGTTCGGCGTGGATGTCTACCAGGCCTACGCGGCCGCCGACACGGGGTTGCTCGCCTACGAGGGCGCCGAAAAGGACGGTTGGCGCATCGCGCCGGGGGTGGTGGTCGAGGTGCTGGTCCCGGGCGACGACCGTCCGGCGAGGGAGGGGGAGACCGGGCAGGTCGTCGTCACCAGCCCGAACGAGGTCTACCCACTGGTGCGCTTCGGCACCGGGGACCTCTCCGCCTGGAATCGGGCGCCCTGCCGCGTGGGCCGCGCACGCCCCCAGCTGGTGGGCTTCCTGGGTCGGGTGGGGGAGGGGGTGAAGGTGCGCGGCATGTTCGTGCACCCGCGCGAGCTGGCCGCGGCTCTCGGACCCGATCCCTCGGTGTCGCGCTACCAGGCGGTGGTGTCGGCCGACGGCGCGCGCGACATCTTCACCGTGCGGGTCGAGCCCGCGCCCGGCGCCGCGCCCGATCCCGCCCGGCTGGCCAGCCGCGTCCGCGAGGCGGTGAAGATCCGCCCGGTCGTCGAGGTCGCCCCCCCCGGAACGATCCCCCGCGAGGCTCGCCCGCTGCTGGACGTGCGCAAGAACGCGGGCGACGGGGATGCTGCGCCGAGCGGCTCCCCGCGATACCAGACTTGGCCTGGCGTAGCCAAGGAGAGCCGATGAAAGTAAGCATGCATCAGGCGAGGTCCCAGCTTTCGCGGCTCGGCCGGTTGGCGTGGAAGGGCGAGGAGGTCATCATCGCCCGGGCGCGGGAGCCGTACCTGCGGCTCGAGCCCTACCGGGAGCGACGGGAACCGCGGCAGCCCGGCGGTTACGAGGGTCAGTTCTGGATGTCGCCCAACTTCGACGATCCCATTCCGGAGCTTGAAGAAGCCATCTGGAATCCGAAGAACCTGCCGGATGAAGACGGACGGTGAAGCGGCTTCTACTCTCCCGCGGCCCTTCCGGCTACTGGCGGTCTGACGGTATGTGAGGACCTTCCCGGTTGAGGTTGGTTCTCATGATGCGGCCGTGCGGGCCGTTCAGGTCGCGCTCGAGCCCGAAGACCTCGCCCGGCACCGTGTCGGGAACCGCCGCCTCCAGCCGCCGCTCGTCGCCCGGTTCGAGGCGCAGGCGGCGCGCGCCCACCGTCCGGCCCCTACGGCTCAGGCCGACGATCACCGCGCCGACTGCGGGCTGGCCAAGCGTGTAGGCCACCGCGACGTCGGCCATGGTGGAACGGCGCCGGCCGGCCACCTCTCGGAGCGCTGCGCCCGCCCGCTCCAGCGCCGCGCGGCCCCCCACCTCGTCGGCGATGAGGCGGTACTTGACCAGCGAGCGCGACGGCGCCAGGGCGCCCGCCGAATCCGAGAGCAGGCCGCCCGCGAGGGCCCCGTAGCAGAGCAGGGTCACGCTGCGCCGGAGACACAGATCCGTCATGCCGTTCTTCGGCCGCCGGTCCAGCAGCGAGAACTGGACCTGGTTCGAGACCACTGGAATTCCGGCGTCCAGGAGAGCAGTAAGTGCGTCGCTGTCGAAGTTGGTCACCCCGATGTTGCGCACAACGCCCTCTTCGCAGAGCTCCGTCAACCACTCCGCCGCGCGCAGCCACCCCGGCTGGGAGAGGTCCCACCAGGCGAACTGAACCAGCTCCAGCGCCTCCACGCCGAGCCGGTCACGGGACCTGAGGACGATGTCGCGCACGTAGCTCCGGTCGATGGTGGCCAGCGCGTCCAGGTCCGGCACGAACTTGGTGAACACCACCACCTGCCTCGCGGACTCCGGCCGGGCCGCCAACCAGTCGCCGACGAGCTGCTCGGCGCCGGTGTAGATGTCGGCGCAGTCGAGGAAGAGTGGCCCCCGCCGGGCCGCGGCCTCGTCGAGAGCGGCGAAGGCGCGCTCACGGCTCCACTCGGGCCCATGCCCTCGCGACAACTGCCAGCACCCGCGTACCAGCCCGCTGGCCGGCAGCGGCAGAGTCACCGCGGCCGGGGGAGGGGAACGCGGGTGACCTCGCTGTGGCGGAAGGTCGAGACGCCAGTGCGGGTGATGCGGAAGCGGGCGCCGCAGAGGGGATCCGGACAGGCGATTTCGGCGTCGGAGGTCATCCAGTCGTTCGGATGGGTCCGGCGCTGCTTCGCCGGAAGCAGCGGAAGGAGCGCCGCCAGGGGGTAGAGCGGAAAGCTCTGCCCCGCTGGGAAGGACAGGTTCTCGCCCCGGAGTTCGAAGTAGTCCCCTTCCCTATGGTTGCAGACCATCTGGCGCCCGCCGGCCACGACCTCCACCCGCAGGTCGTAGAGCTCGAACCTGTCGTCCTGAGGCATCTGACTCCCCTTCTCGCATCGACCCGGGCGCCGCCGCTGGACCCTCTGGCGACGATCCCCGATCATATGGTGTGGAACACCATCCAAAGCCAGGGCAGCCGCTCGCCTTCCGGCTGGGCCTGGTGGGAGCAGCGCTCCCGATCCTCGTCTTCGCAGCCGGCGCCGCCGGGCTGGGCTTTTCCGGCGCGCCGGACGAGCGCGGCCTGTGGCCCGTCCTGGTCGTGGCGCTGGGCGCCGGCCTCCTGCTCGCCAGGAGGGCCTCCGATTACAGCGCGGCGGCTCTTCGCGGGATGTCGCGCCCCATCGTCATGCTCATGGTGGCGGCCTGGCTGCTGGCGGGCATCTTCTCAGCCGTGCTGCGCGAATCCGGGCTCGTCCACTCCCTGGTGTGGGCGGGCGCCGAACTGGGGGTGAGCGGCGGCGGGTTCGTCCTGCTTGCCCTGGTCATCGCGGTTCTCTTCGCAACCGCGACCGGCACCAGCCTCGGGACGATTCTCATCTGCGCGCCGCTGCTCTACCCCGCGGCGGGCGTCTTCGGGGCCAGCCCGGTCGCGTTGATCGGGGCGATCCTGGCCGGCGCCACCTTCGGGGACAACGTCTCGCCCGTTTCCGACACAACCATCGCGTCCGCGACCACCCAGGACGCGCCCATGGGCGGGGTCGTCCGCAGCCGCCTCCGCTATGCGCTGCCCGCAGCCTTGGCCGCCGCTCTCATCCTGACGCTGGTTGGCGGCGCCGAGGCGCCCTCGGCGGCGGAACTGGCCGCGGGCGCCATGCTCGGTGGCGACCCGTCCGCGCTCCCCATGTTGCTGGCGCCCGTGGCCGCGTTTCTCATGCTGTGGCGCGGGCGCGGCCTGGTGGAGAGCCTCTTCGCCGGGGTGGCCGTTGCGGTGGCCCTGGCTCTGACGCTGGGACTCGTCACCCCCGCCGGCCTGCTCCACATCGACGCCGGGTCCTTCCAGGCCCGGGGGCTCATTCTGGACGGGATGGAGGGCGCGGTCGGGATCGTGATCTTCACCATCCTCCTCATGGGGATCGTGGGGGCAGCCCAGGAGGCGGGCATCGTGGACCGGTTGGCCGGCGCGCGCGGGCCCTGGCGCGCCGCGCCGACGGCGCGCGGGGCGGAGCTCGGCATCTTTGCCGTGACGAGCGCAGCCGTCATGCTGACCACGCATTCGGTGATGGCCATCCTCGCGGTCGGCGACGTGGTGCGGGATTCGGGCCGGCGCGCCGGCGTCGGGCGCTTCCGACGGGCGAACCTGCTGGACATGACCGTCTGCACCTATCCGTTTCTCCTGCCTTTCTTCATTCCGACCGTTCTCGCCGCCTCGGCGACGGCCTCGGGGGAAGCCTTCGGCGTGCCGAGGGTGTCCGCCCTGGAAGCCGGCCTGGCGAACGCCTACTCGTGGGCGCTCCTGGTCGTGATCCTCGTTGCGATCATCACGGGTCTGGGCAGGTCGGAGGACCGCAGGAGCGTCCGTGGATCGAAATAACATGTGGTGTCACGATAGAATACGTGAGTATTGATGAGGTACGCCGATGCAGATTCATGAGTTCATCGAGGATGGGCTGTTCTCTCCGACCCTGGTTGCCGGGGCGCTGCGCACCACGAAGCACGAGATCGCCGACACGCTGGGGCTCGGGAAGGACGCGTTCTTTCGGGCCGCCCGCGTGCGGGCGCCCAAGACCCAGACCCGTTTGCGCCAGATGTTGGAGATCCTGCGCCGGGTCGAGGAGGTGACCGGCTCCCCGCTCGGCGCGTACGCGTGGTTTCGTTCCGAACCGCTTCCCGGCTTCGGCGGCGCCACCCCGGACAGCCTGGTTCGCCGGGGCCACGGGGATTGGGTGCATGCGTATCTCGATCAGGTGTTCGCCGGAGGCTATGCCTGAGGCCGCGGCGGATGCGATTCCGGGGCGTTGTCTATCGGGCGCACGATCCCCGCTGGTCCTGGGCTCCGCTGTCCGGCGAGGGAGCCCGCCTCTACGGGGGCCGCTTCAACCGGCGCGGTGTCCCGGCGCTCTACACCTCGCTCGCGATGCTGACGGCGATCTGGGAGTCCCAGCCGGTTGGGCGGCCGCTCCAGCCGCTGCTCCTCTGCGCCTACCAGGTGGATGCGGAGCCGATCTTCGACGCCGCGAACACGGAGCGGCGACGCGGACAGGGGGTAACGCTCGCTGATCTGGCGTGTCCGACCTGGCGGGAGGTCATGTTTGCGGGGGGTGTCCCCGCGTCGCAGGCGCTCGCCGACCGCCTGATTCGCTCGGGATATGTCGGCATGAGGGTTCCCAGCCTTGTTGCGGGAGCCGGAGCGAGCGACCTCAATCTCGTAATGTGGAAGTGGGGCCCCCGGCGGCCAGCCCGCGTCATCCTCATTGACGACGACCGGCGGCTCGGCTGACGGTCCCCCGAGGCTCCCGGCCGTGGGTTTGGGGGACCGGGCGGTTTTCGGCAAACCCGCCGGCGTCAGCACCGGCGAGTCCGGATTCGGGGCAGATCGGTTCCGGCCCGGGCGCGTTCGCCGGATCGCCCGCAGCGAACCGCCCCTCCGGTAAGTGAAGCGGCCGACTCGCCGGCTCGCCGCGGCAGCGGCGGACTGGTTCGAAGGCCTGCGGCGGATTCGCGCCTCGGGCGCCGGGACCGCGGAGCTTTCGGCCCACGGCCCCCTCGCCAACCTGCTGAATGCGGTGGGCGCTTCGCTGAAACCAAGGGTCATCTGCATCGCCGAGCTCGCCCACTCCGACGCCGGGCGGCCCGACTTCGGACTCTTCGCCGCCCGCCAGGTGCGAAGAGGCCGCCCGCGGCCGGGCCAGAAGCCGGAGCGGGGCGTCGTCGAAGTGAAGGCGGCGGGACACGACCTTGCGGCCCTCGAGGCTTCCGAGCAGGTGGCCCGCTACCGGGCGGGCTACGGGCTCGTGCTGGCTACGAATCTGCGGGAGTTCACTCTGTCGGAGCGGCGCCGCCGCGACGGCGAGACCCGCCTGGAGTCCTTCTCTCTCGCGCCTGACGAGGAGACGTTCCACCGCCGCCTGCAAAGACCGAAGGCCTTTGCCCGCCGGTTCGGCCCCCGCCTCGTCGAATACCTGGAGCGGGCGCTCACCCACCGGGCGGCGATCCGCGATCCGAAGGATCTGGCGAACCTGCTCGCCTCCTACGCCCGCGACGGCCTCTCGCGGCTGGAGACCGCCGGCGAAGCCGCCTCCCGCCTCGACGTCCTGCGGGAGGCGCTCGAAGAGGCGCTGGGGGTCCGCTTCCGGGGCGACCGGGGCGAGAGGTTTTTTCGATCCACCCTGGTCCAGACGCTGTTCTACGGCGTCTTCTCCGCCTGGGTGATCTGGAATCGGCGGACCCGAACCCCGGCCGAGCGCTTCCGCTGGCGGGAGGCGGTCTGGCACCTCCGCGCTCCGGTGCTCCGCGCCCTCTTCCAGCAGACCGCCGACCCCGGCCGACTCGA
>JAAXGQ010000009.1:18294-18667 GCA_012271265.1 Vicinamibacteraceae bacterium
AGGGCCGCGGCCTCGGGGCGCTCGCCGGAGCGCGCCTCCGGGAGGCAGCCAACAAACGGATCTTCGGCTTCGAGATCCTGCCGGCGCCCTTCGTGGTGGCCCACCTGCAGGTGGGGCTCGCCCTCGACGAGCTGGACGCCGGGTTGGGCGAAGACGCCGGCGAGCGCCCGCAGGTCTTCCTGACGAACGCCCTCACCGGGTGGAAGGACCAGCCGAAGAGCCGGCTGCTCTTTCCCGAGCTCCAGGAGGAGCGCGAACGCGCCGCGCGGGTGAAGCAGGAGGTCCCGATCCTCGTCATCCTGGGCAATCCGCCCTACAACGGCTTCGCCGGGATGGCGGTGGACGAAGAACGCGAGCTGACCGACGCCTACCG
>JAAXGQ010000078.1 GCA_012271265.1 Vicinamibacteraceae bacterium
CTGGTGTAGGGAGCGCCGGCCCCATGGAGCGCCGGCGTCCTCGCCGGCCTGCGCCGCACCGCCGGCCCCTCAGGCAGTCTCCTGCCGACCGCGCCGCCGTACCGACCGACCGTGGGCCGGGAGGCCCACGGACCATGCCCGCCTGCGGCGGTGGCCGGTGAGGACACCGGCGCTCCCGGTGTGGTCGCCGGTGAGGACACCGGTGCTCCAGGCGAGCGCGCGCTGGTGTAGGGAGCGCCGGCCCCATGGAGCGCCGGCGTCCTCGCCGGCCTACGCCGCACCGTCGGCCCCTCAGCCAGTCTCCTGCCGACCGCGCCGCCACGCGTCCCGCAGAGGCACCGCCCGCCCCTCTTCCTGATCGCGTTTTCCTTATCCGCGGAGCGGTGAGACACTGAAGGAAGGTCGGTTCCCAACGAGGCGGTCAAGCACGCAGGCGGTGTAGAAGATGGTTCGGAAGACCCGGTCAGGAACGAGAACGCGGCTCACGGCCGCCCTCATCTTGCTGACGGCGGCCTCCGCGTTCGCCCAGCCGATCGGCTCCCGCGATCCGCTGCTGAACCAGGGCCCGAAGGCAGTTGCCACCGCCGCTGGCGGGATGGTCGCCACCCAGCTCCCGAACGTGACGCGCGCCGCGGTCCGGGTGCTGGAGGACGGCGGGAACGCGGTGGACGCCTTCGTCACCGCCGTCTTCCTCCAGCAGGTGGAGGACTACCACCAGGTTTCGCACTTCGGGGCGATGTCCGGCCTCTACTACGAGGCCGCCACCGGGACCACGACCGCCTTCAACGCCTTCTCGGAGCGCCCCCGGGCCGACCGCTGCGGAGAAGGGAAGCAGGTGGGTCGGCTCGCGATCGGCGGGACCGTGCGCGGACTCGAATCGCTCGCCGAGCGCTTCGGCACAAAGCCGTGGGCCGGCTACCTCGAACCCGCGATCGCCGCCGCCGAACAGGGGATCCTGGTCACGAATTTCCAGTACGCGAACAACTACAGCCTCTGGGAGAACGGCGACCTGATCCGGGAGAACGAGGAGGCGCGCGCCTTCTACATGCCCGACGGCCACCTGGTCCCGGTGGGAGGGATCTGGAAGATGCCGGCCCTCGCCGCGACCCTGCGCGCCGTCGCCGCCCGCGGCGCCGATCACCTCTACCGGGGCGCATGGGCCCGGAAGTTCGTCGAACAGGCCACGAGGCGCGGTTTCTGCGTCACCCTGGAAGACCTCGCCGAGTATCGGACGCAGTGGCTGGAGCCGGCGCGCTTCACCTACCGGGGGCACGAAATCCTGGTCGAGCCGCCCCCCAACAAGGGCGGGCTCCTGGTCGGACAGAACCTGAACGTCCTCGAACAGTTCGACCTGACCGCCACCGGCCACTTCGCCGCATCCCCGGAGACCCTGGAGATCATGGTCCGCAGCTTCGGCAAGGTGGAATCGGACATGAAGTGGTCCATCCAGGACCCGGCCGCCTACCGCAATCCCACCGAACTCTGGAATTCGAAGGAGTACGCGCGGCTCAGCGCCGAGTTCGTCCGACAGACGATGCCGCAGCCGGGCGTGGACCTGACCGCGGCCATGGAACGCGAGGCCCCCGAGGCCGACGCCGCCTCGAGCGCGATGACGCTCGGCAGCAACCACAACGTGATCGTGGACGCCCACGGCAACTGGATCAGCTCGCTCCACACCGGGCACGGCGGCGCCCCGGGCATCTTCATCGACGGGGTCCGGGCGACCGGCAGCGGCGTGAAGTCGGAGACCACCGGACCAGGGCGCCGCATCCTTGCCGAGGTGACGGGCGTCTTCGTCATGAAGGAAGGCAGGCCCTGGCTCTCGCTGGGAACGCCCGGGTTCCCGCCGCAACCCGTCACCGAGGTGCTCGTGAACATCCTCGACTTCGGAATGCATCCGAAGGATGCCGCCGACGCGCCGCGATTCTGGGCGTTCCTCTACGGGCAGACCGAGCGGCGGGTGCTGCGCATCGAATCCCGGATCTCCGAGGAGGTCCGCCGGGGCATGGCAAGAAGCGGCATCGCGATGGAAGAACTCGGCGACTACAACTGGCACACCGGCTCGATGCAGATCATCTGGCGCGGTGACGACGGAAGGCTCTACGGAGTCAGCGACCCCCGGCGGCTCGGACTCGCCGCCGGCCATTCAGAAGAAGGAGGAGCGCCATGAGGAGCAGCTCGACATGGATTCACGTCCTGGGGGTGGCGGCGGGGTTGACCCTCGGCGCCACCGGGATGGCGCAGAACGGACCCGATCCGCAGCTCAACCAGGGGCCGAAGCCGACGGTCAGCGGCGACTCGGTCATGGTGGCCACCCAGCTTCCGGTGGTCAGCAACGCGGCGCTTCAGGTGCTGCGGGACGGCGGGAACGCGGTGGACGCCATGGTGACCGCCGTCTTCGTCCAGCACGTCCAGGATTTCCACCAGGTCTCGCACTTCGGCTCGATGTCGGTCATCGGCTATGACGCCGGCAGCGATGCCTACTGGTCGCTGAACGCGGTCTCGGAGCGCCCGCGCGCGGACCGCCACGATCGCGGCGATGTCTCCAAGGTCGCCATCGGCGGCGTGGTGCGCGGTCTCGAAGCGATCGCGGATCGCTACGGCAGCGGCACGATGGAGTGGTCGCAGTACCTTGAGCCGGCCATCGCTTCGGCCGAGGAGGGGGCCCTCGTCACCTCCTTCATGTACGGCATCAACTACAACCTGATGGAGCAGGGCGACCTCGTCCGGAACCCCGAGGCCCGGAAGGCCTACATGCCCGAGGGCCACCTGGTGCCGGTGGGCGAGCGCTGGAAGCGGCCGCGCCTGGCCGAGCACCTGAAGATGGTGGCTTCCGAGGGCGCCGATTACATGTACACCGGGGCCTGGGCCGAGAAGTTCGTGAAGGCGGCGAACGCGAAGGGCTTCGCTGTCAGCATGCAGGACATGGCCGAGTACCGGCCGCACTGGGACCCACCCACGAAGTTCACCTACCGGGGCCTCGACTTCTACGGCTCCCCGCCTCCGGACACCGGCGGCGTGATCGTCGGCAGCAACCTGAAGATCCTGGAGAACTTCGATCTGAAGAGCATGGGCCACTACAGCGAGTCGCCCGAGGCGCTCGAGATCATGATCCGCGCCTTCGGCCGGGTCTCCGACGAGACGCGCTGGGTCATCAAGGACCCGCTCAACTTCCAGATGCCCACCGACCTCTGGCTGTCGGACGAGTACGGGAAGCTCGGCGCCGCCTTCGTCGAGAACACGATGCTGCTGGACGGGGTGGATCTCTCCGGCAGCGAGACCCCCGAAATGACGGCTTCCCTCTTCGCGCCGGGCGCGGGCGGGGCGGACACCGCCGATCTGGGCAGCAACCACAATGTGATCGTGGACTCGCACGGGAACTGGGTGTCCATGCTCCACACCGGGCACGGCGGGGCGCCGGGCGTCTTCATCGACGGCGTGCGGGCGACGGGAAGCACGGCCCGCGCCGACACCGCCGGCCCCGGCCGGCGCCTGGTGCTGCCGATCACCGGGATCATCGTGGCGAAGGAGGGGAAGCCCTGGCTCGCGATGGGGACCCCGGGTTCGCCGCCGCAGCCGGTGACCGAGGTGCTGGTGAACATCATCGACTACGGGATGCACCCGAAGGACGCCGCCGCCGCGCCGCGCTTCTGGGCCTTCCGGGGAGGCGAACGGGGCGTGCAGATCGAATCCCGCATTTCCGACGCGGTCCGAGAGGGCATGAAGAAGAGCGGGATCGCGATCACCGACCTCGGGGCCTACAACTGGCACACCGGCTCCATGCAGATCATCTGGCGCGATGACGACGGCAGGCTGCACGGCGCGACCGACCCGAGGCGGCTCGGAGTCGTCGTCGGCTACTGACGAGGAATCGGCTCTTGACGGGGCCCGGAGGGAGAAAGGACATGCGACGCGCACGATGCATCCCCGCGGCAGGCATCTGCCTGCTCGCGGCCGGCTTCGCGGCCGGCCAGAACGGGCCGGACCTGCGGGACGCGCGGGACCCGCTCTACAACCAGGGCCCGAAGCAGGAAGCGGTCGGCGACTCCGTGATGGTGAGCACCCAGCTCCCCATCGTCACCGAGACCGCGCTCGAAGTGCTCCGAAACGGCGGGAATGCGATCGACGCCTTCGTGACCGCGGTCTTCCTCCAGAACGTCGTGGACTACCACCAGGTGAGCCTCTTCGGCGCCATGGGCGGCCTCTACTACGACGCCGCGAGCGGGAGGTACCACGTCTTCGAGGCCTACTCGGAGCGGCCTCTCGCCGGCCGCTGCGGTGAGGGGGATCCCTCCCAGGTCGCCATCGGCGGCAAGGTCGCGGGTCTCGGCGCCCTCGCCGACCGCTACGGAACCAGGGAGTGGGCGGAGTACCTGGAGCCGGCGATCACCGCCGCCGACGAGGGGGTGCTGGTCACCTCCTTCATGTACGCGAACAACTACAACAGTTGGGAGACGGGCGACCTCATCCAGGGGAACGCCGAGGCGCGGGCCCACTACATGCCGGACGGCCACCTGGTCCCGGTGGGCCACCTGTGGAAGATGCCGGCGATGGCGAAGACCCTCCGGGGGATCGCCGCCGAAGGCGCCGACTACCTCTACACCGGCGCCTGGGGCCGGAGTTTCGTCGAGAAGTCCCGGGCGAAGGGCTACTGCGTGAGCCTGGAGGACATGGGAGCCTTCGAGGTGCGCTGGTCCGACCCGGTCCGCTCCACCTACCGGGGTTACGAGGTCCTCAGCGAGTCCCCGCCCAAGAAGGGCGGCATCCAGATCGGCTACAACCTGAACATCCTCGAGAACTTCGACCTCGCGAGCATGGGCCACTACGCCGCGTCGGTGGACAGCCTCGAGATCCTCACCCGGACGCTGGGCCGGGTCGAAACGGACATGCGCTACGGGGTCACCGACCCGCTGGCGTTCCAGATCCCCACCGGCGTCTGGCTCTCGAAGGACTACGCGAAGTTCGGAGCGGAATTCGTGAGGACCACGATGGTGGTCCCTGGGGTGGACCTGACCCCACCCACCGCCACCGCGGCGCTCCGGGGGCCGCAGCCGGTCAAGATCGCCCGCTCCGCCGACGCCCCACCGATGGTGGACGAGAGCAACCACAACGTCATCGTGGACGCCGAGGGGAACTGGATCACCTCGCTCCACACGGGACATGGAGGCGCTCCGGGCATCTTCATCGACGGGGTGCGGGCGACCGGCAGCGGCTTCCCCGGCCAGACCACCGGCCCCGGGCGCCGGGTCAGCCCGAACAGCACCGGCACGATCGTCGCGAAGGACGGCGTGCCCTGGCTTTCGCTCGGCTCACCTGGCGTGCCGCCGCAACCCGTCACCCAGGTGCTGGTGAACATCATCGACTTCGGCATGACGCCCGGCGAAGCAGCCGACGCGCCGCGCTTCTTCGCCTTCCGTGGCGGCGAGCAGGTGCTGGCCATCGAGTCCCGGATCACCGACGAGGTGCGGAGCGGGCTCAAGGCCCGAGGGATCCGGATCCAGGATCTCGGCCCCTACAACTGGCACACCGGCTCGATGCAGATCGTCTGGCGCGACCCGGACACCGGCCGCCTCCACGGCGTCACCGACCCCCGCCGCCTCGGCCTCGCCCGAGGCTACTGACGCCTCCGGCGGGCCCCACCCGCCGGAGCGCCGATTCGCGCCCGAGCGCCGACCTCCGGATCGGCAGATGCGGCTACCGGCGGGTGGCCAGCACCTCTTCCAGCGCGGCGTTCAGTGCCGCGGGGAGCGGGTCCCTCGTCCGCAGGACATGCAGCCGTAGTGACGGGATCACGAACCGCCAGCGGCCGTCGTCCTCGACCAGGACCCCGGCATGAGCAAGTCGAACCGAGAGATCGTGTCCGGCGCCGGCGAGTTCGATGATCTCCTGGACTCGTGCGCTTGACAGGCCGTTGCGCAACTCGCCCACGGCCAGAGCCAGCGCGGTGAGCGCGTGGTGTTCGGCGGGCGGGCGGTGGCGAAGGAAACCGAGCCTGCCGTTGTAATACACCCGCATCGCCGGCTCGGCGGCGGCATTGGCGCGCCCGGCAGCCCCCGCATCCACCACGCCTCCGTTCGCCCCCGCCTCCCGGAGCATCGCTCCGATGTGGTGGACCAGGTGTTCGGGCCAATCCTGCGCGTGCGCCGCGATCGCATCGAGGTGTTCGCGGCTTGAAGCGGAAAACCCGTTATCCGCCAGCCAAAGCTCGAGCAGGCGCACGCTCTCGTCCCGGAAGAGCGGTCCCAGGCCGAAAATCCGGTCCGCGCGCGCGAGGCTGGGGGAGTCCAGACCGTCCAGGGTGTCCGGCAGTCCAGCGAGGATCGAGAGGGTGCGGAGGCCGACCCGACCGCGCAACGCTTCGAGCAGCAGGTCCACCGCTGCCTCGTCCCGCCGGGTGAGCCGCTGCGCCTCGTCGAGAAGCAGCAGTACCCCCGCCGGTCCCCGGCGAGACGGCCCGCAGCGCCGCGACAGGGAGTCGAGGCCGTCCAGCAGCAGGCTGACGGCGACCGGACTCGGCCGGCTGACGGACACCGAACCGCCGGCCCCGCCCGGCATCCCGAAGCTCAGATCGGGAATAAGCGCCTTCCAGCGGTCACGGCGGGCGAGCTGGGGGACCACCCTGGCGCGGAGCAGCTCGGCGCTCTCGAGGCTCGCCACCGGGATTTCGATGACCACGAAGCGCTCTTCCTCGGCTCGCACCGCCGTCTCGGCGAGGAGAGCGGTCTTTCCGGCGCCCGACGGAGCCTCGACAACCGCGATCTGCGGCATCGCCGACCTCGAAGCCGAGGTCCCCATCTCGGCGAAGGCGGCGAGCTCCGCCTCCCTCCCGACGAAGTGGTCCGCCGGACCGATGGCTCTTGCCGGCCGGATGAGCTCGCGCTTCACGACCGCGAGTATCGCACCGGACTCACGCCGGACGAGGCGGGGACTTCGGGAGGAAGGGATCCCCCGCCCGAGGCCCCGACGAGCGCTACATGCCCCAGACGGTGACCGGGCGGCCGCCGTCGGTGCGGGTCTCGCAGAAGACCTTCTCGTCCCAGCTCCGCCCCCAGTCGCGGTCGAAGACGATGAGGTGCCCCTCGGCGGCCCCGCTCAGGTCCATGGTGGCCCGCGTCTGCTCCAGACCCTCCCGGATCGTCCGGTCGAGCCCCCGGTGGACCACCTTGCACTCGATCACCGCCCGCTGCTGCCCGGCGGGGTCCGGCCCCCGCCCCCACACCACGATCAGATCCACCCGCCGCCGCCCCTGCCCGTACTCGCGCTCGATCCGGCCTCCCGCGTTCACGATCCGCTGCAGGAACGCCTGCAG
>JAAXGQ010000079.1 GCA_012271265.1 Vicinamibacteraceae bacterium
GGCGGGCATGGTCCGTGGGCCTCCCGGCCAACGGTACGGCGGTGCGGCGGCGCGGTCGGCACGCGACTGCCTGACGGACGGAGGGTGTGGCGCAGGCCGGCGAGGACGCCGGCGCTCCATGGGGCCGGCCCTCTCACCGGGCACTCCTCGCATGGAGCGCCGGTGTCCTCACCGGCCACCGCCGCAGGCGGGCATGGTCCGTGGGCCTCCCGGCCAACCGTACGGCGCTACGGCGGCGCGGTCGGCACGAGATTGCGTGAGGGGCCGACGGGCCGGCGCAGGCCGGCGAGGACGCCGGCGCTCCATGGGGCCGGCGCTCCATGGGGCCGGCCCTCTCACCGGGCACTCCTCGCTTGGAGCGCCGGTGTCCTCACCGGCCGCCGCCGCAGGCGGACATGGTCCGTGGGCCTCCCGGCCAACGGTCCGGCGGCGCGGCGGCGCGGCGGCGCGGTCGGCACGAGACTGCCTGAGGGACCGAAGGTGCGGCGCAGGCCGGCGAGGACGCCGGCGCTCCATGGGGCCGGCGCTCTCACCGGGCATTCCTCGCATGGAGCCGGCGTTCCGGTCAGCGAGCGCCTTCGGGCCGCTTCTTCGCGAGCACCCACCCCACGGCGAACAACAGCGCGCCCAGACCGGTGAAGGCGAGCATCCGCCGCTCGGCGTCCGCCCCGAAGAAGAGCACCGCGGCCCCGGTGACCAGCAGCATCCCCACGAACTGGAGAGAACGGCCGAGGAAGTAGCGGATCCAGGCGAACGTCACCTCCGGGGCGAGCTCCTTCTGCTGCCCGGACCTCGCCATCGCGCGGCCATTATCGCCGGCCGAACCGGCGCTCGATGTACGGAAGGTCCAGGCGGA
This sequence comes from Vicinamibacteraceae bacterium, assembly GCA_012271265.1. Classification (GTDB taxonomy): domain Bacteria; phylum Acidobacteriota; class Vicinamibacteria; order Marinacidobacterales; family Marinacidobacteraceae; genus JAAXGQ01. Next base: position 857 of record JAAXGQ010000079.1, read on the forward strand.
ACACCGTGGGCCGGCCGTGGGGACAGGTGGACGGATTGGCCGTCTTCCAGAGAGCGGCAAGGATGGCGCGCATCCGGTCGTGAGAGAGCCGAACGCCACCCGTGACTGCTCCGTGGCAGGCGAGCCGCGCCATGATCCGGGCGCGCGCGTCGTGGGCCGCGTTGTCAGCGCATTCGCTTCCGTCCCCCGCGAGAGCCAGGGTCAGGACGTCGAGCCCCCGCCCCACTCCGAGCGCCTCGGGGACGGCGCGTAGAAGCCACGATCCGTGGCCGAATTCCTCCAATTCGAAACCCGCCTCGACGAGCGGCTCGCGGACGGCTGCCAGGGTCGTTCGCTCCGCGGGGTTCAACTCGAGCGGAACCGGCTGGAGCAGCGGGGCGGTGCGCGGGCTCGTCGAACGCTCCATGAGCGCGTTGAAGAGGACGCGCTCCTCGGCGCCGTGCTGGTCCACGAGGAGCAGTTCACGCGGCTCTTCGGCGATGATGTAGGTCCGGTGAAATTGGCCCACGACCTCCGGAGGCGTGGCTCCGAAGTCGAAAAAGCGCGCCGCGGCGGCGGGGGTGTCGAACCCGACAGCGGAAGAGGATGCGACACGCGCCGGCACGGCTTCGAATCCAGGACGCGCGCCTCGGACTGAAGGCCGGTCCGCGGCCTCCGAAGGAATCCCGGGCGCCAAACCCCCCCGTCGCTGCGAGGGCGCGAGGTCCACGCGCCGGGGACTTCCGTCCAGCGCCGCGCGCACGCTGCGGAACACGGCATCCCAGATGGCGCCGGGTCTCGAGAACCGCACCTCGGCCTTGGCAGGGTGAACATTCACGTCCACGCTCTCCGGCGGGGCTTCGAGAAAGAGGTATCCCTTGGGCGTGCCGCGAAGGCTGGAAAGGCGGCGGTAGGCCTCCGCGACGGCCGAAAAGAGCCGCCGGTCGCGGATCGGGCGCCCATTGACGAAGAGACGGAGTCCTGCGGCGGCGCCGCGCCGCGCCATCGGCGGGGAGAGAAAGGCGCGGACGAAGAGCGGCCCGACCCGTGCCTCGACCGGAATGGCGTCGGCGCTCCAGCGCGGCTCGAGTTGCGCGAGCCGCGCTTCGAGCCCATCCGCAGGATCGACTCCGAGGACGGACCGGCCGTCGTGCTGCAGCCGGAACCGCACCGACGGCCAGGCGAGGGCGAGCCCGAAAACGACGCCGGTGACGTGGGAGGCCTCGGTGCGGTCCGTCCGAAGAAACTTGCGCCGCGCCGGGACGTTGAAGAAGAGGTCACGCACCTCCACGACGGTCCCGGGAGGCATGCCGGCGGGACGTTCCTCGAGCGCTTCCCCGCCGTCGACGGAAATCTCCCACCCCGCCTCGGCGTCGGCGGTACGGGTTCGCAGCCTGAAGCGCGAGACCGAGGCGATCGAGGGAACCGCCTCGCCGCGAAAGCCGAGCGAGCCCACCGAGACCAGATCCGCCAAGGACTCGATCTTGCTCGTGGCGTGACGCTCGAGTGCCAGACGTGCGTCCTCCGGACTCATGCCGATCCCGTCGTCGCGCACACGGATCGAACGTTTCCCCGCGCCCCGGATCCGGACGCTCACCGTGGACGCCCCGGCATCGAGGGCGTTCTCCACCAGTTCGCGGACCACGGCAGCCGGACGTTCCACCACCTCTCCCGCGGCAATCTGGTTCCGCACCGCCGGCGGCAGCCGGCGAATCGAGCCCATGTCCGAACGCTGGCAGCGGGCCTGTCAAACGCGGGGCTTCTTGCGCGCCGGATCCAGTTCCCGCAGGTCCCAGGCAGCAAGGAACAGGGAGTCGAGACGCGCCAGCAGGGCGAAGCGGTTTTCTCGAACCGCCGCGTCCTTCGCCATCACCAGGACATCGTCAAAGAACCGGTTCACCGGACTTCGGAGCGTGACCAGCACGGCCAGGCCCGCACCGTATTCCCCTCTCCGAAAGTGGCGGAGCGCATCCGCACCCATCGATCTGACGGCCTGGTGCAGCGCGATCTCTGCGTCTTCGGTGAAGAGTCCGGGGTCGGGGTCGGGCAACCCCTCCGAACCGGAAGGAAGGATGCGGTGGACCCGGGTGGCCGCGGTGGCGAGGGCGGCGAGGTCACCGGTGCGGCCGGCCTCGGCCAGCGCACGGATGCGGGCGCGGGAATCCGCCACCGGGCGGCGGGGCCCCTGCCCTTCGCTCGCGACAGCCCGCACCGCGTCGGGATCGGAGGGGAACTCGCGCCCGAAGATGTGGACGAGGCGCCCTTCGAGGAACGAGAGGATCCCGGACAGCACATCGTCGCGGGAACTTTCCGAAGCCACGGCGGTTGCCGAGTAGCCGGCCAGAGCCCGGCTCACGAGGGCCTCCGGCGACGGCCAGCCACCCGCAGCTCCGCTTCGCTCCGGCTCGTTCCCCAGGACCCGGATCAGCGAGAACGCGGCCCGACGGAGGCCGAAGGGGTCCCCGGCGCCGGTCCGCGCGCCGCCGAGCCCGGCCAGGAACAGCCCGGCCAGGGTGTCGGCGTTGTCGGCGAGGGACAGGGCAAGTCCCTCCGGGGACCGGGGGAGTTCGCCGGAAAGGCCGGCGGGCCGGTAGTGGTCGTAGACCGCCCGCCAGACCTCCTCCGGGGCTCCCTCTTCGCGCAGCAGGAGTCCTCCGACCACGCCCTGCAGGGACGCGAACTCGCCGACGAGTCCGGTGGTGAGGTCGCATTTGGCCAGGGAAGCGGCACGCCGCGAAGCGGCAGGATCGGCGCCGATTCCCGAAGCCGTCCACTCCGCGAGCGCCGCGAGTCGTTCCGTCTTGTCGCGGAAGCTCCCGAGCTTTTCGTGGAACCGCACCCCGGCGAGCCGGGAACGACGGGTGGCCAGGGGGGTCTTTCGGTCGTCGTCCCAGAAGAACTGCGCATCGCGCAGCCGGGCCAGAACGACCCGCTCGGCGCCGCGGCGGATCGCGCCTTTCGGATCGTCCGGCATGTTGGTCACCGCGATGAAACCCGGCGCGCCGGCAAGCGGCAGGTATTTCTGGTGCGACACGAGGACCGTGTGGCGGACCTCCTCGGGGAGCGTGAGGAAGGACTCCGGATAGCGTCCGAGCACCGTCCCCGGCCACTCGACCAGGTTGTGGAGGTGCTGCAGCCCGCGGGTGGGAGCCCGTTTCGCCCCAGCCTCCGCTTCGCGCGCGCAGACCGCCGCCTCGAGCCGGGTCGCGCGCTCGGCGGGACGGAGGAGGACAAAGCGGTCAGCGAGCCCAGCGCGCAACGCGGCGTAGGAACCGACCCGAAATGGCGCGCCCGGCTCGCCCCGGGCGGCACGGAAACGGTGGCCCCGACTCTGGTCGGAAGCCACCACCGGCGTCCCGGGCTCGACGTCGATGCGGAACGGAACGACCTCCTCTCCGAAGAGCGCGACGATCCAGCGAATGGGCCGGGCAAACGGGAACGGCTCCCCTCCGATCGCGGCGTCCCAGTTCATGCCCTTCGGGAAGCGCAGCCCGCGGAGCGCCGCCTCGATCACCCCCGCAAGGATCTCCATGGCGGGCCGGCCCTCGATCCGGCGGCGCAGCGCCACGTAGTCGCCCCGGGGCGTCGGGGTGACCGTCAGCGCTTCGTCCAGGGTATCCGGGCCGATGCCGTGCTTCCGGGCGAAACCGGCGGCCGCCCGCGTCCACCCCTCCGGACCGCGTCCCACCCGCGCCGGCGGCCCGACGATGAGGTCCACCTGGTCCCGCTGCCGCTCGGCGACCCGGTCCGTGTGGGCGACGAGCCGCCGGGCGCCGCCTTCGGCCAGGACCGGCGAACTGTCGAGGCGCGCCCGGCGCAAGGCCTCGTCGAATCGGGCCGCAAGGGCGGGAAGGAGATTCGCGATCCAGTCGGCGGGCAGCTCCTCGCAGCCGATTTCGACGACAAGTTCGCGAGGCTTCACGGCGCCTCCAGGTAGCGGTCGGCGGCCGCGGTCGCCAGGCTCCGCACGGCAAGGATGCGGCCGGCCCGGTCACTCACGGAAACGGCGCCCCGGGCGTCAAGCAGATTGAAGAGGTGCGACGCCCGAAGACACTGCTCGTACCCGGGAATCGGGAGCCCGGCGCGGATGAGCCTCCGCCCCTCGGCGACCGCCTCGTCGAACCCGGCGGCCAGCGCCGGAATGTCGGCCTCCTCGAAGGCGTAGCGGGAACCCTGCTGCTCGTCCGCCAGGCGAACGTCGCCGTAGCGAACCCCGGGCGCCCATTCGAGGTCGTACACGTTCCCGACGTCCTGGAGATACATGTCGAGGCGCTCCAGGCCATAGGTGATCTCGACCGAGACCGGGGCGAGATCCCGCCCTCCGGCCTGCTGGAAGTAGGTGAACTGGGTGATCTCCAGTCCGTCGAGAAGCACCTGCCAGCCGACACCCCAGGCTCCCAGAGTCGGCGCCGCCCAGTTGTCTTCCTCGAAGCGGATGTCGTGCTCGCCGGGGACCACCCCGCATGCCTCCAGGCTCTCCAGATAGATGTCCTGGATGTCCGCGGGCGCCGGCTTCATGATGACCTGGAGCTGGTGGTGCTTGTACAGGCGGTTCGGGTTCTCGCCGTAGCGGCCGTCGGCGGGGCGGCGCGAGGGCTGGACGTACGCCACCTTCCACGGCTTCGGCCCGAGAACGCGGAAGAAGGTCTCCGGGTGCATCGTGCCCGCCCCCAGCTCCATGTCGTAGGGCTGGGCAATGACCGCGCCCCGGGCGCCCCAGATGCGGGTCAGCGTAAAGATCAGGTCCTGAAAGTTCATTGGCGGCGGATCAGGTTCAGAACGCGGACCAGTCCCTCGCGACCGGGAATCTCCCGTCCCGCCGCAGCTCCGACCATGCCGCGATGAAGTCGGAAGAGCTCTTCGGCGGCCGTCCTGTCGGCAGGGGCCCGGGAGCGATCCTGCACCGCCGCCGGAGGCGAGGCCCATACGGCTGCAAGCAGTGCCAGAGCCTCGGACGACAGCGAAAGATCGCCCGGCCGCTCCCCGGGCGCGCAGTCCGGGCAGTACCAGCCGGGTCCGGAAGGACGAAAGGCAGCTCCGGTCTCGCAGAAACCGGCTCCACAGCCGCACCGCCCGGGACGCGGGTAGAGCCCGGAAAGGCGTAACAGCCAGGCCTCGAAGTAGGCCGCCACCAGCAGTGGGGAGCTGTGATCGCGGAGCGCCCCGAGACAGGCGCGGACGAGCCGGTAGAGCCGGGGACGGGCGTCCCGGCCCGGAGCGAATACGTCCACGAGGCCGAGGTGGTAGTGGAGGGTTGCCGCAGCGAGCGGATCCCGCATCAGCGGCAGCGCCGAAACCACGAGATCGCAGTGGCTGAGATTGACCCACTCCCTGGTTTCCCGCTCCCGCCACTCGAGCTGCACTTCGTTCCCGAGGTCCAGAGAAGAGCCGAAACGGGAGTTCGGGCGCCGCGCTCCGTGCGCCCACCCCTTGATCTTCCCTTCTTCCTCGCTGAAGAGGATGACTCCCTTGGCGCTCTCGCTGAGTGGAAAGGAGCGAAGCACGAACGCGCGGGACTGCCGGGTGGGCATGGCAAGGCCGAAGGGGAAGGCGGGGTCAGAGCAACGTGAGCGCCTGAACGCCGATGCCCAGGAACAGCAGGAAGCCAGCGACATCGGTCGCCGTGGTGACGAACACCGACGAGGCTAGCGCGGGGTCGACCTTGAGCCAGCGGAGGGTAAGCGGCATCAGGGTGCCGACGACGGCGGCCACGATCATCGTGCCGCACATGGCCAGGGCCAGCGCCAGGCCGATCCTCGGATCTCCCTTCCAGAGCCAGGCGAAAGCCGCGATGAGCAGACCGATCAGCAGCCCGTTGGCTGCTCCCACCGAGAGTTCCTTGAGGAGCGCCTTCCTGCTGTTCTTCCAGCTCAGCTCGCCGAGGGCGATGCCGCGCACCATGACCGTGAGCGTCTGGTTGCCGGCGTTGCCGCCAAGGAGCGGCACCATGGGCATGAACACCGCGAGGATGGCGAACCGGGCGATGGACGCCTCGAAGAGGCTCACCACCCAGCTCGCGAGGAACGCGGTGGCGAGGTTCAGGGTGAGCCAGGGAATCCGCATCCTGATGGATCGGGGAGCGGCGGTGAAGACGCTCTCCGCAGTCCCGAGACCGGCCATCCGATACATGTCCTCGGTGGCCTCCTCCTTGATGACGTCGATCACGTCGTCAACGGTGACCACGCCGACCAGCTTGCCCTGGTGGCTTACGACCGGGACAGCGAGGATGTTGTAGCTGGCGACGAGCTGGGCCACCTCCTCCTGGTCCATGTCGGTCCGCACCCGGAGGACATCGGTCACCATGACCTCGGAGACGGCGACGTCGGGCCGCCGCTGGAGAAGCTGGCGGAGGGAGAGCACCCCGACCAGCGTTTCGTGCCGGTCCACGACGTAGAGGTAGAAGACCATCTCGACGTCGGGTGAGGCCTGCAGCAGGCGGATCGCCTCACCGATGGTGGTGTCCTCCGTGATGGAGAACACCTTCGGGTTCATGATCCGCCCGGCGGTCTGTTCCGGATACTGGAGCAGGTCCTCGACGTCCGAGGCTTCGCGCGCCCGCATCCCCCGGAGCACCTGCTCCCGGATCTCTTCGGGGAGCGCGCTCAGGAAGCCCGCCGCATCGTCGGGATCGAGTTCCTGCAGCAGCGAGGAGATCGCGCCGGGCTCCAGTCGCTCGAGCAACGTGCCCGCGCGCTCGACACCCATCTCTCCCACCGCGGCGGCGGCGAGCGCGAGATCGCGCTGGTAGACGACCCGGAAGGTCTTCAGCCGATAGGCCCCAGGCAGGTCCACGAGGACCTGCGCGACGTCAGCGGGATGAAGCTTGGAGAGGATGCGGTGGGCGCTCGCCGCAGCACCCCGGGAGACCAGTTTGCGCACCGTCTCCGCGAGGAGCGGAGTCTTGGTGAGCGGCATGAGGTCTGGGGGACGGAATCAGCGGCGCGCAACCGGGGCGCATCGCGACGGCTGAGGGCCCGGGTTCCGGAGGCTGGGCGGCGCCATCGAGCTGCTGCATCAGCTGGAATTTACCACGCGGCGCCCCCCCTAACCTACGGGAAAACAGGGACTTGGCTACGGCATGGATCAGCGGCTCGACGACTTCCCGGCCGGCGCCGTGAGGCGCAGCGCAAGGGCGGCGAGAGCATTCCGGGCGGCGACGCCGCCCATCTTCAACCGCATGTCGATCGTGGCGATCTCGCCCAGGATGCGCCGGTGTTCGGCAGCCGAGAACCGTCGCGCGGCGCCGGCCAGTCTCCCCGCCATCCAGGCCGGCACTCCGGGCGCCGACGTCGGAGCCTCGCCCCGGCGCACGACGTCCTCGACGACCTGGAGCTGCAGAGCAAGCTGATAGACGAGGGCCAGCAGGGCCTGTGGGGACTCGCCCTCCTCGAGCAGCCGGTCGAGCGCGAGGAGCGCGTCCGAAGTCCGCCCGTCCCGAACCGCATCGGTGAAACGAAACCGGTTCCGGACCGTCCCCCCGCCGATCACGGTCTCGAGTTCCGCAAACGTCACCGCCGCCTCCGACTCGTCCCGGTAGGCAAGAAGCTTGCCGATTTCATTGACCTGGCGACGGAGGTCCCGCCCGAACCGCTCGGCAAGCAGCTCGGCGCCGCGTTCGGGCAGCGCGACGCCGCGTTCGCGGGCCGCGTTCCGGATCCATGCCGGCATGGCTCGTTCGGGCGGTGGGTCGGCGTCGAGAACAAGCCCGGTCCCGGCCGCGACCCTCGATCCGATCGCCGCTTCCAGGCCCGGCAGACGCGCTGCCACGGTCCTCTTCCGCTTCGCCTTCGAGGCTTTCGGGGCGGGCGTGCCCTTCCAGGATTTCAGGCTCCGGTTCGGCGACTTCTCCCACTCGACGACAAGCGTCAGCCGTCCCGGAGGCCGCGCGATGAGATCCGGGAGGAGCCCCGCCAGGTCCGGGGCGCCGGCGGGCGGTTGCGTCACCCGGAGGCCGTCGTGAATCACCAGTACCGGGGCCCCGCCGAAGGAAAGGGTCTCGGCTGCGTTCCGCAGCTGGCCGCCGGTCGCCGCCTGACCGTTGAAGCGGCGGAGCCGGTGGGGGTCGGGACGTTCGCCGAGGTGGTGAGCGGCGATCCGCTGGATGGACTCCCGCCGCAGCCACCCGCTGTCTCCGCCCACGATGTAGAGGCCACCGTCGGCCGCCGGGAGAAACCGCTTCCGAGCCTCGGCCGCCGGAACGGGCCGGAGCGCGCGGAAGGTCGTCGCGAACCCCGCCCTGGCTGCCATGCGACCGCTCCTCGAGACGCCCCCCGAAGACCGCCGAGCCCTCAGAACCCCTCGAGAATCGCGGCGAGCAGGGAGTCGGCGAACGCGCTCGCGATCCGCTGGAAGGCCGTACCTTCGCGATCGAAGGCAGCGTCCGGGTCGTCTCCGATGTCGAACTCGTCGCGCAGCGTGAACGCGTCGGCCTCGTAGAGCATCTCTTCGTTCACGACGTCCTCGAATTCCACCGTGGCTCGCACGATGATCAGGTAGGTCGAGGCCGACCCGGTCGCCGGATCGAGCTGCGCCGGGGAGAAGTCCACGCTCAGGATCGTGCCCCGCATCACCGCGTGGGCGCCTGCTTCGACTTCCTGGACCTCGTAGCGGCCGCGGCGGTTGAGGCCCTCGATGATCTCCTCGGTCATCGCCTCCTCGACTTCGGGAAACGCGGTCTCGTTCTCGAACGGGAGCACCGCGACGACCTCCACGTGCCCAGGCAACCCGCTGCCCAGCCCGGAAAGTCGGTAGCCGCAGGCCGACACGACGCCGCCGAGGGCGAGCGCAACGAGCGCAGCGCGCAGCAGCAGGGTGCGATGGGGCAGCGAATCGGAGACTCTCATCGCCGCGGAGCCTTCAGCGGGCCACGAAGTTGACCAGCCGGTCGGGAACCGTGATCACCTTGCTGACCGTCAGCCCCTCGAGGTGCCGCCGGATCCCGGGGTTCTGACGCGCGCGTTCGATGAGCTGCTCCCGGTCGGCGCCGGCTGCGGTCTCGAGCCGGCCGCGGAGCTTGCCGTTGATCTGGAGAATGATGAGCACCTCGTCTTCGCGAAGCAGTTCTTCGTCCCAGACTGGCCACGGCGCATCGGCCAGCATGGCGGAGTTGCCGAGCCGCTCCCACAGTTCCTCGGCCAGGTGCGGCGCCATCGGATTCAGCAGCGAAACCACGGTTTCGGCCGCCTCCCGCACCGCGCGCCGGGCCGGTTCGGTCCGAGCCCTGGGGATCCTCGCGGCGAGAGCGCCGGTGAGCTCCATGATCGCCGCGATCGCCGTGTTGGGATGGATCCGCTCGCCGATGTCCCGGGTCACCCGCCAGATCGTCTGGTGCGTCTTGCGGCGGAGCGCCAGGTCGGCGCGGGCGAAGGTCTCGCTCCCGTCCGGAAGCTTTGTCTCGACGAGCCAGGGAGTGTCTCCTGGAAGGAGGCGCGCCAGCCGCCGAAGGAACCGGGCCGGCCCCTTGAGCCGGGCATCGGTCCAGTCCATCTCCTTTTCCGGAGGGGCCTCGAAGAGCACGTAGAGCCGCACCGCGTCAGCGCCATACTGGCTGACCGCCGCGTCCGGGTCCACCACGTTGCCCTTGCTCTTGGACATCTTGGCCCCGTCCTTGATCACCATGCCCTGACTGAGCTGACGCACAACGGGTTCGTCCACGTCCACGAGACCCAGGTCGCGCATGACCCGCGTCCAGAACCGGCAGTAGATGAGGTGCAGGATGGCGTGCTCGACCCCGCCGATGTAGAGATCGATCGGAAACCAGGCCGAAGCCCGCTTCGGATCGAAGGGCGCCTGGTCGTTACCGGGATCCAGGTAGCGGTAGAAATACCAGGACGAGTCCACGAAGGTGTCCATGGTGTCGGTCTCGCGCCGGGCGTCCGCGCCGCACCCGGGACAGGTGACCCGCAGCCAGTCCTCGCTGCGGGAGAGCGCCGAACCGCCCATGCCGGTGATCTCCACCGCCCGGGGCAGTTCCACCGGCAGGTCAGCCTCCGGAACCGGCACCGCCCCGCAGCTGCCGCAGTGGATCATCGGAATGGGGGTTCCCCAGTAGCGCTGGCGGGAGATGCCCCAGTCGCGCAGGCGCCACACCGTCCGAGGCCCACCGAAGCACTCCCGGTGGGCGTGGGCGGCCATGGCGGCCTTGGCATCCACCGTCGGAAGGCCGCTGAACTCGCCCGAATCCACGACCGTCCCCGGTTCGGTGAACGGCCCATCCGGCGCCGGCGCATCGTCCGGAATCACCACCGTCCGGATCGGGATGCCGTATTTCTTCGCAAACTCGTAGTCGCGCTCATCGTGGGCGGGCACCGCCATCACGGCCCCGGCGCCGTACTCCATGAGCACGTAGTCCGCGACATAGACCGGGACCGATTCCCCGGAAAACGGGTTCACCGCGGTGAACCCGGTGTCCACGCCCGTCTTTTCGGCGTCCTCCGCGCGGCCGGCGGGCGCCCGGGCGAGGTGGGCGCGCCGCTCCTCGATGTAGGCGGCGACCTCCGGATTTCGCTCCGCGATCGCCGAGGCAGTCGGATGGCGGAGGGCCAGCACCAGCGCCGTGGCGCCGTAAATGGTGTCCACACGGGTGGTGAACACGCGGACGCGCGAGTCCGTTTCCAGGCCTTCGATGGCGAAGACGATCTCGGCGCCTTCGGATCGGCCGATCCAGTTCCGCTGCAGGGTCAGCACCTTTTTCGGCCACCCCGGCATCCGGTCCATCTCGTCCAGCAACTGTTCCGCGTATTCGGTGATCCGGAGGAACCACTGGGGCAGATCGCGGCGGGACACCGGCGAATCACAGCGCCAGCATCGCCCGGCTTCGACCTGCTCGTTGGCGAGCACCGTCTCGCATCCCGGACACCAGTTCACCTCCCCGTCCTTCCGATAGGCGAGGCCACGCTTCCACATCTGGAGGAAGAACCACTGGTTCCAGCGGTAGTAGGAGGAGTCGCACGTGGCGAACTCCCGGCGCCAGTCGTAGCTGAGCCCGAGGCGACGAAGCTGCCGCCGCATCTGTTCGATGTTTTTCCTGGTCCAGTCTGCGGGGTGGGCCCCGCGCTTGAGGGCCGCGTTCTCCGCAGGGAGGCCGAGGGCGTCCCAGCCGATGGGATGCATGACCGCAAAGCCGCGCCGCCGCTGGAAGCGGGCGACGACATCGCCGATCGAGTAATTCCGGACGTGCCCCATGTGGATGCGCCCCGAGGGGTAGGGCAACATCTCGAGGCAGTAGTAGCCCGGTCCGGTGGGAAGGTCCGGCGTTTCGAAGGCGCCGGCGCGCTTCCAGCGTTCCTGCCAGCGCTTCTCGACCCGCTCGTGGTCCCGGTGCGTCATGGGGTGTTCCCGCTCATGAGGGCGCGGCAGTCTACCGGGGGGGACTCCGAACCGGCGATCGCAAGGGCTTTCTTCAGGATGGCGCCGGCAGGGATCCGGTCGAGTTCATCGGGCGCGGTCCACCGGCCCCGCACCGGAGGGCCGCGCTCCCCCGCCACCGCGGCGAAGAAGGGGTACACGGTGAGGCGCTGGTCCATGACGGTATGGCGGAAGGAGGGCAGCGCGGAGCCCGGCGACAGCACGAGTCCGTAGCGGGCCCGCGCCTCTCGGGTCAGGGCCTTCCTCGGGGTTTCTCCGACGCGGCACGGACCGCCCGGGAGCTCGTAGAGGCCGCGCATGGGACTCCGGCGGCGGCGAAACAGCAGGACGCGGCCCCTCCGGTCCCGGACGAGGCCCGTCGCCAGCCGGACCGCGACGGGGGCGCGGCGCTCGGGCCGCTCGGGAAGTTCGGCAACGCGGCCCTCGAGAAACGCGACACATCTCCCCCGGAGAGGACACCCCGCGCACCGCGGCGCGGCCGGGGTGCATACAAGCGCCCCCAGCTCCATGAGGGCCTGGTTCCAGTCTCCCGGCGCCGCCGCCGGGTCCGCGCCCTGGGTTGCGATCCGGACCAGTTGATCGGCCAGCTCCCGGATGCGCCGCCGGAAGGAGGCCCGGTCCGTCGGTCCCTCCACGCCGAACCGGCGCGCCAGCACGCGCCGCACGTTGCCGTCCACCGCGGCGACGGGCTCGCCGAAGGCGATGGAAGCGACAGCCGCCGCGGTGTAGGGACCAATTCCGGGCAGCGCGCGGAGGCCGGCCTCGGTGCGGGGGAATCCCTGCCGCGAGATCTCGCCGGCGGCGCGGTGAAGAGCCCGCGCCCGCCGGTAGTAGCCGAGCCCGGACCACGACGCGACGGCTTCGTCTGCGGACGCCTCCGCGAAGGAACCAGCGTCGGGGAAGCGGGCGACAAAGCCGCGATAGCGGGGAAGCATGGCCTCCACCCGCGTCTGCTGGAGCATCACTTCGGAGACAAGGATCCGCCACGGATCCGGGTCCTCCCGAAAGGGGAGGCGCCGCCGGTGTTCATGAAACCAGCGAACAAGCGCCCGCGCCAGGCGGGCGCCGTCGCGGCGGGGAACGGAAGCGCTAGCCGAGAAGTTCCCGAGCAAGGGTTCGGTAGTACCCGACGGCCTCCACCAGGTCCGACTTCGCGACGCTCTCGTCGGCGGTATGGGCGTCGTGGATGCTGCCCGGGCCGATCAGGAGGGGAGTTCCCCAGCTTGGCATGAACGGAATGTCGGTGGAGTAGGCCATGGGCGCCGTCCGAAAGCCCGGCAGCGTGCGGCAGATGACCGCGTCGTTCCCTCCGATCCATTCCTTTTCGATGTGCTCGTCTTCGGCCAGGATCGCGTCGAGCCGCGCCTCGGCGGGCGCGGCGTTCCCAACGAGTCGAAAGTAGAGCACCGCTTCCGCCGAGGGAGCGAGGACATTGCCGGCCACGCCACCGGAGATGAGTCCGACATTCAGTGTGGCGTTTCCGAGTACGTCGCTGCGGCCCCAGTCCATCGCCTGGAGCCGCGCGATGAGCGCGAGGAGCCGGTGGATCGCCGAGTCCCCAATCTCCGGATACGCGGAATGCGCCGCCTTGCCCCGCGCTCGGATCCTGATCCGCAGGGTGCCCTTGTGGCCGGAGGCCATGAACCCTTCGGTCGGCTCCCCGACCACCAGAAAACTGTCCTCGCCGAAGGCGCCGCCAAAGAACGCCGGACCGCGCTCCTCCAGGTGCTTCGCCCCCAGACTGTCCACTTCCTCGCCGATGGTGAGGACGATCCCGAAACCGGACACGCCCTCCTTCACGAGCTGGCGCCCGGCGAACACCATGGCCGAGAGCATTCCCTTGGCGTCGCAGGAGCCGCGGCCGCCGATGTGGGAGGCGGTCTCCGACGAGGGAAAGAACGGCGGCACCGTGTCCAGGTGGGTGCACAACCACAGCCGGACCGGCGCCGGACCGGCGCGCGCGACGAGGTTCGGGCGGCCCGGAGCGGCCTCGTCGAGCTGCACCTCGAAGCCGGCTTCTGCCAGATCCCGGGCGACCCGCTCGGCGAGGGCCCGCTCATCCCCGGTGACCGACGGGATGTCCACGAGCTCCCGCAGGTAGCGGAACAGGTCCGTCATGGGTCCAACCCCTCGGAGACGTCCGGTTGGCGAAACAGCAGGGCGGCGTTCGTGCCGCCGAACCCGAAGGAGTTCGACAGCACGCTCCGCACTCGGGCCGGCCGGGCGACATTCGGTGCCACGTCGAGGTCGCAATCGGGATCGGCGGTCTCGTAGTTGATCGTGGGGGGAACGATCTGGTGACGCAGCGTCAGGCAGGCGATCCCGGCCTCGAGACCCCCGGCCCCTCCGAGCAGGTGCCCGGTCATGGACTTCGTCGAGTTCACCACCAGCCGGTCCGCATGGTCCCCGAAGACCTTCCGGATGGCGGCGGTCTCGATCCGGTCGTTGAGGGGGGTCGAGGTGCCGTGGGCGTTGACCGAGTCCACCTCCTCGGGGGCGGCGCCCGCCTCGTCCAGCGCCGCCCTCATGACCCGCACCGCTCCGTTGCCGTTCGCGGCCGGCGCGGTGATGTGGAAGGCATCTCCGGTCATGCCGTAGCCGATGACCTCCGCGTAGGGGGTCGCCCCTCGGGCCAGGGCGCGCTCCCGTTCCTCCAGGAACACAACGCCCGAGCCCTCGCCCACGACGAAGCCGTCGCGGTCCCGGTCGAAGGGACGCGAGGCGCGCTCCGGGTCGTCGTTTCGCGTGGAGAGCGCCCGCATCCGGGCAAACCCGCCAATGCACATGGGCGTGATCGTGGCCTCCGTGCCGCCCGCGACCATCGCGTCCGCGTAGCCAAAACGGATCAGGCGGAAGGCGTCGCCGATGGCGTGGCTGCCGGCCGCACACGCGGTTGCCGGAGCCGTGTTCGGACCTCGGGCGTTCAGTCGGATCGAAACGTTGCCTCCGGCGAGGTTCACGACCATGTTGGGCACGAAGAACGGCGAAATGCGGCGGGGGCCGCGCGCGAGCAGATTCCCGTGCTCCCGTTCAATCGTCTCGAACCCCCCGATCCCGGACGCGATGATGACTCCGGTCCGGTCCGGCGCCGGAACGGGCGCAGCCAGGCCGGCGTCTTCCACTGCAAGGAGCGAAGCCGCCATCGCGTAGATGGAGAACGTGTCCATCTTGCGGAGGGACCGACGCTCCACGAAATCGAGCGGATCGAAGCCCTTGACCTCACAGGCGATGCGCACCGGAAACGCGCTGGCGTCGAACCGGGTGATCGGCCCGGCGCCAGAACGGCCGGCGAGAAGTCCCTCCCAGGTCGCCGCCGTCCCCACCCCGAGCGGCGAGACGAGGCCCACGCCGGTGACCACGACCCGCCGGACGCCCACGGCATCACGCATCACGCCCGGCCTCCCGGGGAGAGAGCATGCCGGTGGAGATCAGGAGTCGAGCTGCTTTTCGATGAAGGCCAGCGCGTCCCCGACGGTCTGAAGCCGCTCGGCCTGCTCTTCGGAGATCTCGAAGCCGAACTCCTCCTCCATCGCCATGGTGAGCTCCACCATGTCGAGGGAGTCGGCGTTCAGGTCCTTGATGAAACCCGCCTCCGGGGTGACTTCGTCGGGGGCCACGGAGAGCTGTTCGCAGATGAGGTCCCGCACGCGTTCGTCAAGCGGGAGTTCGGGCGGTGGCGCGGGCGCCTGCTTCCTGTCGGTCATTGTTGAATTTCTCCTGTCCGGGCGCCGTGTCCCGGGGTCAGAGCGCAAGTCCGCCGGTGATCTCGAGGACTGCGCCGGTGATGTAACTGGCCTCCGGGGAGGCGAGAAAGGCCACGGCGGCCGCGACTTCCTCAGCAGAGCCGGGCCGGGCCATGGGGATGGCGCGCTGAAGCGCTTCCCGAGCGCGGCGGGGGAGCTCCCGGGTCATGTCGGTCTCGATCAGGCCCGGCGCCACGACATTCACCGTGATGTTGCGTCGAGCCAGCTCCTTCGCCAGCGCGCGGCTGAATCCGACGATTCCCGCCTTCGAGGCCGCATAGGCGGTCTGGCCGGCATTCCCGCGCAGCCCGACGATCGAGCTCATGTTGACGATCCGGCCATAGCGGGCGCGCAACATCGGCCGCACCGCAGCGCGGCAGCAGGCGGCGAGACCGTCGAGATTCGTGGCCATCACCGCGCGCCAGTCCTCCGGCTTCTGGCGGATGAGCAGACCGTCGCGGGAGATGCCCGCGTTGTTCACCAGGATGTCCAGACCGCCAACGGCCGCCTCCCCCAGGCAGGCCAGGACCGACCCCGGGTCGGTCAGGTCGAGCGCCAGCCCGAGCACGCGGCTTCGTCCGCCATCGATGGCGGCGGCCGCCTCGTCGGCCTGGTCCCGACGCCTGCCGGTGAGGAAGACCTCGGCCCCCTCGTCGGCAAGCCGCGCGGCGATTGCGCGGCCAATCCCGCGCGTGCCGCCGGTGACGAGAGCGCGCTGCCCTTCCAGCCGCTTCACGCCGCCACGTCCACCGTCCGCGCGAGCCGGAGCACGCCACCAGGGTCCGACACCGGGATCGTCGTCACGCCGCGCAGGGTCTTTCGGACCAGTCCCGAAAGAACCCTGCCCTCCCCCAGTTCGGCGAAGACGTCGGCGCCGGCGGCAGCCATCCCCAGCACGGTTTCCTCCCAGCGCACGGGCGAGGCGACCTGGCGTTTGAGGGCCTCCCGCGCCAGTGCCCCCGAGGTGATCGGCGCCGCGTCCACGTTCGTCCACAGCGGCGCGTCCAGGTCCCGGAAGGGTGTCCCGTCGAGTTCCGGCGCCAGCCCCTCCGCGGCGGGCCGCATGAGGCGGGTGTGGAACGGGGCGCTCACCGGGAGCGGGATCACCCGACGCGCGCCGCGTGAACGCAGGAGCGCTCCTGCGCGCCGCACCGCGGCGGCGTGTCCGCCGATGACGACCTGCGCCGCGCCATTGAAGTTGGCGGGCTCGACCACGCCGGGGCCGCCGTCGGAGGTCTCCCGGCAGGCTGCCGCGACCCGATCCGCCGACAGACCCAGGACGGCGACCATGGCGCCTTCTCCTTCGGGGACGGCCTCCTGCATGAGGTCGCCCCGGCGCCGGGTCAGCCGCAGCGCGTCGGCGAATGCGAGCCCGCCGAGCGCTACAAGCGCCGAGTACTCGCCCAGGCTGTGTCCGGCCGCCATGGCGCACGAGGCCCCTCGGGCCTGCGCCGCCCGCCACGCCGCCACGCTGACGGTGAGGAGCGCCGGCTGGGTGTTCCGGGTGAGGCGGAGGGCCTCTCGAGGGCCGTCGAAGCACAGCGAGGAAACGGACTCACCCAGGGTGTCGTCGGCTTCCTCGAAGGTCTCCTTCGCTCGAGGAAGAGCCTCCGCGAGCGCCCGGCCCATCCCCGGCCTCTGGGACCCCTGCCCGGGGAAGAGGAACGCGGTGCTCACCCGAGCTCCTTCACCTCGATGACCCGGCGGCCCTTGTAGTACCCGCAGTGGGGGCACACGACGTGGGGCCGAATGAGCTCCGGGCAGCTCGGACAGATCGAAAGCGCCGGGAGCCGGAGACGGTCATGGGACCGCCGCTTGTTGCGGCGGCTACGGGAATGGCGTCGTTTGGGATGGGGCATTCGCTCCTCCGTTGAGGATCATCAATCGGCAAACTCGAGGAATCTGGAAGGGAAGGGACTGTCCGCCGGATCAGCAGCCGCGGGTCACGATGCCGATGGGAGGCCCGGCAGGTCGCGCAGGGCTCCGAGGCCGCCCCGGCTCCCGAGTGGCGCCGCCCCTTCGCAGCCGCAGGCCCGCTCCGGCCGGCGGCGCGCAAGGTTGCGATCCGCGCCGCACGAGGGACACAGACCGAGACAGTCCTCGAGGCACAGCGGTTTCGGTGGCAGGGCCAGATGAACCTGCTCCCACAGCGTCTCCGCCAGCTCCAGGCGGTCTCCTTCGTAGGCGGAGACGTTCATGTCGTCCGCGTCCAGAAAGCGGTCGCCGGACGCGGGATGCCGGCGCGATCCGGAGGCGGACGCCAGCGCGCCGAGCGGAAGATAGACGAGGTCCAACTCCTCGTCCAGCACCAGCGACACCGGTTCGAGACAACGGACGCATTCGACCTCGACCGCCCCGCCGAGTCGGGCCAGCAGACGGAAGCCGTCCTGATCCATCCGATCCAGCCGTCCGTCCAGCGTGAGACGGGCGGGGACGGTGAAGTCCGTGTCGTCGAAATCGAGCGCGTCCCGGTTGGCGCTGACGGCGATCCGGACCCCGCGATCGGGGACGGACGGGAGGTGCACCGAGAGCGCAGCCGGATCGTGGGCGCGAGACATGGCAACCCGTCATTTTACCGTTGCGACGTCCGGGAATCGCGGGAGGAAGGGGAGCGCGCCAGGCCGCAAGGCCCTTCCCCATAGAATGTTTCCGTGCGCCTTTTCCCATTCATTGGAGTCGTTGCGGCCTCGGCCCTGTTCCTGGCCTGTGCGCCGGAGGATCAGGGAGCGCCAGAGCCGAAACCGGCCTGGCAATGGACCGAGGCGGAGTGGCGGGCCCCGATCGAGGCGGTCCGCGCCGGCCGGCGGCTGGCCCCGGAGAGCTGGCCGGGTGGCGCCCGGGTGGCGGTGGCGTTGTCCTTCGATTTCGACAACGAAACCGTCTCGCTGCGGGACGGCGTGACGAGTCCCTCGAATCTCTCCCGAGGCCAGTACGGATCCCGCGCCGGGCTCCCGAGGGTGCTGGATCTGCTGGAGCGACGCGGCATCCCGGCCTCTTTCTTCATCCCGGCCGTATCGGCGCTCCTCTATCGGGACGACGTGGCCCGGATCGTGGCCGCGGGGCACGAGATCGGCGTCCACGGCTGGATTCACGAGCGGAATTCCCTGCTTCCGGGGGACGTGGAGAGACGCCTGATCGAACAGGCAGTCGAGACCCTGACCGAGCTCACCGGGACCCGCCCGGTCGGGCTGCGCACCCCGTCGTGGGACTACAGCCCGAACACCCTCCAGATCGTCCGGGACCTGGGCTTTCTCTACGACTCGAGTCTCATGGCCGACGACTGGCCGTATGAAGTCGTCGCCAACGGAGAGCCCACCGGCGTCGTCGAACTCCCGGTCGAGTGGATCCTCGACGACGCCCCCTATTTCGGCTTCAGCCGCTACACGGCGATCCGCCCCCACAGCACCCCGGACGACGTCCTGTCCATCTGGAAGGCGGAGTTCGACGTGGCCCACGCCGAGGGAGGCATGTTCCTGCTGACCATGCACCCGCACGTCATCGGCCACCGCTCCCGCATGGTCATGCTGGAGCGCCTGATCGATCACATGGACGCGACCGGCGGCGTCTGGTACGCCACCCACGAAGAGGTGGCCCGCTACGCCCTCGAGAACGCCGCCGAGTGAGAGCCGGCCACACGGCGAAAAGATCGGAGGCGGGGCCGTGATCGGCCTTGGCCTTTGGGCCGATCCCGTCCCAACGGGGTCCTGATCCACCGAGGAGCACCATCGTGATCCGCCGCATCCGCCTCGGGAGCCTGCCGGCTCTCGCTTCGTTGTTCCTCCTGCCCGCGGGCGCCGCATCCGCCGCGACGCCGGCGGGAGCGCTCAGCGAGGACATCGAAGCCTCCATCCGCAGCGAGCTGGCCGAGCTCCGTGAGCGCATCGAGGATCTGGAGATCCTCCTCGCCCAGCTCGCCGCCGCGCGCGACCCGGAGCCGGCCGCGGCGGGCGAGACCCGCGGGCTTCCAGCCGAGGCCTCCATCGCTCCCGTGGCGTCCATCCGGGAGTTGCCCGACGGTCCCGCCAGCACCGGAGGACAGCCGCTCGCCATCACGGGCCTGGTGGACACCTACTTCACCCACAACATGAACACGCCGGACGACGGCGGAAACACTCTCTACTACACGAACCCGAACGCCCGCGGATTCGGCCTGAACCAGGTCAAGCTCGAACTCGAGACCACCGGCGACGGCCCCTTCGGATTCCGTTCGGACATCTGGTTCGGTTCCGGGGCCCGACTCTTCCGCGAAGGGCTCGAACCCGGGCCGCTCGCCGACGTGCTGTATCTGCAGCAGGCCTACGGCTACTACCGGTTCGGGAACGGGGCCCAGCTCGATGTGGGCCTCATGGGCACGATCGCCGGGCTCGAAGTGGCGGAATCCCATCTCAACTGGAACTACACGCGGGGCATCCTCTGGGCCTGGAACGAGCCCTTCTCCCATCTCGGCGCCCGGCTGAGCCATTCGCTGACGGACACCTTCACCGGGACCCTGCTGCTGGTCAACGGGTTCGACAATGCGTTCGACCAGAACACCGGGAAGTCCTACGGGATTCAGGGTTCGCTCGCGCCGGACGACCGCTTCAACAGCACGCTCACCTGGATCCACGGTCCCGAGAACCCCCTGACGAACGACGGCTGGCTCCGCGACCTGAGCTGGAACGCCTACCTCGGCGTCAGCGAGCGCCTCGAGGCGATGGTGAACATGGACGCAATCACCGCCGTGGATCCAGACGGCGCGACCGCAACCTCCTGGGGTCTCGGCGGGTACCTGCGCTTCCACCTGAGCGACCGCGTCCGCCTGGCCGAGCGCTACGAGTTCATGAACGATCGCGAGGCCCGCTCGACCGGTGTGGAACAGATGCTGATGGAGAACACGATCACCCTGGAGTTCCAGCCGGTCGCCGACGACCCGCGCTTCCTGACCCGCTTCGAATATCGGCGCGACTGGTCGGATGAGCCGTTCTTCAGTTGCTCGGGTTGCTCCGACGGCGTCTCGATGAGTCAGGACACCTTCACGATCGGGATGTCCTGGGTCTTCGGCCCCCGCTAGACAGCCTGCGCCGCACCTTCCGTGACTACGGCAGTCTCGCGCCCACAGCGCCGCCGTGCCGACGCAGCGTGGGCCGGTGAGGACACCGGCGCTCCATACAGGCGCGCCCTGACCTATCGAACGCCGGCCCCATGGAGCGCCGGCGTCCTCGCCGGCCTACGCGCAACTTCCGTCCCCGCGGCAGTCTCGCGCCCACAGCGCCGCCGTACCGACGCACCGTGGGCCGGTGAGGACACCGGCGCTCCAGGCAGGCGCGCCCTGACCTATCGAACGCCGGCCCCATGGAGCGCCGGCGTCCTCGCCGGCCTGCGCGCACCTTCCGTCCCCGCGGCAGTCTCGCGCTCACAGCGCCGCCGTACCAACGCAGCGAGGGCCGGTGAGGACACCGGCGCTCCAGGCAGGCGCGCCCTGACCTATCGAACGCCGGCCCCATGGAGCGCCGGCGTCCTCGCCGGCCTGCGTGCAACTTCCGTCCCCGCGGCAATCTCGCGCCCACAGCGCCGCCGTGCCGACGGACCGTGGGCCGGTGAGGACACCGGCGCTCCATGCAGGCGCGCCCTGACCTATCGAACGCCGGCCCCATGGAGCGCCGGCGTCCTCGCCGGCCTGCGGGCACCTTCCGTCCCCGCGGCAGTCTCGCGCTCACAGCGCCGCCGTGCCGACGGACCCGTGGGCCTCGCTCAGCCGGTGAGCGAGGTGCCCGCCAGGTTTCTGCGGCGCAGGCTCCTAGCGCCAGGCAGCCGCTGCTGCGGGACGCTGCCGTCCCGCCCGAGGAACGCCGTCACGTGGTTCGCGACTTCGCGGTCCACGTCGGCCATGGTGCGGCCAGCGGCGGCCAACCGGGCCTTCGCCACCCGGAACCCGTGGTTTCCGTCCCGGATCCAGCGCAGGGCGCCGCCCGCCGCGCTCACCACCGGTTCGAAGAGTTCCGGTGGCGCGAACGGGTCCCGATCGCCGCTGACGAAGAGCATCGGCACGTCGACGTGCCCCAGGTGTCGCACCCGAATATCCGGGACGGTCCTGCTTCCGGGAGGCTTCAGCGGATAGGCCAGCAGCACCGCGCCTGCCGCGCCGTGTCCGGAGTCGCCCGGGTCCGCCAGAAACATCGAGACCATCCGCCCACCAAACGACCGTCCCCCCAGGAAGAACGGTGCCCCGGCGGCGAGGCGCCGGGCGACAGCAGCGACGCCTCGGATGGCGCGCACCGCGACGGCAGGGTGATCGGGCCGCCGGCGGCCGGCCTCGGCAGCCGGCAGGTTGAAGCGAAGCACCCGAATCCCGCGCCGTGCGAGGGCTTCCGCGAGACCCACCAGCGCCGGCGAATCCATCGAACCGCTGGCGCCATGGGTCAGCGCCAGGAGGGGCGCCGCGTCGCGACCGTCCCGCGCCGGGTGCAGTCGTCCGCTCACCGCGCGGTTCTCATCCCAGGGGATGCGCACCCCGACCACGGCAGGAACGCTACCGCGGTCCGAGGCCGCGGTCGGCGCGGATAGGCTCCGTCCGCCCATGGCCTATCGCTCGCTCGCGGACGCCGTCCTGGACCTCGAACGAAACCGGATGCTGGTCCGGGTCCGGGAGGAGGTGGACGGCCATCTCGAGGTGGCGGAAATCCAGCGGCGGGCCTACGCGGCCGGCGCTCCGGCGATCCTCTACGAGAACGTCCGGGGCTCGGCGTTTCCCTGCGTTTCCAACCTGTTCGGAACCATGGAGCGCGCCCGTTTCCTGCTGCGGCACGGGCTTGCCCGGGCCAAGGCGGCGGTGCGGTACCGCGCGAACCCGGGACGGATCGCCTCGGACCTCGGCCGCCGTCCCGGCAACCTGCCTCGCGCTGCCCTGGCCGCGATCCATTCCCTGCCCCGACGCGTCGCGGCGGCACCCGGCCAGGCGCACGCAATTCCACTCCATCAACTGCCCCGGATCACCTCCTGGCCGGATGACGGCGGCCCGTTCATCACCCTGCCCCAGGTGTTCACCGAGGATCCGGAGCGGTCGGCCGGAAGCGGACCGCTCGGCGCCCCGCTCGCGTCGAACCTGGGGATGTACCGGATCCAGCTTGCGGGCAACGAATACGACGGCAACGAGGCGGGGATGCACTACCAGATCCACCGGGGGATCGGCGTCCACCACACCGCGGCCGAGCGCCTCGGGAAGGCGCTGCCGGTCAGCGTGTTCGTGGGCGGACCACCGGCGCACACCCTGGCGGCGATCATGCCGCTCCCGGAGGGGCTGAGCGAGCTGCTCTTCGCCGGGATGCTCGCCGGCCGCAGTTTCCGCTGGCAGCGCCGGGACGGATTCGTCGTCTCCGCCGATGCCGACTTCACCCTGACCGGCTGGGTCGATCCGGGACGCACGCTCCCCGAGGGACCGTTCGGAGACCACTTCGGCTACTACAGCCTGACGCATCCGTTTCCGGTTCTTCGGGTGACGTCGGTCACGCACCGCCCCGGCGCCATCTGGCCCTTCACCGTGGTCGGCCGGCCGCCGCAGGAGGACACGACCTTCGGGAAGCTGATCCACGAGATCACCGAGCCGATGGTGCCCACCACGCTTCCTGGGGTCCATTCCATCCACGCGGTGGACGCCGCCGGGGTGCACCCGCTGCTGCTCGCGGTGGGGAGCGAGCGCTACTCGCCGTTTACCGGGAGGCGGCCGCAGGAACTGTGGACGATCGCGAACGCGATCCTCGGCTTCGGTCAGTGCTCCCTGGCCAAGTACCTGTTCATCGCCGCCCGGGAGGACGACCCGGACCTGGCGGCAAGCGACGTCCCCGCCCTCCTCTCCCACGTGCTGCGACGGGTGGATCTTTCCTCCGACCTCCACTTCCAGACCCGCACCACGATCGACACCCTCGACTACTCGGGGAGCGGGTTGAACGCCGGCTCGAAGCTCGTCGTCGCCGGGGCCGGGGAGCCTCGTCGTGCCCTCGCCGCCACGGCGCCTCTTGGAGTCGGGGCTTCCCTGCCCCCCGGGTTCTCCGGCCTTCGCGCCGTGCTTCCGGGGATCTTCGTGGTTGGCGGTCCGAGGTTCGACGCCTATGACCGGGTGGATCGGCAGTTGGCCCCCCTGTTCGAGGCGCTTGACGGAGCGGCGGCAGCAGGGGCCGACCTGTCCGGGATGCCCTTCGTGGTGCTCTGCGATGACCCGGCGTTCGCCGCCGAGAGCCTTCGAAATCTGCTCTGGGTGGCGTTCACCCGCTCCAACCCGTCCCACGACGTCCACGGACGGAACAGCGAGGTCCGGCACAAGCACTGGAGCGCCGAGGAGCCCATCCTCATCGACGCCCGGCGGAAGCCCCATCACGCCCCGCCGCTGGTCGAGGATCCCGCCGTCCTCCGCCGCGTGGACGCCCTCGCCGCCCCCGGCGGTCCCCTCCACGGAGTGATCTGACCGGTCCCGTCCGTCCGTCAGTCGGCGCCGAAGAGGAGCCGCGGCCTTGCGCGGGACGAGATGGGGCTCAGCGTCGGAAAGGCCTCGAGAAGCCGTCTTGCGGGAAGGCGACCCAACTCATTCGGTTCCATCTTGTAGAGCCCGCCCCCGTACACTCGGCCGTTGTCCTTCCAATCCGCCTCAACGATTCTTTGCAGGCACGCCAGGACCTTCCTTCTCATGGGTTCCTGCTCCATCGTTCGAGACAAGGCGCCCCTCGGATAGAGCATGAGATACACGTTCGTCGCGATGGCCCGCGATTCGTTCAGGATCACCCGGAAGGGCGTCCTGCGACCCACAGACCGGCCCATGTAGGTACACACCAGCGGCGCCTCATCCCGAGATTCGAGCCCGTACCACGGGTCGCGCCTTGACGCGAGATAGCCTTGGTCAATCCCCTGTTGTTGGCCTTGACGAAGGTAGGCAGCGACGCCCGGCTCGGTTCGCTCGAGGATGTCAAGCGGTTGATGACAACGAACGACGAACAGCGGCTTGTCCACCTTCGGCACACCGTCCAGTCCCGCTTCGATGATGTCGCCCTTGACATATCTCGGGCTCGGCAGTACCGGCTGAAGAAAGCGCGGTGGAATGGAAAGCGCTCTCGCCTTGCTCTCGTCCATGATGAAGAAGCTGTTTGCGCCCGTCGCGATGCCGCGCCGGATGGCGAACAGCTGGCCAAGTGCCGCGCCATTTGCCTCGTTCGCGGCAGCCGCCCTTGGAAACCTGGTCCATTTCCGTTCGCGCCGAAGCTCTTCCCGGCGTAGGCGGCGACGGAGCCGAGGCGCCGAGAGAGTGCCTCCCAGTGTGAACTCCGGAGACGACATCGACGAGGGGCTGCGGTTCCGAAACCACACGACGGCCGAGGACACGAGCGCGTCGTCGAACTGTCCGTCGGTGGGATCGAAGCGGTGGATGCGAACGAGGTCCACCTGGCGCAGCAGGTATTCCTTCAGTGCGGAGCCATAGTTCACGTCCATGAACTCGCTGGGTATCAACCAGATCGACAGGCTGTCCACAGCGAGCCACTTGTGGCTCAGGAGCATGAAGTAGACGTAGAGCCCCGCGAGACCCGACACGTGAATTCCCACCTCTTGCTGCGCCCGGCGCGCGAGCCGGAGCTTTTCGGACTTCTCGAGGTGGTGATGCCGAACATACGGCGGATTGCACACGAGCAGGTCTGCCTCGTCGGAGCCGTCGGCGGCGGGACTGCGAGTCGTGAAGTCGGCCAACACGAGTTGCAGACCGGTCGGCCCCCAGAGCTTCGAGGCGGGAGCGCCGTAGTGCGGGTCGATCTCAAAGCCGGAGCCGGCGGCGATGGACCCATCGCCGAAGACACGCAGGAGGGCCGAATAGAAGGCACCCGTTCCGAGTGCGGGGTCCAGAAATCGGATCGGCTGGCGCCGAGCCCGAGTCATGCTGCGCGCCGAGCGGAGGATCTGGCGCGCCAGAAGACCCGGGGTTGCGAACTGACCCATCGCGTTCCGTTCGCGCCGGCTCCGCGCCGCATCCAGATCCGCCTGCATCCGAAGGCGCTCTCCCTCCAACCGCTTCACAGACCCAACTCCGCGAAGTCGTCGATGCGGTGTTCCCAGACCCAGTCGATTCCCTCGGCCGCTTCGTACCCCAGGTAACCGGTGTCGAAATACCCGCCGAGGAAGAGGATCAACTGCGTGTCTGGACCGTGGCGTCTGCGCAGCTGCACCGCCTTGGCCGCCTCCTCTTTCCGTCGCTTGTTCACGTTGGCGAAGTCGCCGGCCGATTTCGCTTCCACGAACAGAGGGAGGTCATCCGGTCCGGAGCCCCGGGCCTTGACCACGATGTCCACCGGGATGTTCACGGCGGTGGTTCCCTCGTCGTCTACCCAACCCTCAACGATCATGCGGAACGAGAAGGCGCCTGAGGGCATGGACGCGGGGCTCTTGGCATCGCCGGCAGGTATCTGGCGGTATCCGTGCCTTGAGAGCCACCCCCCGACGCTGTCGAGTTGACGTTGTTCCTGCGCGTTGCGGATCACGGGATCGGCCGCCGCGCCGCAAAGACGATCGGCGATGACGATCGCCGCCACCCCACGCTCGTCGCTGACGGGAACGTCGCCTCTGGCAATCCACGGACAGATGTCCGGGTCGATCAAGCGAGTAAGAACGTCGGAAATCCGGGTCAGTTGTCGGAGCAGTTCGGCGGGCGGCATCCTGGGTGGGAGCGCCCCTCGCTTCTCCATCGTCAGGACCAGGCTCTTCTTGATGCCGGCGAGCCCGACAAGACGGTCCCGAGCGAGGGGAGGGCTGGTTGCCATCCGCAATGAGGGGAGAATCGCCGGGTGGGCCTGCAGCGTTCCAGGATCGATCTGCGTCAGTGCCGTGGTCGCGGTCAGAGCGTCACGAACCCGCCGGGCGGCGCTCCGGCGCTGCGCCAGGAAGGCCGCCGGAGCGCTGGCCAGGAACCATCTGTTGTAGCTCCTGACCGACTCGGTGATGTCGGTCTTCCAGCGATGCGGCTTGTTGAGGTTTGCAGCCAACAGCGCTGAATCTCCGGACCGAGACTGACCGATCGGCGCCCGGGAAGCAACCGCGTGTACGGGCCCACCACACTTGGCAGTCGGGGATGTCGAGGGTGGGTTGGCTGAAAGGAGGAGAGGCCGGGGACGGGGTGGGTGTGGTGGTGGCGCCTGGGGAGAATGCTGTTACCGCCGGCCACACCCGCTGCCGCACCCGGCGCGGACGGGTGGACTTCGGTTCCAGGCCCGCCCGGCCCCCCTCCCGAAAGTCCTTGTGCCAGCGTTCCAGCGTCCGGACGAAGCCTACCGAGCTCGTGCACCAGCCACCGGGAGCGCCGGTCTGCACGGGCGCACCCCGACCGCACGACACCCGAGCGGACGCCTCCAGCAGAACCGGATCCGGGTACCGTCGGCATCAGGCGCGGCACCGTCGCCGCCTCCCGCGGCCGGGGCCTGTGGTTCACTACGGCAGAGCAGCCGATCAAGGAGCAAGACCATGACGATCCGCATCTCGAGGATTCTGGCCGCGGCGAGCCTCGCCGCCTCTCTCCCCGCCCCCCTCGCCGCATTCCCCGCCGCCGCCCAACCCGGCGTCCACACCGCGAGCAGCGGCGGTGAGGTCATGCGGCTGCTGCGCCGGGAGAAGCTGGATCTGATCCTGCCGGGCGCCATGCGCGACAACAACGTGGATATGTGGATCCACGTCACCCGCGACGGCGATCCCGATCCGCTGGCCTACTGGTTCGGCCGGACCTACGGCTATCTCGTGTTCACCGATCTCGGCAACCGGATCGAGCGGGCCGCGTTCGGGAGCGGCGGCGCGGTGGCGGACATCACCGTCCGGGGTTCCGACGACTTCGCCCGGACCATCTCCAGCTATGGCCGCGGGTACCAGATGGCCTTCGGCTACGGCGACGAGGTGTACGAGGAGTTCGCGGCGTTCGTAGCCGAGCGGGATCCGCAAACGATCGCCGTGAACACCTCGGACTGGCTTCCCGAGGCCGACGGCATCTCCCACTCCTCCTGGCTGAAGCTGACCCGCATCCTCGGACCCAAGTACACCGGGCGCATCGTCTCGGCGGAGAACCTGATCACCGATTTCCTGGTGCGGCGCACCGTCCGGGAAGTGGCCGAGCAGATCAACAACCTCGAAGCGGCCCGGCAGCTCCACCAGGAGGCCCTGGCGCGCATCGAACCGGGCCGGACGACGATCCGGGAAATCGTTACCTGGGCGCGGCAAGAGGCCTACAAGCGCCACTTGGCCGGGTTCGGCACCTTCTCGCGCGGCGGCGTCCGCGTGTACTACAGCGCGGTCTCACCCGACCCGCCGTATCCGATTGACGCCCGCTACTGGGCGTGGCATGGCGACTACGTGCTTCAACGGGGCGACTTCTTCGCCTTCAACGTGGGCGTCAGCTACATGGGATTCGGGACCGACACGAAGACCCACGCCTACATCCTGCGTGAGGGAGAGACCGCCCCGCCGGAGAGCATCCAGAAGCTGTTCGATCTGGCGGTGGCCGGCCAGTGGATCATGCGCCCCCACATGCGCGTCGGGATGACAGCGAAGGAGGCGCTCGACGCCATGGTCGCGGCCATGGAGGCCGAGGGATACATCTACACCCCGTTCGTGAACTCGGGGATCCAGGGGGTCGGGAGGACGCCGGACGGGACCCGCAACCTCGACTACGTGATCATCCAGGAGGGGCTCGGTGACGGCGACCAGCCGGGATTCGCGATCGACCATCACGCCTACGGGACAGTCGGCACCGGCACCGTGGGCCCGTCGGTGACGAACTTCCGCGCCGACCGCCACCACCTGGTCATCCAGGAGAACCACATCTTCGCGTTCGAGTACATGGTCCACATGAACATCCCCGAGCGGCCCGGCTTTCCGCTGGCGATCAACATCTCGAACCCCCAGGTGGTGACGTCCAGGGGCCTCGAATGGCTCCAGCCGCCGAACGAAAGGATCTTTCTGATCCACTGAGCCCCGAGGCAGATTCCCGTGAAGCTCCAGGAGGTAACGATCCGGAACCTGTCTCGTTCACCGTGTCCGTGCGGGTACCGCGCCCGGTCCCCTTCTCCGTCGGGTGAGGGCGTACAGGGTGAGAACAGCGAGAGTTCCGTCCGTAACGGCGACGAGCAGGAAGGCGGGCGGGGAGCCGCGGAGCACCTGGTCCAGAATGAGGAATAGGGTCCCGCCCCCCTTCAGGCAGACGCCCATGATCCAGAAGTACCAGCCGAAGTCCGCGGGGCGGCGCCAGACCGCGAAGTAGCCGGCGCCGACGGCCAGGGCGAACAAGCCGTTCAGGTTCGCGTTCACCGGGAATCGGGGTGTCGGAAGGTCGAGAAGCCCCTGGACTTCCGGCAGCGCGAACAGCAGGGCTCTCCCGAGCAGGACGTCAGACCAGTTGGTGGACCGCCGCCAGCTTTCCCGGCTGGCCATGGAGCGGGCCGAGGATCACGGCATCATCTTCATTGACGAGCTGGCCAAGGTGGCCAGCAAGGCGGAATCAACCGGGCCGGAGGTTTCCCGGGAGGGGATTCAGCGCGACCTGCTGCCGCTGCTCGACGGCTGCACCGTGACCACGCGGCACGGCTCGCTGCGCACCGACCACATCCTCTTCTCGTTCTCGGTGCGGGAGCGTTCCTCGACAACAGTCCTTCGGACCTCATTCCCGGACCCGGGCGCCGATGCACCTCGACCCGACGGTGCACTGGGCCGAACGCGTCTGTTACCGGGTCCGGCTCCTTTTCGTCGGAGGAGAGGAGGACCGGCTGCTGCCCGATCCCGGGCCGGGCAACGAATTGCTCTCCGCCAACGAGGCCGCCGGTGCGGCCTCGCCGGACGCGCCGTCGCCCGCCGACCAGGGACCCGACCCGCCAGAAGCGCCCGAACAAGCCGCAGCGGCTGCCGCCGATCGCGACGCCGCGGAGACCGCCGGCGTGGCGGCGGACCCGGCCGGGGCGCCCGCGGAAGGCAGCGGGAGCCTGGGTGGACTCCCGTGCTCGTTCGCGTCCCCGCGGCCGGATCCGGCGGCGTCAGCGCCGGCCCTCTCTCCGAGGAAACTGCGCGCTCGCCCGCGACACCTTCCCCCCGCCGGCGCCGACCGGGTTCCGGGCGGTGCGGGGGTCGGGACACACGGAACTCAGTTGGGACGCCCCTCCGGTGTCCGACGACGCCGCCTTTCACGTGTACCGCGGCGAGGACGGCGGCGGCCCGCCCGAGCGGCTGACGGACACCCCGGTCACGGACCGCTTCTTCCTGGACACGACCCGGGACCCGGCCCGCACGTACCGCTACACCGTCACCGCGATGGATGCCGCCGATCCCCCCAACGAGAGTCCGGCTTCACTCCCCGTCACCGTCGCCCCGCGCCCGTAACCGCATTCTGTTCCGGGAGCGCCCCGTGGAGCGCGCGGCCAGCCAGCGCCGCCGTCTCACGAAGTCCGGAACACATCGGTCAGTGGTCTGCGCACCGCATGAACCGCAGGCACGAGTCCGCCAAAGCTGCCAAGCAGGATGGCGCTGACCGCGGCGCGTCGGACTGTCCCGGCACTCACCTCGAAGGCGAAGGCCACCTGCGATAGCGACGCTACGTTCATCGTCGAGGCGTACACTCCGTCAAAGAGCACCCACGCCACGAGGCTTCCGGCAATACTCCCGAGAGCGGCCAGCACACCCGACTCGCCGGCGACGCTGATCGCGACCGCCGTCCGGCCAAATCCCAGAGCACGGAGTGTCCCCACCTCCCGGTAGCGGGCAGCTACCGCGCCGAACATCGTGTTCATGATGATGAGTGCGGTAACGGCGCCCATTATGGCCACGGTTACCCAGCCAAATCCCCGCACGAACGTCTCCATGATCCGTGCCTGTGTCTCCATGAACTCCGCCTCCCGCTTCACGGTGACTCCGATACCAGGCATTGCGAGGGTGTCTCCCTCCAGATCCCAGAAGTCGTCAGGAGACCGAAGGCGCAGCCGCACACTGTGAACGGCGCTTCCCATTCCGAAGATGCTCTGCACCCTGCTAGCGCTAGTCCATATTTCGGACTCCGCCGGCCCTCCCCCCGCTGAGAAGACACCGACCACGGTCAGGCGTCGCTGCCCAAGCGGAACGACCGAGCCTACGTCCAGGCCGCGAAATGTCTGCGTGGCCCCATAGCCGACGATCGCCTCATCCGTTCCGAGGATCAGTGAACGCCCGGATTCGATCCGGAACCCATCGCGGAGTGGGAACGCGGCCGCCGTCACGCCGCGAAGAGCGAGGTTGGCCGCCTGGTCACTCCCCTTGCGCACGTGGCTGATCACTGCCACGACCTCGGGCGAACTTGCACCGATCACCCGCGCCCCGGCCCCCGAACCGTCCGTCAGCGTGGTGAGCTGCATCGTGACGTTCCTTTCCAGCCGGCTCTCCATTTCCAGGCGCGCTCCCGCGCTCAGCAGCACCGCGACAACTCCTGATCCATCCTGCGTCAGAGCGCTCCGAATGCCATCACCGACCGCGAAAATCGTCACGCTCACCGCACCGGCTCCCGCCATCGTCCCGACCAGCACCAACGCGCTCCACGGCCGAAAGCGAATCGTGTTCAGGCTGTATCCGAATACAGTGCAGATTTCGATCCCGATGCGCACGACGGCCACGCCCATCCCCTCTTTCTTCCTCACGCGCTCCCTCCCGCCGCGCCTACTTCCGTTGCGAGCCCCGCGTCAGACCCAACCAGCACACCGCCGGCGCCGCCGCCGCCCCCGCGAGCACCACTCCGAACCCGGCGCCTGTCAGCAGGTCTCCCCACCCCAACTCGAAAGCGGGCAGCAGCTCAGCCAGCGCGTCCTGACTCAGACTCAGCCCGATGACGCCCAGCCCCAGCCCAAGCGCAGCGCCTCCTCCCACTACCGCCAGCGACTCACCAACTACGATCCAAGCCATGCGCACCCGGCCGAATCCGATCGCCCGAAGCAGCACAAACTCGGACCGTCGCCTTCGCGCCGACTCACCTATCGTACTCCCGGCGAGTATCGCCGCAATCAGGGCGACGATGCCCAGAATCTGCCCGAAGATCGATCCGAAATCCGCAAACTGCCGCGCGAACTCCGCATTCTGCGCCCCCTCCGGCTGAGTGACCGTGGGCGAAGCCGTTGTCGCGAATAGACCATCAATCTCCCGCGCAGTCTGCGCTGCCAGGCCCGGCTCCGTCAAACGGGACGTGACCCAGCTCACCCTCCCCGAATCCACCGCTGCGCCATCGAGGTAATCCTGACGCAAGAGGAACCGTCCCGGCGCATAGTCACCGGCCGGCGCCGTGTATGTGCCCAGCACTTCGAACTCCCAGGCGGCGGCCCCATCCCGCCGCCGGTGCGCTTGGGTGACGAGCACCACTCTGTCGCCTTTCATCCAGCCGAATTTCTCCGAGAGCGGTTGGCCCACAATCACTCCATTTCGGACCTCCTCCCACTCTCCCAGACTGACACCGTCCAAGACGATCCCCGGATACATGGCAAGAAATCGAGATGGTTCGACCGCCAGCGACATGAAGAAGTTTCTCGGTTCCAGATACATTCCTCCAAACCAGGTGGACGAAGAGGTCCCGTTCACATTGGGGACTCGCTCCACCTCCTCGAGGTACGCACCCGGAACGTCGTGAATGATCGAGAGGCGGTTTACCGTTCGAAGTCTGTTTTCTGCAGCAAACTCCAGCCCGAAGGACAGCGCAGACCGCAGCGCCGTCAGAAACACGAACAGAACGAAAGCGCCCGCCGTCGCCCCGCTAGTCATGAGCGATCTTGCCCTGTTTCGCCGAATGGACGCGAACACTATGCTGGCAATCGAAAGCCGGGTTATGCCGTGTGTACTCCCACCCCGCGCCCGCCTGTGCCGGACGCGCACGACACCCCTACTCAACGACATACGAAGGGCCCGGGCCTACCCCGATCACCAGCATGGGGTATTCCCCGGCGATC
Organism: Vicinamibacteraceae bacterium; assembly: GCA_012271265.1. Lineage (GTDB taxonomy): Bacteria > Acidobacteriota > Vicinamibacteria > Marinacidobacterales > Marinacidobacteraceae > JAAXGQ01. Next base: position 32,880 of record JAAXGQ010000079.1, read on the forward strand.
GTCATCCCGAAGCCAAGCATCTGTGCGACGGCGTTATCGTCCGCGCCGTTGAGCGCGCATATGGAAAGATCCAGGGCCTCTCCCACGAGATAGATGTTCTGGCCGAGCCACCCGACCTCCATCGCTGCCAATCGCCCCGCGGCCACACCATACTTCCTGCGCAACCGCGCGTAATCGACCGTGAGCACCACCAAGAGTGGGACGCCGGAGTCAAACCATGGCTGCTGCCGTCGTAGACTCTCGACGACTCCTTGCGTGACACCATAACCGGCCAACCGCTCCAGCCGGTGTCCAACCGCCCGATAGTGAAAAACACCCTCACTCTGTGGCGCGTCGGAGAACACGTGCTCCCCATACGCGATATACATTTCCGTACTCTGAAGTCCACCCGGAGACGGAAACGCTCGTTGCGGAAACATTGAGAAGCCGTATGCCTCCATGAATCCGGTGACCCCTGCTGCCTGCTCACACAGCACACCCAGGTCCGCGTATCGCATTGGCCACACCCTCCAACTGCGCCGCGATCGGCGCGAGGCCAGCACCCGCCACAGTGACTTCCGGCTCAGGGATTCGCTCCGCGGAAGGGCGACGACCTCCGCGTCCGGGTATTCTTTCGGCCAGAGACCGAGCCCAGCGTCAGTTCCCGCGCCCTCCCCTGGGCGGCCTACGGCAGTCTGCGAATAGAACACCGCGAAGGGATCGGCCGTCGCCATCATTCCTCCCCTGCGCCGCTCCCTCTCCGGTCCGGCCCCGACGTGGCGGCTGTTGCGCACCACCGAAGTCGGGAGAGCGCCGTATAACTCCGTCCACTGAAGGAGAAATCAGCGTTAATTCCGGCCAGCACCTTGGGTTGGCGCTCCACGGCGACGATGTCCGAGCGCTCCTTGCTGTTCACGGCGTGGCGCACGCTCGCCGTCAGCGCGCCAGCGTCCTGGAGTGTCGTCATCAACTGGGTCAGCCCTCCCAAACGAAGGGCCCGTGTGATGTGGCCGAAAACGATCACCGTCCGCTCTTCACCGGCGGTCGGCTGCCCGGCACGGGCGGCTTCGTCGCTCACGACGAAGGTGTCCCGGGAGAGAAGGTTGATGAACCAAGCTCCGTCCGGAAAGTGCACAGACAAGTCCAGGCACACCGGGACCACCTTCGTCAGGTCCGCGAAAGGCCTGTTGAGACCCGGTATCCACAGGGGGGCGGCGCGCTCCGCCTCTCTCCAGGTGCGGATTACGTCTGAGAGAAGCGTGCGCTGCTCCGGTGACATTCGGTCGGCCAGCCAGTTGCGAGTCAGCAGCGGGCCCAGTGCCAGCGGGCCCCCTCCCGTCTCGATGTCCAGATCCAGCGACAGGTCAAACGCGGAGCCTACCTCCGTGGAAACAAGCTCCCCCAGAAGAGGGAACTGCCTCTGCCCTATCCGGTTCAGCACGTGTCCAGCGGGGCTCGCGGATCTCGTCATCGTGTGTACGCCTCCCTCCGCTTCCCTTCAAGCCCTACCGGCGGTGGCCCCGGACGCGAAAGGCCGCACACTTCACGCTGGGAGTGCTGTCCGCAGGACTGGCCGACGGTTGGTGCCCAAAATCTCGACACGGGACCAGGCTGCGAAGGCCGCGCTCCCGAAGTCGGAGGAACATCGGCGAACGGCGCTCCGCCCCACACAGGCCTCCCACCGTCGTCCCAGGCACACCTTGGTCCGGCGACCCCTAGGGAAATGGAACCAACTCCAAGTGCAAATCCCGGAACTCGCTAGGCCGATCCATGCCATCAGCGAGCTGCCTCGCCGCATAATACCGATCGTGTCCCAGGAACGGCAAATTCGGCACTCCCGCCATCGTAATGCCTGGCACGACGCACCGGATTACGCTACCGGGCACCCCTAAGTCCCCGACGTCCATCTCCAAGGCGTACACCGGACCAATACTCCCCAGTACGTCGCTCCACTCTTTGTCAGAGAAGGTCGATCTCCGCGACGCCCCCTCGGCTCGGCCAGGTCCCTGCAACTCGACGACATCCCCAATGAGCACCTCCTCCATGCGCTCGCGGAGCACGGCCATTCGCCGTCGATCACTGTAGAACGGAATAACATCAAAGAAATCCCGCACACCCCCGCGAGCTATCGGAACATCCAATCCGCGGAGGTATTGCGTGGCGTGGGCGCACTGCTTTATCTCGAGAAGTGCCTTGCCAGTCGCCTGCCAGGTCGATCTGGCCACCCCTCCGCCCGCAAGAAAGAGAGGTCCCTCCGGGTCATAGTACTGTGCGTGGACGATTCTGACGTAAGGCACGTCTGTCCACGGGATGAAAGCCAGCACTGAACTGCCCCTCCGGATTACTCGATAGCGTGATGATCTGGCACTATTCTCAAGGCGAACCGCACGCACACCGGATGTCCAACACAGATTTATTGCATCCCGCTCAATGACCTCCAGCACGGCGGTCTGTATTCCGTCTGCCCCGCTTGGCACGAAACAGAGACCACCCGTCGTCGGATATGCGATTCGCGCCTCGCCCTCCGCCTCCCGATAGCCCATAAACACCAGTACGGCAGGAATCCAGGCGGGGCCACTCCCGACTTCCTGAACCTCGACCCAGCCGACGGGCACGTCGTCCGAAAACGGAACGAACGGAAACCCGGGCGCCGAATACTGCGCCGGTGCGAAAAACTGAAACACGTCCGCTCCCACGACCCGGTACCCCTCCCGTCGGAGAGCCCTCGCGGACGCCAACCGGATCGCACCCCGGCGCCGCGCACGCATCATCTCGCGGGTCGCTGCGTACCGCTCCACAAACTCGCCGCAACTGCTACCCAGCGCATCCGCCAGACTCTGACCCTTACCGGACGCCGGCATCGGCTGAGCGCCACGGACCTCCTGTTCCCCATCCCCGAGCCCGTCGGATTCCAACACCCCCTCCGTGCGTCGCAACTCCTGGAGGATCTGTCCGACCGGCTGCGTCTGCATGTAGGCGATCGTCCCGTTGATCCCCGTGCCGTCCATTCCGTGGAAAAGACTTGTCAGAAGCGCGGGGCCACTGATGGGATTGACGACGGCTCGATACCCGGTGGTGATCGCGTGTGCCCGTGTCAACTGGGTTACAGCCCGCAGGGCAGACGGCAAAGCCGCAGTACCTGCCCTCTTCACGCGGATTCCGTTACTCCCGAAATGAGCGGACCGACCGTGGGGTCCGCCGAACTCCAATCCTGCGCCGACGGTTCCGAACCCAGCGTCATCCGACTGCGGGCGACAAGCCCGCGGTCACTGTCCGTCACATGGATGGCCGCACGAAGAACAGACTCTCCCATTGTCACCCACCGCAGCCCCTCCACGACGGCCTTCGGAATGGTCTGCATCAGAACCTGGACCGCTGTCCCCAATGCGTCGTCGCCGGGCCCAGACCCCAACCAAGGGTCGGACAGCTCCTCACGGAGGAATCCCGTCAGCTTCAGATGCGCCACAAAATCGGAAACCCCAACGGCGGTGTTTCCTCCGGCGACCGGCCCAGACAGACCGAAGCCACAGCAGGCCAACGCGTGGACCCACAGGGGACCGAACGGCGGCACCGCGGCCTCGATCTCAAGAAGTCTGGAAATCTGAAATCGCGGCACGGCGGCCACGACGAGATCTACGTGCCGTAACGTGGCCGGATTCGTCAAGGCGCCAAATCGTGCGGGGAGCCGAAGGCGCCTCACAAGAACCTCAAGCGTAGGATCGTCCGCGTGCAAATATGGGACGAGCGCGCCGTCCAGCCTGCTCCGCTCCCGCTCCAGAAGGACGACGTCAGAGAGGTGAAGTCGGTAGCGTGCCAGGGATTCAAGCGCTATACAGAGCGGAGCGCCAGATCCGAGAACAGCCACCCGGACTGTGCCGCGGGAACGAAAGCCGTCTCGCAGAGGAGCGACGGAGCCGGCCCGCACGAGCAGTTCACGGTCGATCAGGGGCGCGACTAAACGGTCGAACGCAGGTTGGCCCAATCTTGACCGCCACGGGGCGAGGTCAACGATGCGGGACTTACGGAATTCGCCAAGGAGATCGCTCAGTGCGGCGTCCGGTGTGTCGTCCCCGACCACAACCGACAACCTAGGCATGACCCCCCAGTCCAGAACGTATTCGCGCGGGTGCGTCCGGTAGATGACGACACCCGGCCGCAGCAAGAAGCGCTCGCTCTGCTTCCGCATTTCAATCCAGGACGCCGAATGACCGTGCTCCACACTCGTCGAGGCGCCAAACGGACGGCATCACCGCAAGTCGCGAAGCAACTCGTCCCTGACCCATGCGTAGTCCTCGGGAGCGAGAGCACGTGCACGCCGATAGAACTCCTGGGCCCGCACGCTGTCACCTTCCCCAAAGAGAGCAAAGCCCAAATGGGCCAGTGCCTCCGCGTGTCCCCACTGGAAAGTGGTGCCATCCCCCGATGCCGCATTTGCGTCGAAAATCTGAACAGCCTGGCGCAACCGCGCTCGCCCCTGGTCCTTGTCGCCAAAGGGTCCGGGCGCCATGAGCAGGTTGATCCCCTGGAAATAGAGGGCGTGTGGGCTCTGCGGATCCAGATCAAGCGCTTGAGCCAAGGTCTCCCCGGCGCGCCGGCCATAGCGCATTCCCGAAACCATTCCCGTGATCCGTGCCTGGTACACCTGAGAGAGGATGAGCAAAGCGACGGGGACTCCCGATGCGACGTCCGCTTCCAGGAGAGTCTCCGCTTCGTCCAGGAACGCCTTGCGACGTTCCTCGTTGCTTCTCCTGGTCTGGCGATCGACACCCTCAAGAGGATGCGTCAGCGCTACCCGCCACAACGCCCACGCACGATCCAAAGGGGGCGCAGGGGGTACGTCTTCCAGCGCCTCGACAGCCGCAACACCGTCCCGGGCGTAGTAGGCGCTCTCAATCGGCGCGAGATGCTCGAACCCGGCGTGCCCCACGGCCTGGCCAGGCGCGACGAAAAAGGATGGGAGGGCAAACGAGAGAAAGAGGAACGAAGCGGACATCAGGCAGCCCGTGGAAGATGAGAGGGGAGCAGCACGGCCCAACGAGAGAATTGTCTCGGCGTTGGGCAACCGGGGCTACGAGAACACCGACACAACAAAGATTGCAGCGAGATTCCGCTCACAACGAGCCCCTCAGGCGGCTCGCCTAGTCTGGCACCAAGGCAGGCGCGGATGCGGAAGCAAAGGCGCCTGTCCTGGTGGTGTTGGAGCTACGCCCAGCAGCCGGCCCAGCACGCGCCCCCCCAGCAGCCCGCCCAACACGCACCCGCGCCGGCAACGCTGGGTGCGAGCGCGAACGACCCCGCTGTCAGGAAGCCGTAGCCGATCCTCCGATTGCGAACCATGATTCTCCTCCTGTTGCACAGAAAGTACACGAAGTGTGGACTGTACGCGACGGGAGCCTATTCTGTCAACCGCGTGTACGGGCCCACGACATTTGGCAGTCGGGGATGTTGAGTGTGGGTTCGCTGCGAGTTTGGGATGGCGGGGCCAGGGTGGGTTTGGTGCTGGCGCGTGGGGAGAAGGCTGTCGTGGGGAAGACGGGGGACGGCGCGAGCGGAGAGCTGCGGGAGCGCAGGGTCTGGGGTGGGCCGAGGGGCGGTCCCCGAGTTTTCCCGGGCAAAGACCACCGGGGAGCTGAGGGGATTGGCAAGGGATCGGGAAGTCGCAGCCTCAGCCAGTCCGGCCGGGGCTGTGTATGGGTCCAGGGGATATAGCAGTCCGGCGCAGCGGCGAGGATGCTTGTTGGTGGCGCGCGGGGGATCACTGCGGGGCGGCGTGGCGGATCGGGGAGGAAGGAGAGGGGGGCGCGCCCGTGGAGGCTGGCGTGGGGCCGGTCGCGGTTGTACCAGATGAGCCAGCGGGCGAGCTGGTGGTTGAAGTGGGTGAGGCCGTCGGCGTCGGCGAAGAGCAGGTCGTGATGGAAGGGGATGAACTCGTCCTTGAGGCTGCGATGGAAGCGTTCGACATGTGCGTTGATCCGGGGACAGCGGGGGTAGGTGTAGAGCCGGCCGATGCGCCGGGATCGGACCAGCTGGCGGAAGCGGCCCTCGAACTCGGAGCCGTTGTCGGAGAGGACGGCTTCGACGCGAAAGGGGAGCACATCGAGGGCGATGCGGAGGAAATCGGCGGACCAGCGGGAAGAGGCGAAGGGGGCGGCCACCGCGAAGCCGGTGCGGGTGGCGATGTCCACGGCGGAGAACGCCGAGCGGCGGATGCCGGTGTCGAGGAGGATCATGGTGTCGACGGCGAGCAGTTCTCCGGGCCGGAGGGGCTTCATTCCCTTGGGCTTGCGGGGTTTGCGGGGGCGCTTCCGGCGCCCGCGGCTGTCGAGCCGCACCGGCGCCGTCCGCAGGCCGCCGGCGTCAGCGATGAGCCGGCCGATGGTGGCCACCGAGGGGCACTTCAGCCCCCGGGGCTCGCAGAACCGCCGTAGCAGGGGATGGATCTTGGCTTTCCCCAGGTTGGGGTGCGCCTCCCGGAGGCGGCGGATCTCGGCGGTGATCGGCCCCGGCCAGTTCCTCTTGGGAACCCGGTGGGGCCGCCGCGACCTGGGCTCGAGCCCTCCGGGGCCGGCCTGCCGGAAACGGGCCCGCCAGGCGTAGAGGGTGCGCTCGCAGCGCCCAGCGTGAGCGGCCGCAGCGGCCAGCCCGAACTCTTGCCAGAACCGCAGCGCCTCCAGCCGGCGCCGAGCTTCCTCGCTCATGGCTTCGAACCTCGCTCCCAGGATCGCGACTTGCCGCCAGCGCCACGACAGGCCCACGATCCTCATTCGCCATCCCCCTGCGAATGGTTGCTGAACTCATGCCCCCCCCGCGTCGGGGCGACTCAGGAGCGGGGGCGGATCTGGAGCCCGACCTCCTCAAGCTGGACGGGGCGGACATCGGCGGGGGAACCGGTCATCAGGTCGGTGGCCGATGTCGTCTTCGGGAACGCGATGACCTCGCGCAGGCTGGCGCTCCCGGTGGCGAGCATCGCGATCCGGTCCAGCCCCAGAGCGATCCCGCCGTGGGGCGGCGTCCCGTACTCGAGGGCCTCAAGGAAGAAGCCGAAGCGTTCCCTGGCCTCCGAGGGCGGAATCCGGAGCGCGGCGAACACCCGTTCCTGGATCGAGCGGTTGTGGATCCGGATGCTGCCACCCCCGAGTTCGTAGCCGTTCGCCACCACGTCATACGCGAGCGAGCGGGCCCCGAGTGGATCGGTCTCGAGCCGCTCGAGGTCCTCGGGGTGGGGGCTCGTGAACGGGTGGTGCACCGACGTGAGGCGGCCATCGCTTTCGGACATCTCGAAGAGGGGGAAGTCGGTCACCCAGGCCATCCGGAAATCGTCGGGCCGGATCCAGCCCTCGCTCGCCGCGAGCCGCCTCCGCACCAGGCCGAGCGCCCGGGACATGGCGCGCGGCGCCCCGGCGGCGAGGAGCAGCAGGTCGCCGGGGTCACCGCCAGCCGCTTCGAGTAAGTGCCGCAGCCGATCGTCGCCCAGGCTCTTCTTCAGGGGCGAACGCACGGCCCCGTCACGAAACGCTGCCCACAGCAGCCCGCCGGCGCCGCCCTCGACGGCGATCCGGCCGAGATCGTCGAGCCGCTTGCGGGAAAAGGCGGCGCACCGGGGGGCGGCAAGGCCGCGGACGGCGCCGCCGCCGGCAAGGACCCGTTCGAGGATGGGATGGCCGGAACCTCGGCAGTGGTCCGTGAGGTCACGGATCTCGGCGCCGTAGCGGAGGTCCGGACGGTCCACTCCGAAGCGATCCATGGCCTCCTCATAGGTGAAGCGTGGAAACGGCGGGCCCACCCGGACGCCGACCCCTCGAAGCGCTTCCTCGAACAGGCTCTCGGTGACGGCGATGACCTGTTCCGGATCGGCGAAAGACATTTCGATGTCCACCTGGGTGAACTCCGGCTGGCGGTCGGCGCGCAGATCCTCGTCGCGGAAGCACCGAACGATCTGGTAGTAGCGGTCCATGCCGCCGATCATCAGGAGCTGCTTGAACAGCTGCGGCGACTGCGGCAGGGCGTAGAAGCGTCCGCGATGAATCCGGGAGGGAACGAGGTAGTCGCGGGCGCCTTCCGGGGTGGACCGGGTCAGAAACGGGGTCTCGATCTCGAGGAATCCGTTTCTTTCGAGCGAGCTTCGGATCCCGGACGCGAGTCGGGCACGGGCCCGCAGGTTCCGCTGCATCGCCGGACGGCGGAGATCGAGATAGCGGTAGCGGAGCCGCAGTTCCTCGGCCACCCCTCGGGCCGAGCCGGGAGGGAACGGCGGGGTGCGGGATTCGCTCAGGACGTGAATCCGCCGCGCCTCGACTTCGATCTCTCCGGTCGCAACACGCGGATTCACGGTCTCGGGTTCGCGACGGAGGACGACCCCTTCGACGGCGAGCACCCAGTGAACGCCGGCGCGCCGGGCCGCCTCGGCAGCTTTCGAGTCCGGCCGAACCACGATCTGGGTCACGCCCCGGTGGTCCCCGAGGTCGAGGAACAGGAGTCCCCCCAGATCCCGCACCTTGCGCACCCATCCCATCAACAGCACGCTCGCCCCGGCATCTCCGGTCCGGAGGGCGGCGCAGTGGTGGGTGCGCCGCGTGGGACGAGCCGGTGGAGCGGTCATCGGGCTTCGGCGAGGTAGCCGTCCTTGAGTTCCACGTAGTTCTTCGCGGAACGCGCCAGATGCTCGATCTCGGACCCGGTCAGCGGCCGGGCGATCCGGGCCGGTACGCCGCGAACCAGCACCCGGGGAGGAATCCGAAGACCGGGCGGCACCACGGCTCCCGCCGCCACCATGGATTCCTCGCCCACCGACACCCCGTCCAGAACGACGGATCCCATCCCGACCAGGCAGCGACGGCCGAGCTTGCAACCGTGCAGGATCGCCTGATGGCCGACGGTGACCTCTTCGGCGACCAGCGTCGGTTCCGCGCCCTGATTGACGTGAACCACCGTGCCGTCCTGCAGGTTCGACCGGTCCCCGACCCTGATCCGGTTGATGTCGCCTCGAAGAACGGCCTGAAACCAGATCGAAACGTCCTCTCCCAGCACCACGTCACCGATCACCGCGGCGCCCGGGGCGACAAACGCCGACGAGGGAACGACCGGGGCGTGGGAACCGTAGGTGAGCAGCATCGTGAGCGAAATCCCGGGGGTCGAGCCCCAATCCGGAACGCCCGGGGACGCGGGCCTCGGTTCGGCGGACGGTTCAGGCGGCGGGTCCCGCCGCCTGGCGGGAGGCAGACCACCCGCGACTCCCCGGTTCCGGGGGCCACGGCGCCGCCACGAAACGGGCGCGGAGGCTACCACGATGACGCCGGTGGCTCATGGCTACAATGCTGAAGTGGGTGATTGCCCCCCCTCGAGCATGTCCGGTCCAGAGTCTTCGGAATCCCCTGCCTCTCGGGGACCCGGGAGGATCTCGTTTCTCGCAGCCCTCCTGGCAGGGGTTGCACTCGGGCGCGCGCTCGGCGGGCGCCTGATCCTCGGCGTTGTCGTACTGGTCGCAATCGGGCGCGCGCTCCTTGGGCGCCTGATCCGGCCCGAGCCGGAGATCAGCGCGATCACCGGCGAGCCCCTGCAGCACCTCCAGGCCGGCGCCGTCGGCCGCAGCGGGCTTGCTTCGGCCCTGTTCCTCCACGGCGGCATCCTGGCGCTGATCCTGCTTGGGGTGGGGACGGCCGCCGTGCAGAGTGAGGACGGGCCGCTCGACCTTCCCGGGCTTGTCTTTCTGGTCGAGGCAGGACCTGGCGGCGGAGGCGGGGGCGGAGGCGACGAGTCGGAGGAGGAGCCCGCGGAACTCCAGGCGGAAGGCGAGGATCAGGCTCTTGTCGCCATGCAGACGGCGCCGGATCCGGATGAGCTGGTCTTCGATCCGGTGGAAGTCCAGAACGAGGAGATGATCGAGGAAGCGATCCAGGCGCCCTTCGCCGCCCAGATGCCCGACCCGGATTCGCTCGCGGGCCTGATCCGCGACGCGAGCGCGCTGTTCGATCCCCGGCGCGCTGGCAGCGGACGCGACGGAGGCGCCGGAAGCGGCTCGGGTGGCGGGATCGGCGAGGGAGACGGCGACGGCCTCGGCGAGGGCTTCGGCGGCGGCTTCGGCGGCGGCGCCTACCGCATCGGCAGCGGAGTCGAGCCGCCCCAACTCCGCCGTCAGGTGACCCCGGAGTACACCGACGACGCGCTGGCCCGGAAAATCGAAGGCAGTGTCATCCTCGAAGTGGTGATCCTGAAGTCCGGCCGCGTCGGCCCGGCGCGGATCATTCGCAGTCTCGACGCCGGTCTTGATGAGCGTGCGATCGCCGCGGTTCGCGAGTGGCGCTTCGCTCCCGGCCGCTTCCGCGGGGAGGCCGTGGATGTCCTCGCCGAGATCGAGGTGGAGTTCCGCCTGCTCTGAGACGTTCCGCGAGCGGCACGCCTGACCACCCGCTGCGTTTGGGGAGGAGTCGAACCGAAGCCCGTAGATCATCCCAGCCGGCCATCCGACGGCCGTTGCGAAACGCGCCGTCCCGAGCCCCCACCGGCTGCGAAACGCCGCGTCTTCGGGACCCTGGATCGGATGGGCGACGGTGCCCAGGAGGGCCGGGCGCCCGTCATTCGTTCTGGAATATGCCCCGATAGGTCGCGTCCGCCGGCTCCGCCAGGCGGAAGAACACGAGCTGGAGGACGCGGGCGTCCGCGGTCAACTCGAGTCCGGCGGGGTGGTGGACCGTAAGAAGTGAGCCACTCTGGCCCGAGTAGCCGGAGTCCCAGAGAGCGGTCCCGATCTGCGCTCCACTACGCAGCAGCGAGGAGCGGGTGCGCCCGATGGCGAAGACATCGGCGGGAATGTGGACCGTCTCGTTGTAGCGCACCCAGTACGGGCCGGGCGGCAGCCGGAAGACCCCGTCGTCCGCAGGAAGCAGGGGCGAGGGGGACGGAATGCGCCGGCCGGAGTTGTCGAAATCCACCCGGCCGGGTCCGTTCTCCCAACGCCCCACCGCAGCCAGAGTGAGGTCCACCCCGTTCATCTGCAGCTGGACATCGGGATCGACAAGTCCCGAGAGAAGCGGCGGGTCGAGAGCGAGCCGGCGGCGAAGCTCCTTCCCCGCGATCAGTTCCACGGAATCAGCTCGATGGCTTCTCCGGCGACCCTCCGGCGAGGATCCGCGGCAGCGTGATCCGCTGCTGGCCCTGGTACTTGCCCTTCTTGTCGCGGTAGCTCGTCTCGCAGTCCTCGTCGCTCTCGAAGAACAGCACCTGGGCGATTCCTTCGCCGGCATAGATGCGACAGGGAAGCGGCGTGGTGTTCGAGATTTCCAGCGTCGCGTTGCCTTCCCACTCGGCGTCGAAACCGGTCACGTTGATGATGATGCCGCACCGCGCATACGTGGACTTGCCGATGCAGATCCCGTAGACGTTCCTCGGAATGCGGAAGTTCTCGACGGTGTTCGAGAGCGCGAAGGAGTTCGGGGGGATCACGCAGACATCCCCCTTGTAGTCCACGAAGCTGCGCTCGTCGAAGTGCTTCGGATCCACCACCGTGGTGTAGACGTTGGTGAAGATCTTGAACTCGTTCGAGACCCGGATGTCGTAGCCGTAGGCGGAAAGACCGTAGGAGATGACCCCGTGGCCCACCTGGTGATCCACGAACGGATCGATCAGTCCGTGTTCTTCTGCCATGCGCCGGATCCAGCGGTCCGACTTGATGCCGGGCATGCGCCTCAGGGCAGGTCGACGCCGGGAAAGAAGTAGCCGATCTCGAAGGCCGCCGTTTCCGGAGCGTCCGAGCCGTGGATCGCGTTCCTTTCGATCGAAGCCGCGTAGGCGGCGCGGATCGTCCCCGCTTCGGCCTGCTCCGGATTCGTGGCTCCCATCAGGCGGCGAAGGGCGCTGATCGCATCTTCCCGCTCGACCACGGCGGCGATCGCCGGGCCCGAAGACATGAAGTCGGTCAGGCTGCCGAAGAAGGGGCGCTCCCGGTGAACGGCATAGAACCCTTCCGCTTCCTGCTTCGTGAGCCGGATCAGCCGCAGTGCGACGAATCGGAACCCCTCTGCCTCCAGACGGGCCAGGATGGCTCCGGCCTTCCCCGCCGCAACCGCGTCCGGCTTCACAATCGTCAATGTGCGCAACGGGAATCTCCTGGTCTCTCGAGTCGGACCACGGGGCGGCTTCGCTCAGGAGCCGGGAAGGGCGGACTCCATCATCGCCCCGATGTCGGCCGGGCTCTCCACGACGTGCACTCCGGCGGAGCGAAGGGCCTCCATCTTTTCGGCCGCGGTCCCCTTGCCGCCCATCACGATGGCGCCGGCGTGACCCATCCTGCGGCCCGGGGGCGCGGTCTGGCCGGCGATGAAGCCGACGACCGGCTTGGTCATCTCGCGGCGGATGAAGTCAGCGGCCTCTTCCTCGGCGCTGCCGCCGATCTCGCCGATCAGGACCACCGCCTCGGTCTCGTCGTCGGCTGCGAAGAGCTCGAGGACGTCCACAAAGCTCGTCCCGATGACCGGGTCCCCCCCGATCCCCACGCAGGTGCTCTGTCCGATGCCGCGCCGACTCAATTGGTGCACCGCCTCGTAGGTGAGCGTCCCGCTGCGGGAGACCACGCCGACAGCGCCCTCGCGGTGGATGAAGCCGGGCATGATCCCGACCTTGGCGCGGTTCGGAGAGATGGCGCCGGGACAGTTCGGGCCCAGGATCCGCGTCCCGCCGGGAGGGCGCGCGCGCACCACACGCACCATGTCCTGCGTGGGGACGTTCTCGGTGATCGAGACCACGAGGTCGAGACCTGCGTCCACCGCTTCCGCGATGGCGTCAGCCGCGAAGCGGGGCGGCACGAAGACCAGCGAGGTGTTCGCCCCGGTGGCGCGGACCGCCTCACGGGCGGTGTCGAAGACGGGAACCCCGGCGACTTCCTGGCCACCCTTTCCCGGAGTCACCCCGGCGACGACCCTCGTCCCGTAGTCGCGGCAGGCCCCGGTATGGAAGGCGCCTTCCCGCCCCGTGATTCCCTGGACCAGCAGTCGGGTCTCGTGTCCGACCAGTACGCTCATGCGGCTCTCACGCTGCCCTCAGTTTGGCAACGACCTTGTCGGCGGCGTCCTTCATGCCGTCGGCGGGGGTGAAGTCCATCCCCGAATCCGCGAGCATGCGCCGGGCAACCTCCACGTTCGTGCCTTCCATCCGGATCACGATGGGAAGCCGGAGACCCAGCTTCCGTACCGCGGCGATCAGGCCTTCGGCCAGACGATCGCAACGGAGGATGCCGCCGAAGATGTTGATGAGCACGATCCGGACGGAGGAATCCGAGGAGAGGATCCGGAACGCGTTCTCGATCTGGTCGGCGCTTGCGCCTCCGCCCACGTCCAGGAAATTCGCGGGCTCGGCCCCGGCGAGCTTCACGATGTCCATCGTCGCCATCGCCAGGCCGGCGCCGTTCACCATGCAGCCGACGCTCCCGTCGAGCTTGATGTAGTTCAGGTGGTGCCGGTCCGCCTCCACCTCGAGCGGGGATTCCTCGCGAATGTCGCGGAGCGCTGCGACCTTCCGCTGCCGGAAGAGGGCGCTGTCATCCACCGACAGCTTGGCGTCGAGGGCCAGGACCTCGCCATCTCCGGTGACGAGCATCGGGTTGATCTCGACCTGGCTCGCGTCGAGGCCGTCGAAGGCCCGGTAGAGGGCAAGCAGGAAAGAGACGCCGTTTCCGAACGCCGGCCCCTTGAGGCCGAGGCCGAACGCGAGGCGGCGGGCCTGGAATGGCTGCAGCCCCACCGCGGGATCCACAAGGACCGTCTGGATCTTCTCCGGCGTCTCGATGGCGACCTCCTCGATGTCCATGCCGCCGGCGGCGCTGGCGATGATCATCGGACGGCCGCTGGAGCGGTCCACGATGAGGCTCACATAGAGCTCGCGGGCGATGTCAACGCCCTCTTCGATGAGCAGCCGGCGCACCAGGCGTCCTTCCGGACCGGTCTGCTTCGTCACCAGAACGTGGCCGAGGATGGCTTCCGCGGCCTCCCGGACTGCCGCCTCGTTGCGAGCGAGACGGACGCCGCCGGCCTTGCCCCGCCCGCCGGCGTGAATCTGAGCCTTGACCACGACCGGGTAGCCGAGCCGCGAAGCCGCGGCGACCGCCTCCCCGACGGACTCCACCGGCTCGCCGCGCGGCACCCGGACGTCGTACCCCGCGAGAAGCGCCTTCGCCTGGTGCTCGTGGAGATTCATGCGTCGAGGCCTATCTTGGCGATCAGGCTGCGCACCGAAGCCGCGGAACGGTCGAGCGCGGCCTTCTCGGCATCCGAGAGCCCGATCTCGATGACCTCCTCGACGCCCCCGGCGCCCAGCTTCGCCGGAACCCCGAGGTAGATGCCGTTCACCCCGTACTCGCCTTCGAGATAAGCGGCCGAGGGCAGGATCTTCTTCCGGTCGTTCAGGACCGAGTCCACCATCTCCACAATGCCGGCCGAGGGCGCGTAGTAGGCGGAGCCGGCCTTGAGAAGAGCGACGATCTCGCCGCCGCCCTGACGCGTGCGCCGGACAATCGCGTCGATCGTCGCCTCGGGGAGGAGTTCCGGAAGCGGGATGCCCGCCACCGTGGAGTAACGGGGGAGCGGCACCATGTCGTCACCGTGCCCGCCGAGCACGAACGCGTGGACATTCGCGACCGAGACGTTCAACTCGGCCGCGATGAAGGCCCGCATCCGGGCGGCGTCCAACACCCCCGCCATCCCGAAGACCCGGTTCTTCGCGAAGCCACTGGCCCGGAAGGCGGTCTGCACCATGGCGTCGAGGGGGTTCGAGACGACCAGCAGCATCGCATCGGGGGAGCGTTCGACCGCCTGTCGGGTCACACTGTCCACGATCTGGAAGTTCTTCTGGAGCAGATCGTCGCGGCTCATCCCCGGCTTTCGCGGGAGGCCGGCGGTGATGACCACGATGTCCGACCCGGCGGTGTCGTCGTAGCAGGTGGTGCCGGTGACCCGGACATCGCTTCCGCTGACCGGACACGATTCGAGGATGTCGAGGGCCTTCCCCTGGGGAATCCCGTCGAGGATGTCGATCAGCACCACGTCGGCGAGGCCGGCGTCGGCCAGCCGCTGGGCGGTGGTGGCGCCGACGTTGCCGGCCCCGACAACGGTCACTTTGGAGCGCATGCGCTACCTCCTGACTACGAAAAACTGTGGGGCGGGCGGGACGCCACGTGACATGGCAGGAGCGCCGTCAGCCCATGTTCTCGATGACGGCATCGGCGAATTCGGAAGTCTTCAGCTTCTCCGCCCCGTCCATGAGCCGGTGGAAGTCGTAGGTCACCCGCTCCTGGGCGATCGTCGCTTCCAGGGCGGCCTCGATCCGGTCGGCGGCCTCGTTCCAGGTGAGGTGACGGAACATCATGACCCCGGAGAGGATGACCGAACCGGGGTTCACCTTGTCCTTGTCGGCGTACTTCGGGGCCGTGCCGTGCGTCGCCTCGAAGATCGCGTGGCCGGTGTCGTAGTTGATGTTGCCGCCCGGGGCGATGCCGATCCCGCCGATCTGGGCCGCGAGGGCGTCCGAGAGATAGTCGCCGTTCAGGTTCATGGTGGCGATGACGTCGAAGTTCCGCGCGCGGGTCAGCACCTGCTGAAGGGCGATGTCGGCGATCGTGTCCTTGATCAGCACCTTGCTGCGCCACTTCCCGCCGCCGTGGGAGTCCCAGAGGGCGTCGAGGCAGCCGTCCACCTCGGCCCGTACTTCGGCCCGCCGCGCCTCGGGCATGAGGTCATAGCCCGGGTCGACGGCGCGGGCGTTGTCGACCGAGCTGATATCGGCCTGAGCCTCCCGGTTGGAGAGGATCCAGCTCTCCCGTTCGCTCACCGTCTCGTCCCGGAAATCGCGGGCGGCCAGTGTGTAGCCCCAGTCGCGGAACGCCCCCTCGGTGAACTT
>JAAXGQ010000080.1 GCA_012271265.1 Vicinamibacteraceae bacterium
AGGCGGTCGGCCTGTATGCCGCGTTCGCTGTCGACTATGCGGCGAACTACTGGTCGTCCATCGCCACTCCCGGCCCCGGCTTCATTCGGGCGACCTTCGCCAGACAGGCCCTCCCCATGACCTGGGACTTCGCCGAGGCTGCCCCGTTTTCGGAGTCAAGCGGAAACTGGCAGTCGGGGATTGAATGGATCACGAAGACGCTGGACAAGCTGCCGTTATCCGGTACTGGGTTGGCCCGTCAGGTAGAAGCCACCGCCATCGCGTCATCGTGCCCGAAGGTTTCTTCGACCGATCCGCCGTACTACGACAACGTCGGCTACGCGGACCTGTCGGATTTCTTCTACGTGTGGCTGCGTCGCTCGCTGAAGTCCGTCTTTCCGGACCTCTTCGCCAGGATGGCGGTGCCGAAGGAAGAAGAACTGGTTGCCACCCCGTATCGGCACGGTGGCCGCGCCGAGGCAGAAGCGTTCTTCCTGAAGGGCATGACGCAGGCGATGGGCCGGCTCGCCGAACAGACCCACCCGGCGTTTCCGACGACCATCTACTACGCCTTCAAGCAGGCCCGCTCCACCCGCACCGGCACCGCGAGCACCGGATGGGAGCTCTTCATGGGCGCCGTGATCCGTTCCGGCTTCCAGATCACCGGCACGATGCCGATGCGGACCGAACGTCGGGGACGGATGATCGGCATCGGCACGAATGCGCTGGCTTCCTCCATCGTCCTCGTCTGCCGCCGCCGCAAGCCCGACGCCCCGCTCGCGTCGCGGCGGGAATTCGTCGCCGCGCTCCGCACCGAACTCCCCCCCGCCCTCCGCCTGCTGCAGTCCGGGAACATCGCCCCGGTGGACCTCGCCCAGGCGGCGATCGGCCCGGGAATGCGGGTTTACAGCCGCTACAAATCGTTGTTCCCGGCTCTGGCTGGCGGATGCGTGCCGTGGAGCCGCGACGCGGGGCGGCGCGGTCGGCAGGAGACTGACCAAGGGCCGACGGTGCGGCGCAGGCCGGCGAGGACGCCGGCGCTCCATGGGGCCGGCGCTCCATAGCCCTGCCGGCAGGTGGGAGGTTGCGGTGCCGGTCGGGAGGCCCTCGTCGGGAGACCTGGCCGGCGCTCCCGGTGACCGGCGCTCGCAGGGTGGGATACTTGGCGGTCCGGCTGGAGGTGGGGATGGGACCCTGGCCGGAAGGAGGCTGCCCCGTGATCCAACGCTCCCTCACCGTTCTCGCTCTCGCCTTCGGCGCGGCCTGCGTGGCTGCGGCCGAGGATCGCTGGACCCCCGAGCTCTCGATGGAGTACCACCGCGTGGGCGGCGTCGCGATCTCGCCCGACGGCGCCCTGGTGGCCTTCACCCGCACCGAGCCGCTCATGGAGGGTGAGAAGTCCGAGTACCGCACCCAGATCCACGTGGTCCCGGCCGGCGGCGGGGAGACGATCGCCTACACCACCGCGGAGAAGTCCGCGACGTCCCCGGCGTTCTCCCCCGACGGCCGCTATCTCGGGTTCCTCCGCGAGGGGGCCGAAGGCAAGTCCCAGGTCTGGCTGCTTCCTCTCGGCGGGGGCGAGGCCTTCGAGCTGACCAGGGCCGAAAACGGCGCGGGCAGTTTCCGCTTCTCCCCGGACGGCAGGAGCGTCGGTTACGTGATGCGTGATCCGGAAACCGAAGAAGAGGAGACCCGGCGCAAGGAAAAGCGGGACGTCGAACTCGTGGACCAGAACTTCAAGTACGGCCACCTCTACGTGGCGCTGGTCACCGACCGTCCCGACCCGGACGGCGAGGACCGCCGCCTGACGCGCGGCGCCTTTCACGTGTCCGGCTGGGACTGGTCGAGCAGCGACCGGATCGTCTTCTCCCACCAGGACGACCCGCGCATCAACACGAATCGCCGCTCGGGCGACCTCTCGGTGGTCCACCTCGGCGACGGACGGGTCAGTCTGCTCCACGGGGGCGACGGGATCGAGAGCTCGCCTCGGGTGTCCCCCGACGGCGCCACGGTGGCGTTCCGCTCCACCGGAGATCAGCCGGAGCCGGTCGGCCTCGGCGACGTGTACGTGATGGCGGTGATGGGCGGCGAACGGGTGAAGCTGGCGGAAACGAAGGACCGCAGCCCGGGCATCCTCGGGTGGTCGCGGGACGGCTCGCTGATCTACGTGACGGAAGCCGACCGCACCTCACGCCGGCTCTTCGGTCTGCCCGCGGACGGCGGCGCTCTCGTCGAGATGACCCCTGGACCGGGCGTCTACGGCGCCCCCGCGGTCGCCGCCGCAGCCGACGTCATGGCCTTCACCCACCAGGATCCGGACACCCCGTGGGAGGTCTTCGCCGCCGACCTCGGCTCCGGCGGGGGGATGGCCGCAGCCTTTGCGCCGCGCCAGTTGACCGACCTCCACGCCGGCGTTCCCCGCCCGGAGATGGGAGCCACCCAAGTACTCCAGTGGACTTCGCCCGACGGAACCCCGGTCGAGGGTCTCCTCACTCTCCCCGTGGGCTACCAGGAGGGCACGCGGGTTCCGCTCGTCCTCAACGTCCACGGCGGCCCGGCCGGCGTCTACTCGGAGACCTTCACCGGGGCTCCGTCGATCTACATGCTGCAGGTCTTCGCCCAGGAGGGGTTCGCCATTCTCCGGCCAAACCCGAGGGGATCCACCGGCTACGGCAAGGAGTTCCGCTATGCGAACGTGATGGACTGGGGTTTCGGCGACATGGACGACCTGATGGCCGGGGTGGACCTGGTCATCGAGCAGGGGATCGCCCGGGCGGACCGCCTCTACATCATGGGCTGGAGCTACGGCGGCTACATGACCTCGTTCGCCGTCACCCGGACCGACCGTTTCGTGGCTGCCTCCATGGGCGCCGGGCTGCCGAACCTGATCAGCATGGTCACCACCACGGACATCCAGGACTACCTCGCCGGCCACATGGGCGGCGACTTCTGGGAGGACTACGAGGTCTACGAGGCTCACTCGGCGATCTACCGCATCGCCGAGGTCACGACGCCCACCCAGGTGATCCACGGCGCCCAGGACCTGCGGGTGCCCTTCACCCAGGGCCAGGAGTTCTACCGGGCCCTCGACCGCCGGGGCGTGCCGACCGAGATGGTCGTCTACCCCCGGACCCCCCACGGCCCCCGGGAGCCCAAGTTCCTCATGGACGTTTCGGAACGCATCCTCAGCTGGTTCCGCACCCACACCCCGGAGCACACGGCAGACGGCCCCGTCGAGCCGTAGCTCGGGAACGCCGCCCGTCCTCCGACCGGGGGCCTCCCATCCGGCCCACGCCGGCGGACCTGCCGACCACCCGGGCACCCGTGCGGTACCCGCGGCCGCCCGGCTGGCGGCGCACCCGGCGGTTGACTCGGAGCGGCGGGACGGGGGACACTCGCCGAATGTCGAGTCTGTTCAGACGGGGCGCGGTCCGGGGGTTGGGGCCGCTCGTGGTTCTCGTTCTCGCGGGAGGGCCGGCGGAGGCTGCCCAGCTTTCCTCGCGCGCGGTGGCCGATGCCGGCCCGCGGGAGTGGGCGATCACGGGAGGCATGGTCCACCGCGGCGACGGGACGGTGATCGCCGAGGGCACCGTGGTCCTGCGGGACGGGCTGATCGTCTCGGTGGACGAAGGTTCGGCCGGACCCGCCGGAGTCTTCCGTCTCGACGCCTCGGGCAAACACGTCTATCCGGGCTTCGTCACCGCGCTCGGCGATCTGGGCCTCCGCGGGGGATCCGCCGCGGAACGGCCGGGACGCGCCGCCCGCCCCGGCGCCGGCGCGCCGCCCACCCCGTCGCGGGGACCGGAGGACCGCCCGGGGACCTTCTCCTGGCAGCTTGCTGCCGACAGCCTGACTCTGGACGACGACCGCATCGCCGCCCGGCGAACGGCCGGCTTCACCTCGGCCGTGTCGGTCCCCTCCCGGGGCATCGTCTCCGGGCGGGCCGCCTTCGTGAACCTCGGCGCGGGGGATCCCCGCGATCTCGTCGTGGGCGGCGACCAGGCCGTCATGGTGCGGCTGGAGACTCTGGGGTTCCGGTCCTTTCCAGGCTCGGCGATGGGCGTGATCGCCTACATCCGCCAGTTGTTCCTCGATGCGGCCCACTACGACGAGGTCTGGCGCCTTTACGAGGAAGACCCCACCGGCCTGGCCCGCCCGCGGCATGACCGCGCGCTGGCGCCGCTGGTGCTGGCCGCCGCCGGGGAGCAGCCGGTGCTCCTGCCTGCGAATCTGGACAAGGAGATCCGCCGGATGGTCCGGCTGGCCGCGGAACTCGGGCTGCGGCCGATCCTCTACGGAGGCCATGAAGCCGCTCCTGCCGCGGGGTTCCTCGCGGATGCCGGCGTGCCGATCCTGGTGGACCTGAACTGGCCGCAGGCCGACCCGGACGCGGACCCCGAGGCGCGTGTGCCGCTCCGCGAGCTGCGTCTCCGCGATGCGGCCCCGGCCGGGCCGGCAGCGCTCGCCGCCGCCGGGGTGCAGTTCGGCTTCTACCGGGGGGAATCGGGACGCTCCGGCGGTCGGGGCTCCGGCGACGACCTGGCGGCCGTCCGCACGGCGGTCGAGCGGGGGCTCGACCGGGAGGCGGCGCTCACCGCGTTGACCTCGGCTCCGGCGGAGATCTTCGGCGTGGCGGACCGCGTGGGGACGCTCGCGGCCGGAAAGATCGCGAATCTCCTCATCACGGACGGAGACATCTTCGACGAAGGTACGCGAATCGAAGCCGTCTTCGTGGATGGCGTGATCCACTACCCCGATTCCGCCGCGAGCGAAACCGACGACGATGCGGGCGCTCGGGAGGCCCCCGGAGGGAACCGATGAGACGCCAACGAATGGCCGCCCTGACGCTGCCGGCGGTGCTGCTGGCCGCGCCCCTCGCGGCGCAGACCACCGTGATCCGCGGGGGAACGGTCCTCACCGTGACGAACGGCGTCTCGGAAGGCCCGATCCTGATCGAGGACGGGAAGATCACCGCCGTCGGTGGCGAGGTGCATGTCCCGGACGGTGCGGAGGAAGTGGATGCGACCGGGATGTTCATCATGCCCGGGATCGTGGACGCCCATTCCCACATCGCCGCCGAATCCATCAACGAGGGCAGCGTTTCGGTTTCCTCGATGACGGGGACCGGCGACGTGGTGGATCCGTACGACATCAACATCTATCGCGAGCTCGCCGGGGGCGTGACCACCTCGAACATCCTCCACGGCAGCGCGAACCCCATCGGCGGGATGAACGTCATCATCAAGCACCGCTGGGGCGCCGATGCGGCCGAACTGGTCTTCGAAGGCGCGCCGCCGGGGATCAAGTTCGCCCTCGGCGAAAACCCGAAACGCTCCCGGGGCACCCCGCCCGGGGTGCAGCCGCGCTATCCCGCCACCCGCATGGGCGTCGTGGACGTGATCCGGCAGGCGTTCCTCGAGGCGGAGGCCTACCGGCAGGAGTTTCGCGACTACGAAGCGGCGAAGGCGCGCGGGGAACGGTTGCTCCCGCCCCGGCGGGACATGAAGCTGGAGCCGCTGGTGGAGGTTCTCGAGGGGACCCGGCTGGTCCACGCCCACTGCTACCGGCAGGACGAGATCCTGCAGCTTCTGCGGGTGGCCGAGGAGTTCGGCGTCCGGATCGCCACCCTGCAGCACGTGCTCGAGGGATACAAGGTCGCGGACGAGATCGCGGCGCACGGCGCCGGGGCCTCGACCTTTTCCGACTGGTGGGCCTACAAGGTGGAGGCCTACGACGCGATCCCGCACAACGCGGCGCTCATGGCCGAGCGGGGGGTGCTGGTCTCGATCAATTCGGACAGCGCCGAGGAGGCGCGGCACCTGAACCAGGAGGCCGCCAAGACCGTGAAGTGGGGCGGGATGACCGAAGAACAGGCCCTCGCCACGATCACGATCAACGCTGCCATCCACCTCGGGGTCGGAGACCGGGTCGGATCCATCGAGGTGGGCAAGGACGCCGATCTCGCCATCTTCGACCGCCACCCGCTGAGCACCTACGCGGTGAATCAGATGACCTTCGTGGACGGCAGGATGCTGTTCAGCCGCGAGAAGGACCGGGCGATGCGGGAGAGCGCCGCCGCGGAGCGCGCGGATCTCGAAGCGAAGCTGGCGGAGAGCGAGCCGCCGCGGCGCGGCCCGCCGGGCCGGGGGACGCCCGGTCCGGGCGCCGGCCCGTCCGGCAGCGAAGGAGGCCGGCGATGAACAGCGAGCGCACCTCGAAGACCGCCGCCACGGCGGGGTTGCTCGCCGCGGCGTTCGGCCTGGCCGCGGCGGCCGACGCCCGCGCCGGGCAGCAGGAAGGCGCCTGGGTCATCGAGAACGCCCGCATCCACACCCTCGTCGAAGGGGCGGACCCCATCGAGTCCGGGTCCATCGTGATCCGGGACGGCCGAATCGTCGAGATCGGCGAGGTGTCGGCTCCGGAGGGGGCGACGGTCGTGGACGCCTCGGGGCTCGATGTCTTTCCGGGGCTCATGGATTCGGTCAGCCAGTTGGGCCTCACCGAGATCGGCGCGATCGCGGCCACGGTGGACACCGCCGAACTCGGGGAGATGAACCCCCACCTGAAAGCGGCCACCGCGATCCACCCCGCCAGCGAGCACCTGCCGGTGGCACGGGCGAACGGGATCACCCACGCGGTGGTCGCTCCCGGGAGGCTCGGGGGCTTCGGCGGTGGCGGCTCGGGGATCAGCGGTCAGGCCTCCATCGTCCACCTCGATGGCTGGACTGTCGAGGAGATGGACATCGAGGCCGGGGCCGGGATGGTGCTGAGCTGGCCCACGCTGTCGACCCGCTCCTTCAACCCGGCCACCTTCCAGCCGGAGCGGCGGTCCTTCCGGGAGGCGCAGGAGGCCTACGACAAGGCGGTCGCCGAGCTGGGCGAGGTGCTGGCCGCCGCGCGGCGCTACCACGAGGCCGGATCGGCCGACAGCCGGCGGCGGGATGTCCGGCTGGAGGCACTGAGTCCGGTGATCCGGGGGGAGATGCCGCTGCTGATCCTGGCGAACCGGGCCCGCGAGATCCGCGGGGCGGTGGAGTTCACGAAGGAGCAGGGAGTCAGGATGATCCTGCTCGGGGGCGCGGAGGCCTGGGAGGTCACGGACCTCCTCGCGGAAGAGGACATTCCCGTGATCCTGGGGCCGACGCAGCGGCTTCCGGGTCACGAGGACGATCCCTACGACCGGCCGTTCACGACGCCGGGCGAATTGCATGCCGCCGGGGTGACAGTGGCCTTCGCGACGTTCGGGTCGTCGAACTCGCGGCTGCTGCCCTACGAGGCGGGCCACGCGGTGGGTTACGGGCTGCCGCAGGATGCCGCGATCCGGGCGATCACCACGGTGCCGGCGCAGCTCTTCGGCCTCGAGGAGGACTTCGGGACGCTGGAGGAGGGAAAGGTGGCGAACCTCATCGTGGTGAACGGCGATCCGCTGGAGATCCGCACCGAGGTGCACCACGTCTTCGTGAACGGGGTCCGCGTCCCGCTCGACAACCGCCACCTCCGCCTCTACAACGAGTACCGAAACCGCCCACGCCCGCGGTAATTCCCTCCCGGGACCGCCGGTCCGGGGCCCCGGTGGTGGTACTCCGGCCGGTTCGTTTCCGGCCGAATCGCGGTTCCGTTTTCTTCTGCATGTCTCCGTGGTTTCGGCGCGCTTCCGGGTTTCTCGGCGGCGCGGCCGTCTTCGCATCGCTCCTGGGTGGGCCAGGGGGGTACTTCTCCCCCGATGGCCGCTATCTCGGGTTCCTCGGCGAGGGAGCCGAAGGCAAGTCCCAGGTCTGGCTGCTCCCTCTCGGCGGCGGCGAGGCCTTCGAGCTGACCAGGGCCGAAAACGGTGCCCGCAGCTTCCGGTACTCCCGGACGGGCGCGTCGGCTACGTGATGAGCGATCCGGAAACCGAAGAAGAGAGACCCGGCGCAAGGAAAAGCGGGGTCACCACCACGGACATCCAGGACTACCTCGCCGGCCACATGGGCGGGGACTTCCGGGAGGACTACGAGGTCTCCGCGCCGCCGTGCCGACCGACCGTGGGCCGTGGTTCAGGGACCGCCGGTGCGGCGCAGGCCGGCGAGGACGCCGGCGCTCCATGGGGCCGGCGCTCCGTAACTCCGGGCGCGCAGTCCTGGAGCGCCGGTGTCCTCACCGGCCAGTGACGAGGCTCACTCGGCGATCTACCGCATCGCCGAGGCCACGACGCCCACCCAGGTGATCCACGGCGCCCGGGACCTGCGGGTGCCCTTCACCCAGGGCCAGGAGTTCTACCGGGCGCTCGACCAACGAGGCGTGCCGACCGAAATGGTCGTCTACCCCCGGACCCCCCACGGTCCCCGGGAGCCCAAGTTCCTCATGGACGTTTCGGAACGCATCCTCAGCTGGTTCCGCAGCCACACCCCCACCGAGCTGACCGACGACGATCCCGACGGCCGCGGACTACTCGATGGTCCAGGTGGTGAGGGTGTCGATGTCCTTGACGTAGAGGGTGTTGCCGACGAGCGCCGGAGCCGTCCAGGTGGGGCTCGCCGCAACCTCGTAACGGGCTGCCTCGCGAAAAGCCTCGCGGCCGGTCTCGAGGACCACGAGCTCGCCGTCTTCTTCCAGCGAGAGCACGTAGCCGCCGGCGAGGAGCAGCGAGGCGTTGTCCGCCTGCCTCGGACGGCTCTCCCAGAGGATGGCCCCGGTGTCCAGGTCGAGCGCGAAGTACTGCCCGCGCCGCCGGTGGGAGAGGCCGTAGAGCACGCCGTCCGCCATGACCGGGTTCGCCATGTGGAGCGCCACCGAGTCGACGCGCCACGCTTCCTCGGTGGTCCATGCGCCGCCCTCCCGTCGGACCCGGAGGCCGGCCACGCCGTTGTCGCGCGCCGTCTGAATCACGAGTCCTTCGTAAAGGAGCGGCGTCTGGGAGGTGGTCGTGGAGGGCGTGGTGAACGGGATGCGCCACAGCAGCTCGCCGGTCGCGGGCGCGACCCCCACGAAGTGCTCCTGGGTGAAGGTGACGATCTGTTCCTCGCCGCCCAGCTCGAACAGCATCGGTGACCCGTAGGCCGGGCCGTCGCCGTCCCACTGCCAGACCGGGGTCCCGTCCTCCGCCGAGAATGCGGTCAGGGCTCCGTCATCGTGCCCGCCGACATGCACGATGACCCGATCATCCACGACAAGAGGTGACATCCCGGTGTGGTACAGCGGCTCCACCCCGGTCCCCGGCACGTGCCAGAGCTGCTCCACGGTCGCCGCGTCGAAGGCGCTGACCGAACCGGTCATGCCGTGGACGAAGACGCGCCCGTCGGCGAGAGCGGGCGTGGACTTCGGGCCCGGACCGTGGCGCTCCGTGGCCGGACTCATGTGGAAGGCCGCGTTGTAGGCCCCGCGCGCCAGGGTCTCGCCGGTCGCGGGGTCGACAAGCAGCAGGACTTCGTCCTCGCCCTGCCGCGCGAAGACCCACATGCGCCCATCGCGGACCAGCGGCGTCGCGTAGCCCAGCCCCACTTCGGTCGACCAGCCTCGGGTCAGCGCGTCCGGCCAGGCCGCTGGCGGCTCGAAGTCCGGCGCCCGCCCGTCGCGGCTGGGCCCCCGCCACTGGGGCCAGTCCCCGGCGCTGGCCGCGGGCGAAGACGGGCCCGAAGCCAGCATCAGGGCGGCCGCGAGCGGCGGCAGGCAAGGGCGGAGGCGGGGCGGGCGAAGCCGTATTCTCATGGGGTGTCCTCCCGGGTGATTCTCGCCCAACGGGAGCCCGCGCCGGAGGGGAGGGGGATTTCATGAGCGCTGTCGTTTCGCGCCGCGTCGCGCTGTCCGTCTGCGGCCTGTCCCTCGGGTTGCTGCCTGTCGGCTGCGCCGAACCCCCGGTGGACCTCCTCGTCCTCGGGGGGACCGTCCACGACGGAAGCGGCGGCGCGCCCCGGGTCGCCGATGTCGCGGTGCGCGGGGACCGGATCGTCTTCATCGGCGACGCCGCCGCCGAAGGCGTCCGGAGCGCCGAGACGATCCGGGCCGAGGGACTGCTTGTCACCCCGGGGTTCATCGACATGCACTCGCATTCGCAGATCGGGGTCGAGTGGGGCCGCGAGGCGCTTCCGTTCCTCTACCAGGGGATCACGACCGTCGTTGTTGGCGTGGACGGCGGCGGTGTGCCCGAAGTGGCCGGGACGCTGGCCGGATGGGAGGCGGCGGGGATCGGCGTGAACGGGCTGACCTACGTCGGCCACGGCGCCATCCGCCGACGGGTGCTCGGCGAGGAGGACCGGGCGCCGACGCCGGAGGAACTCGACGCGATGCGCGCGCTCGTCCGGCAGGGGATGGAGGAGGGCGCCTTCGGGCTTTCGACCGGGCTCTTCTACATCCCGGGCTACTACGCGACCACCGAGGAGGTCATCGAGCTGGCCCGGGTGGCGGCGGAGTACCGGCCGGCCATCTATGACACCCACGACCGGGACCTGGGAGCCACCTATCCGAGCTTCGGCTACCTGGCGTCGATCGAGGAAGCCATCCGGATCGGCGAGGAGTCCGGAACCAGGGTGATCTTCAGCCACTTCAACGCCCAGGGGGCCGCCAACTACGGCCGGGCGCCGGAAGGGGCCGCCCTGATCGACGCGGCCCGGGAGCGGGGGGTCACGGTCGCCGGAGCCCAGCACGTCTACACCGCCACCCAGTCGAGTCTCCGGGCCTACACCGTGCCCCGCTGGGCATCCGCCGGGGGACGGGACGCGATGCTCGAACGCTTCGACGACCCGGACACCGCGCGCGTCCTCGACGAGGCCACCGCCGAGATGCTGGCCATCCGAGGGGGCGCCGACAGGATCCGCTTCTCCGACCCTCGTCCTCATCTGAACGGGCGGACCCTGGCGGATGTAGCCGCGGAATGGGGCGTCCCCGCCCCGGAGGCGGCCCGCCGCATCCTCGCCGAAGGGAACGCTTCGGTGATGAACATCGGGCTTTACGACCCGGTGAACACCGCCTTCCTCGCGGAGCAGGACTGGATGATGACCTGCACCGACGGGCGCGACATCGCTCCCGACGCCGCCGTCGGCCACCCCCGGGTGTACGGCGCCTTCACCAAGAAACTGCGCGACTACGTCCTCGACGAAGGGCGGATTTCCATGCCGTTTGCCATCCGGAGCATGACGGGTCTGGCAGCCGAGTTCCTCGAACTCGAGGACCGCGGCTTCCTGCGAGAGGGCCTGAAGGCGGACCTCGCCATCCTCGATCCGGAGCGCATCCGGGACCGGGCCACCTACGACGACCCCCACCAGTACTCCGAGGGCACGGTGCACGTCCTGGTGAACGGCGCGTTCGCCATCCGCGACGGGGCCCACACCGGCGCGCTCGCCGGCAGGGCGCTCAGGCCGGTGAGGTAACGGCTCTGGCAGAATAGCGGCGCAGGCCGGCGAGGACGCCGGCGCTCCATGGGGCCGGCGCTCCATAACCCTCTCCGCTTCCGCATCTCCCGAGGAGGACGATCCCATGCGATTCAGGTGGTTCATCGCCGTGTTGCTGACAGCCCTGGTCGGGCTGGCGCTCGTGGCCTGCGCCGGGGCCCAGGAAGAGGAGGACGCGAACCCGAGGTTCGGCGTCTGGCTGCTGCGTTCCGACCGGCCCGCCCCCTACCGGAACGTCATGACCTACGCGCCTTGGGGCGACGGCGGGATGAGCATCGAGGTGGCCACCACCAACGATCAGGGGGAGACCTCGGTCTGGAGTTACGAGACGCTCTTTGACGGAGAGTTCCGTCCGGTCGCCGGGCTGGAGAACTCGGAGACGGCGGTGGAGTACGTGAACGATCGCCGCACCCGGATCTCGAACAAGCGCGACGGCGTGGTCTACCAGGTCATCATCAACTCGCTCTCCGAGGACGGAAACCGTATCGACAACGACTACGTGCGGATGGACGCCGAGGGCCGCATCACCGGCGTCACGCGGGCGATCTACGACCGCCAGATGGAGGAATGACGATGAGTGCTTCTCCCGCCGCCGGCAGCGTGCGCTGGCGCTACCACCGTCCCGGTTGAAGGGGTTGCAAACGCGCTGAGGAGTTCCTCGCGCAAAGAGGCATCGAAGCCGCCGAAGTGCAGAGCGCCACCCGGAATCCGGTCCTCCGCGAGCAGATTCCCGCGCTGCTCGAGGGCATCGAGGAAGTCGTGGTCGCCCGGGGGCGCCGTTACGACCGCTTCGACCTGAGCGACCCGGGCGCCTCCGCTGCAGCGGCGGACCGGATCGTCGGAAGCTCGAAGAGCCTCGCGGACCTCCTCCTCGGCCGCACGGGCAAGCTCCGCGCCCCCACGATGCGCGTGGGCCAGACGCTCCTCGTCGGGTTCCACCAGCAAATGTTCGACGCCGCCTTCACCCCAGGCTCCCCACCCCCCATCTAGGAGTCTGCGCCGCAGAAACTTGCCGGGCGCTGGCGAGGGGGCCATGGTTGCGGGGTCGGTGCGGGCCGGGGAAGGGATCGCATGTGGCACAAGTCTTTGATATAGTGTGTTTTATGGACGGCCCTGCATGACGCCGGGCCGTGGAGGGTCGACATGGGGACCAGGTTCCGAACCTACCAGCCCGAGCAGATGCTGTTGCTGCCGCCGAATCTGAAAGACTGGCTGCCGGAGGGACACCT
>JAAXGQ010000081.1:0-2163 GCA_012271265.1 Vicinamibacteraceae bacterium
CCAAGGGACTTTATCCACAGGCTGTTAGACTTCGCACGCCGTGGAAGCGCCTCTCCCCCTTCGGACCGCCAGGGCCGCCCTCGCCGGCAACCCGCTCCGCACCGCGCTGGCTCTGACCGGCCTGGTGATCGGGGTGGCTTCGGTGATCACCATGGCCGCCCTGGCCTCCGGGGCGCGGGCCGCCGTCGCCGACCAGGTGCGTTCGGCGGGGACCAACATCGTGGTGGTGCGTGCGGGAAACTACATCCGGGGCGGCGACGCGGTGAACATCCCCTCCGGTTTCGGCCGCGCCGACACCTTGACCGTCGGCGACGCCGAAGCGATCCGCGAGCTTCCCGGGGTCTCCATGGTGAGCCCGATCATCGAGGACCGCGCCGCGCTGACTTCCGCCTTCGGGAACTCCTTCGCCCAGATCCACGGAGTTTCCGCAGCGGGAGCCGAGATCCACCAGGTGCGGTTTCTCGACGGCGGGAACTTTGATGCGGGCGCGGTGGAGAACGGGGAGCCGGTTGTTCTTCTCTCGGGACCCGTGGAGCAGGATCTCTTCCCCGGTCGGTCCGGAACCGGAGAAGTCGTGGAGATCCGGGGCGTCCGGTTCGAGGTAGCCGGCGTCTACCAGTCCGCCGACCGCCGCTACGCGGAGGCTGCATTCGTGCCCCACACGGTGCTCGCCCCACTCGTGAACCGCGACTACCTGCAGGCGGTTTCCATCGCCACCGAGCGGGCCGGCGACGCCTCCGATGTGGGCCGCGACGTCGCCAACCTGTTGCGGGAACGCCACCGGCTGACCCGAGCGGCCCCGCCGGCGGAATCGGGCGCGCCGCACGCCTTCCGCCGCGGGCCGCGCCTCCCGGACGATTTCGTGGTTCGCACCGAGGCCACGGCCGCGCTCACCCAGGGCCTCTACACAACCGCGGCTGCGTTCGTGCTCGCCTCGATGCCGCGCCTGGATGAAGTCACGTCGGAGGAGATGGCCGGAACGCTCAGCCGGGCGACATCGACGATGACCCTGCTGCTTGGCGCGCTGGCCGGGGTCTCGCTCATCGTCGGCGGAGTGGGGATCATGAACGTGATGCTGCTCGCCGTCACCGAACGCACCCGCGAGATCGGCCTGCGCCTCGCGGTCGGAGCTCGCCGCCGCGACGTGATGTGGCAGTTCCTGACCGAGGCGGTGGTGCTCGCCCTTCTCGGCGGTCTCTTCGGCATCGGGGTCGGGGCGCTCTCGTCGGGCGTGGCGGAAGAGCTTCTCGGATGGCGCACGGTGATTCCGGCGGAGGCGGTGCTTGGCGCGGCCCTCCTCGCCGGCGCGGTGGGCGTCTTCTTCGGCTGGTTTCCCGCCCGCCGCGCCTCCCGCCTCGATCCCATCGTCGCCCTCCGCTCGGAGTAGACCTCCTGGATCGCCGGCGTCCCCGCCGGCCCCCGCACCGCCTCTGCCGTGGGGGCTCAGGCAGGGTTGAAGTCGTCGAGGGTGGACGGCGGGGACGCCGGCGCTCCGGCACGGGCTCAGGCGGGATTGAAGTCGTCGAGGGTGGACGGCGTGCCCACCGTGCGGTCGCGTTCGCGAATGCGGGCGGCGACTTCCTCATCGATCGCGTCGTCGAGCACCTCGATGGCGCGGCGCCTCGGCACATCGGCGGCGCGCCGGTGAGCGACCCGCGCCGCCCGGTGCATCGCCACTTCCGCCTGGACGAAATGGTTCTCACGCAGCGACCGGACGCGGCCAGCGCGCCACGCGGAGACGGTGTCGCGCATCCGCACCCGCGCCAGAACCAGCAGGTCGAGCATCGCGTCCCATCGTTCGATCCGCCGCCGCCGCGGCACCTCGGCGGCGCGCCGGTGAGCGACGCGCGCCGCCCGGTGCATCGCGACTTCGGCCTCGAAGAACCAGGGATCCCGCTCCGGCCAACATGGAGTGCCGGCGTCCTCGCCGGCCTGCGCCGCACCGTCGCTCCCTGGGGCAGTCTCGTGTTCGGTCACGGCTTGAACATGGAGCGCCGGCGTCCTCCCCGGCCTGCGCCGCAACGTCGCTCCCCTAGGCAGTCTCGTGTTCCGTCACGGCTCAAACATGGAGCGCCGGCGTCCTCCCCGGCCTGCGCCGCACCGTCGCTCCCTGGGGCAGTCTCGTGTTCCGTCACGGCTCAAACATGGAGCGCCGGCGTCCTC
>JAAXGQ010000081.1:2257-23130 GCA_012271265.1 Vicinamibacteraceae bacterium
AACATGGAGCGCCGGCGTCCTCCCCGGCCTGCGCCGCAACGTCGCTCCCCTGGACAGTCTCGTATTCGGTCACCGCGCGCCTGTCCTCCGACGCCGCCGTCTCCCCTCGGCGACAAGACGCGGCAAGGGGCCGGAGTTGTCGTACAGGGCCCAGGAATCCACGACCGGTCGGGTGCGCTCCCGGAAGTTCTTCCAGCTTCTCCGGAAGCGGCGCCGGATGACCGCCTCCGGCACGCTGTGTCCCCCTTCGGCAACCCGTTGCCGCACTCGCTGAACGGCCAGGTCGGGCGATTCGAGGCGGAGATAGAACACGGAGACCGCGCATCCCGCGAGTTGCCAGCCCCGGATCCGGCCGAGCAGCGTCCGCCCGGACAGCGTGCTCTCCATCGCGAAGCTCATCCGCCGGTCCACGCGCCGCTCGATCTCCGCGAGCATCTGACGACCTGCCGCCCAGCCGCTGGAAGATTCTCCGATCAGGTCCAGCCCTTCGGCGATGAAATCGGCGTTCACGAAGTCGGGAACGATCCCCGGACGCGCCAGGTACTGCCGGGCGAAGGTCGTTTTTCCGGCGCCGTTGGGCCCCGCGACGATCACGATGCGGGGTTTGCCCATTACTCCTCGGGCGGAGGCGTCGGGGCCGGTTCGATCGGGAGGCCGGTGTGGGGGTCCACCATCGGGGTCTCCATGATGAAAGGCGACTCGATCTCGTAGGGCGCGCCCTCGAAGCGGAAATAGACGATGCCCACGGTGTCGTCGCCCTCGATGGGCCGCCCCGCAGCGATCCATGCTTCGCCGAACTCGTCGATGCGTGGGGAGAGCGGCTCGAGTTCCTCCGTGCCGTCCTCGCTGGTTCGGCGGATGGTGATCCGGACCTCCTCGACCACGGCGGCGGGCAACTCCCCGCGCATCGCGTCGGAGAAGTAGAGCCGGTGCACGCCGTCCCCCGCGAGGACGATCTCGAAGTGCAGGTCGCCGTGCATGTAGACGTAGCCGCCGTAGCGGGGCGCGTGATCCCCGTGGGCCATCATCGCCATCCCGGCGTCGTCCATACCCTCCATGGCGCCTTCCGGCTCCTCGGGGGCGGAGCAGGCGGAGAACGCGGCGCCGCAGGAGAAGCCGACCACGGGCAGCAGGCGGCGGGTCTTCCGGAACATCGTCAGCGAGCGGATCACGAACCGGAGAGTACCGCCGGAAGATCGCGCGGGTGCATCGCCTCCCGGATCGCCCGCAAGAGGCCCTCCAGACGCTCCTCCGCCGTGACGCCCGGCGCCACCAGCCGGTCGAGGGCGGCGGCGAAGCGGGGATCGGCATCGGGGCGGACGAGGGCGTAGCTGCCGAAGCGCCCGGCGTGGTCGAGCAGCGCGTGCGGGTTCGGGACGAAGGCGCCGAAGTCGAGGGCGCGCACCGCCTCGATCCGGCTCAGGTCGCCGTCCAGCCAGGCCGCCAGCGTGCGCGCCACGACCGGCTCCAGCCCCCGGCGGGCCACGTCCACCGGATCACTCGGAAGAAGTCGTTCCGCGGCCGCCGCGAGACCTTCGAAGACGGCGGTGCGGGGGCCGTAGAGCGGAATGATCCCGAGCTCGGCATAGCCGGTCTCCAGAAACTGCGCCTCGGCGGCAGCCGCCTGGAGCAGGTGCCCGGGCACACCCTCGTGGCAGGCGAGGCGCCGCAACTCGGTGGGACGGAACGGGACCCCGCCAGGCAGGCGCAGCGTGCCGCGTCCCGCGCCCTCGTAGCTGAAGAAGGGCGTCGGACCGGTCGGCAGCCGGATGGTTTCGGCGGGGGGCATCCAGCGAAGCCGGAGCGGCTCGAGCGGCATGGGAGGGCCGTCCGGGAACGCCTCCCGACGACAGGCGGCGAGCGCGGCGCGCAGGACTCCTTCCGCCTCCTCGGGGGGCGCCAGCGACGCCTCGTCGTGGCGGCGCACCCGGACCCGGATCGGGGCGATCCCGGGGAGCGCGCGGCTCACCCGGTCGCGGAGGCGCTCGCCGTCCGGCTCATGGTCATCGCCGCGAAGCCCGAAGATGAGGCGCAGTTGCTCCGCCATCGGAATGCGCTCGCCCGCCAGCACCCGGGCCCGGAGCCGGAGCGCGGTCAGGGAATCGACGATGCGGCGGATCCGGGGTTCCTCCTCGGTGCGGGCGATCACCGCGGCCGCGTCGAGGAGCCGCCCGGCGCGCCGCTCGATGTCCGGGAGGTCGAGCGGCTCGAACGCCGGCCGCGCGGGATGGAACGAGTGGTCAAGGTAGAGGGGATCCACCTCCGCCAGCGCGTAGGCGAGCGCCACGTAGCCGGCAGCGAGATCGTCCGCCGAGCGGGGGGCGGCGTCTCCCGCCTCGTCCGCCCGGGGCCCACAGGCGGAGGCCGTGAGCAAGGCGGCGCCCACGATCCCGGTGAGCCGCAGCCGCGGAGCCGATTGGCGAGAGGAATGCCCTCTGAACATGAAGAGCCCGGATTCTGCGTCACCGGGCTTCCGCAGATCGCGCCGCCCGGTTCGAACGAAGGAGCGGGGCGCCCACGGATACCCTTCGGGCGACGCCTTTCCAACGGGGATTCCTTCATGCCGATCCGCTCCAGGTTCTTGCTCCGTCCCTGCCGCCGGCCACGGTGGGGCCGGTCGGGCGCCGCCCTCGCGGGGGCGCTCCTGCTCGCCGCCGCGGCCGCCGGCGCCGGCGCGCAGCCCGGCGCCGTGCGCGCGCCGTGGCCCTCGTTCCGGGGACCGGCCGCCTCCGGCATCGCCGACGGACAGAACGCCCCGACCACGTGGAACGCCACGACCGGACAGAACATCGCCTGGAGCGCGGCGATCCCCGGGCTCGGCCACTCCAGCCCGGTGGTCTGGGGGGACCGGGTGTTCGTGACGTCCGCGGTCAGCGACAACCCGAATCCGGTCTTCCGCTATGGACCGGACGGGCGGATGGACCGCCGCACCGACCGGGAACGCAACCGCTGGTTTCTCTTTGCGCTCGACCGGGACAACGGGGAGATCCTCTGGTCGGAGGAGGTCACCAGCGGGGCTCCCGAGGTCCAGCGCCACCCCAAGAACTCCTACGCCTCCGCGACGCCGGCGACCGACGGGGAGCGCGTCGTGGCGCTCGTGGCCACCGGCGCCCTCGCGGCGTTCGATGTGGCCGGGAGCCGGCTCTGGCAGGTGGAGCTGGGGTCCATCAACGCCGGCGCCAGCTATGACGTGACCTACGAGTGGGGCGCGGCGAGCTCGCCGATCATCTGGGGCGACCTGGTCATCGTCCAGGTGGACCAGCAGGAGGGCTCCTTCCTCGCCGCCTTCGACAAGCGGACCGGGGAGGAGGTCTGGCGCACCCCCCGGGCCCTCATCTCGTCGTTCTCGACCCCGACGGTCCACGGTGACGGCGACCTGGCCCGGGTGATCACGAACGGGGCCGGAACGATGCACGGCTACGACGCCCGGACCGGCGCCGAGGTTTGGCGCATGGCGGGCAGTTCGTTCAACACCACCCCCACCCCGGTCGTGGACGGCGGGCTGATCTACCTGACCAGCGGTTACCGGTTCCGCCCGATCTTCGCCATCCGTGCCGGCGCGACGGGCGACATTTCCCTCCCCGACGGCGCGGACGCGAGCGAGCACGTGGCCTGGAGCTCCCCCCGCGACGGACCGTACATGTCCTCCCCGCTGGTCTACCGGGGGATGCTCTACGTCGTCTCCACCGGAGGCGTTCTGACCACTTTCGACGCCCGGACCGGCGACCGGGTCTACAAGCGCCGGATCGCCCAGCGCGGCGGGGCCTACACCGCTTCGCCGATCGCCTCGGATGGCCGCATCTACCTGACCAGCGAGGACGGGGACATCTTCGTGGTGCGGGCCGGGCCGGACTACGAACTGCTCGGGCAGAACCCGATGGGGGGCGTCTGCCTCGCCACCCCGGCGATCTCCGGCGGGCAGTTCCTGATCCGCACGACGGACCGGCTGGTGGCGGCGATGGACGGGGTGTCGCTCGCCACCGCCGAGGGCGACGCGCTGTTCGGGACGACGCCGTTCCCCGACGCGCTCGCGCCGGGGGCGACGCTCCCGCTGGACGACTTCGAGGACGGCGACCTGTTCAGCGGCACCGGCGTTCGCTGGCACACCTTCACGAACGGCGTATCCACAGCCGACATCTCCATCGTGCGCGGCGGGCCTTCCGGCGCCGCGGCGCGGGTGGACGGCGAATTGGCTTCCGGCGCGGAGCGAGGCCCCCTGGCCCAGATGTACCAGCCCTTCGAACGGGGCGCAGCGCCAGTGGATCTGGGCGGTCTGGGCGGGATCCGGCTCGAGGCTCGGGGAAGCCACCCCTTCCAGCTCACGATCCGCTGCCGGGGAACCGAGTACGGCACGGAGATCGAGGTCTCGGAAACGTGGGAGCGCTTCGAGGTGGCCGCCGACGCACTGGCGCCGCTCCGGGTGACGGTGGACACCGAGCCCTGGAGCGGCGACCGCTGCGGGGGGTTCTACCTGTCCCGTCGAGGGGACGCGGACCTCGGTCCGTTCTGGTTCGAGGTGGACGGGATCGTCCTCTACGGGACCGACGCCTGGGCGGACCGGGACCTCCGGTAGGCAGGAGCGCTCGCGCTGGCCGCGACACTTCCGAGGCCGGGCTAGCAGCCTGCCCCGCACCTTCCGTCACCACGGCAGTCTCACGCCCACAGCACCGCCGCACCGACGGACCCCTGGGCCAGGAGGCCCACCGACCAGGCCCGCCTGCAGCGATGGCCGGTGAGGACACCGGTCGCTCCAGAAACGGCGCGCCCTGACATATGGAGCACCGGCCCCATGGAGCGCCGGCGTCCTCGCCGGCCTGCCCCGCACCTTCCGTCACCACGGCAGTCTCACGCCCACAGCACCGCCGCACCGACGGACCCCTGGGCCAGGAGGCCCACCGACCAGGCCCGCCTGCAGCGGTGGCCGGTGAGGACACCGGCGCTCCAGAAATGGCGCGCCCTGACGTATGGAGCGCCGGCCCCATGGAGCGCCGGCGTCCTCGCCGGCCTGCCCCGCACCTTCCGTCACCACGGCAGTCTCACGCCCACAGCACCGCCGCACCGACGGACCCCTGGGCCAGGAGGCCCACCGACCAGGCCCGCCTGCAGCGGTGGCCGGTGAGGACACCGGCGCTCCAGAAACGGCGCGCCCTGACATATGGAGCGCCGGCCCCATGGAGCGCCGGCGTCCTCGCCGGCCTGCGCCGCACCTTCCGTCACCACGGCAGTCTCACGCCCACAGCACCGCCGCACCGACGGACCCCTGGGGCCAGGAGGCCCACCGACCAGGCCCGCCTGCAGCGGTGGCCGGTGAGGACACCGGCGCTCCAGAAACGGCGCGCCCTGACATATGGAGCGCCGGCCCCATGGAGCGCCGGCCCCCATGGAGCGCCGGCGTCCTCGCCGGCCTGCCCCGCACCTTCCGTCACCACGGCAGTCTCACGCCCACAGCACCGCCGCACCGACCGACCCCTGGGCCAGGAGGCCCACGGACCAGGCCCGCCTGCAGCGGTGGCCGGTGAGGACACCGGCGCTCCAGAAATGGCGCGCCCTGACGTATGGAGCGCCGGCCCCCATGGAGCGCCGGCGTCCTCGCCGGCCTGCCCCGCACCTTCCGTCACCACGGCAGTCTCACGCCCACAGCACCGCCGCACCGACGGACCCCTGGGCCAGGAGGCCCACCGACCAGGCCCGCCTGCAGCGATGGCCGGTGAGGACACCGGCGCTCCAGAAACGGCGCGCCCTGACATATGGACCGCCGGCCCCATGGAGCGCCGGCGTCCTCGCCGGCCTGCCCCGCACGGCAGTCTCGTGCCGACCGCACCGCCGTGTCGACGGAGTGTGGGCCGGAAGGCCCACGCACCATGCCCGCCTGCGGCGGTGGCCGGTGAGGACACCGGCGCTCCATGCAGGCCCGCCCTGACCTCTCGAAAACCCGGCCCCATGGAGCGCCGGCGTCCTCGCCGGCCTGCCCCGCACCTTCCGTCCCTGCGGCCTGACGCCGACCTGAGCCGGAGCGGCCGTCAGCGCCGGCGGTTCAGGTACAGGGCATTCGGGGCGCCCGAGCGGGCGGCGGCGATGTCGGTCCCTCCATCGCCGTCGAGATCGCCGAGGGCCAGACCGTAGACCGCTCCTGCCGCATCGCCGAAGCGCGTCGCCCGGAACCGGCTCCCGTCGTTCCAGAGGACCACCCCTGGGGTGTCCCGGTTGCCGACCACAAGGTCGATGTCGCCGTCGGCGTCGAGGTCCGCCGCGGCCAGCGCGTAGACCCGATCGGCCGGATCGCCCACGGACTGGCCCTCGCCGAAGCGACCCTCGCCGAGGTTCCGGAAGAGGCGGGCGCCGCCTCGGAGTTCATCCCCGGCCACGATGTCGAGCCGACCGTCGCCGTCGAAGTCGTGGGCCACGACCGCGCGGGTGGCTGAGCGCGGCGGCCCGAACGGAACCGCTGCGCCGAAGCCCCCGGCGCCGTCGTTCCGGAAGAGCGCGCTCTGGCCTCCGTCGCGGTGCGGCACGAAGAGATCGGGCCGGCCGTCGCCGGTCAGGTCTCCCGCCGCAATCGTGGTGGCCGACTCCGGAGACAGCACCGCGCACACCGGGAATTCCCCGCTTCCGTCGTTCAGGCAGACGGCGCTGGCGGAGACCTCGGGGCCACCGCGGTTCGCGGCCACCACGTCCGGCCGGCCATCCCCGTTCAGGTCGGCGACGGTCAGGTTGCGGGTGGGCCATGCAGGGTCTCCGAAGGTTCCGCCGGGACGAAACCGCCCCTGCCCGTCATTGAGATGGATCCGCTTCGGGTCCGGATCGTCGTTGCCGACGACGAGGTCCGGATCGCCGTCGCCATCGAGGTCGGCCAGCGCCGCGGTGTAGGTCCGGTCTGCCGGCCCGCCGACCGGGTGGCGGCGGGCGAAGCCCCCGGCGCCGTCGTTCAGCAGCACGAGGTTGTCGAGCGGCCAGTGGCGGCCCTTCGCCAGCACCAGGTCCAGGTCGCCGTCACCGTCGAGATCCCCGACGGCGACCCCGGCGCTCGTCGCGCCCTCCTCCTCCAGCATCACCGGCACAAAGCGCGGCTGGGCCACCGCCCCGGCCGCCACCAGCGCCACGCCCGCGCCGGGCATTGTCCGCATAAGGAAGGCCGGCCACCGCGGCGCGCCGGTCAGTCCGCGAAGAAGTCCGCGAAGCACGACGTGGCCGGAACGGCGAACGAGCGGTCGCCCAGCGGGTAGGACAACGGGCCGGGGTAGACGACGAACAGGGAATCGAGGGCGAGGTCGGAAAGGGCGATCCTCATCGAGAGCGTCCGCCGGGGAGCGTCGGCCCGCTTGATCTCGACCCCCACGCGGCGCCCTTCGCGGAAGAGCAGCAGGTCGACCTCGGCGCCGCCATGCGTGCTCCAGAAGTACGCCTGGTCGGGGTCGGTCTCGGCGAGGACCTTCTCCAGCATGAACCCCTCCCAGGAAGCCCCGAGGCGGGGGCTCGTCAGCAACTGGTCCATCGTTCCCGCTCCGATGAGCTGGTGAAGGAGCCCGGAATCGCGGAAGTACAGCCGGGGGCGTTTCACCTGCCGCTTCGCCAGATTCTCCCGCCACGGCAGCAGTTGCCGAACGAGGAAGACGTGTTCGAGGAGGTCGAGGTAGCGGCGCAGGGTGGGCTGGGAGATGCCCGTCGAAGACGAGAGCGTGGCGACGTTGACCATCTGGCCGTGGTAGTGCGCCACCATGTGGAGCAGCCGCAGCAGCGCGGGAGGCGGCAGCCGCGCCCCGAAGCCGGGCAGGTCCCGCTCTGCAAGCGCACGGATGTAGTCGCGGCGCCAGATCAGGCTCTCTCGATCGTCGCGGGCGAGAAACGACCAGGGCAGGCCGCCGCGCAGCCAGAGCCGATCCATCTGTTCCTCGCCGACCTCGCTCACCTGAAACCCGGTGAGCTCGACCACCTCGATGCGTCCGGCAAGGGACTCGGAGCCCTGTCGCAGCAGGGTCGGACCGGCGCTCCCCAGCACCAGGAAGCGGGCCACTTCCGGATCGCGGTCGGCGAGAACACGAAGCACGGCGAACAGATCGGGGCGGCGCTGCACCTCGTCGAGCACCACGAGGCCCCGGAGAGGGCGCAGCGCCGTCATCGGCTCGTCCAGCCTGCGGAGGCTCAACGGATCTTCCAGATCGAAGTAGTTGGCCGACTCCGGAGACGCGAACCGCCGGGCGAGGGTCGTCTTGCCGCACTGCCTCGGACCGATGAGCAGCACGACTCGACTGCGTTGAAGCGCATCGCGGACAACGGCCTGGGCCGCCCGGGGGAGCAGAACGCGGCTCCTGCCTTGAAATTCCGAAACCATGATTTCCATATATCATGGCACGGAGACAGAACCCTGCGGCCGGCAGGGCCAGCCTATGTCGCGCCTCCCCTCACCGGGTCCAGGCGGCGGCGGATGGCGCGGGTGTCGTCGGGGCGGGTCCGGCAGCAGCCGCCGATGACGGCGGCGCCGCGA
This sequence comes from Vicinamibacteraceae bacterium, assembly GCA_012271265.1. Taxonomy (GTDB): domain Bacteria; phylum Acidobacteriota; class Vicinamibacteria; order Marinacidobacterales; family Marinacidobacteraceae; genus JAAXGQ01. The sequence goes on from JAAXGQ010000081.1 coordinate 10,740, forward strand.
CGCCGCCACTCCGGCGCCAGAGCCCCCAGATCAGGGGCGTGCCCGGGAGGGGTCCAGGTCTTGGTCACAGGGTCGTAGCTGCCGTCCCCGTTGGGATACGCGACGGCCGGCTTGCCGCTCGCCGCCCGAAACCGGGGAACCGCGGCGGCCACGAGGCGCGGCGGCACGCAGTTCACCCCCACCCACCGCACCGGGCGGGCGTCGGCGAGTTCCGAGGCGACCTCCCGGATCGGAGCGCCGTCGGAGATGTGCGCGCCGTCGCGGCAGGTGAAGGACATCCAGGCCGGCGGCGCTCCGGCGGCCTCGTCGAGGAGCCTCCGTAGCACCCGCGCCTCCGGGGCCGACGGAATCGTCTCCACCGCCAGGAGGTCCGGGCCGGCTGCGACAAGGACGGCAAGCCGCCGCCGATGAAACGCCGCGAGATCGCTCTCGTCCACCCCGTAGTCGCCGCGGTACTCGGAGCCGTCGGCGAGGAACGCCCCGTAGGGACCGACGCTCGCCGCGACCAGCGGCCGTCGGCGTCCCCTCCGATTGGCCGGCCGCGCCCAGAAACGGTCACGTGCCGCGCGCGCCAGCTTCACCGACGCCGTGAGCGCCCGGGCCGCGTCCGCTTCGGGCAGCCCGAGCTTTTCGAAGCCGGCGAAGCTGACCTGGTACGAGGCCGAGATCACGCAGTCGGCGCCGGCCTCGAGGAAGCGCCGGTGGACGGCTTTCACCGCCGCGGGCTCCTCCAGCAGGACCTTCCCCGACCAGAGCGGATGGTTCAGGTCGAACCCGTCCGCTTCGAGCTCGGTAGCGAGCCCCCCATCGAGGATGAAGCCGGAGGAGCCGGCGGTCACCCGCCGAAGATCTCGCCGAAGTAGCGCAGCCAGTTCCCCCCGAGGATGCGGGTGATGTCCCCTTCGGCCATGCCCCGCCGATGGAGCACGTGGGCGACATTCAGAAAGCGCTCCGGCTCGTCGAGGCCCTCGATGAAGGGAGGCCAGCGCACCCGGTAGCTGGGCTTGAAGTTGCGAAGCCGGGGCTCGTACCAGTTCTCCCGGGTGGCCCAGGAGCGCAGCCCCCGGATCGCGTGATCGGTGCAGATGCCCACGTGTTCGATCCCGCCGACGTCGACCGCGTGCAGGATGTGGTTCACGTAGTCCTCGATGGAGGTGTCCGGGTCGGGACCGACGAAGTAGCCGAGGCTCGCGATCCCGGTGACGCCGCCCTTGTCCGACATGGCCCGGATCTGCTCGTCGGTCTTCGCCCGGGGGTGATCCGGGTAAAGCGCTTCGCAGAACGTGTGGGTGAAGGAGGGGGGACGGTTCGAGACCGCGATCCCGTCGTTCGAGGTCTGCCGCCCGCAGTGGGAGAGGTCCACGACGATCCCCAGTTCGTTCAGCCGTTCCACGACCGCGACGCCGAAGTCGGAGAGGCCCCCGTCCACCCGCTCGGTGCAGCCGCTGCCGAGGCGGTTCTGGGAGTTGTAGGTGAGCTGGATGCACCGGGTCCCGAGCTCGTAGAGGGGATCGATGTTGGCCAGCGAACCTTCGAGCATCGTGGCGTTCTGGAACCCGAAGACCACCGCCATCTTCCCCTCGCCCTTGGCGTCCCGGATGTGCTGCGCTCTCGTCGCCTGGACCAGTTTGTCCGGGTTGTCCCGGATCCGCCTGCGCCACTCCGCGAGCGCCCGCACCGCGACGGGAAAGTTCTGGCTGGGAAGCGTGGTCTGGATCCCGGTGTAGCCCGAGCGCTCCACCGCGTCGTATTCGACGTCATCCCACTCGTAGCCGACGGCGAGCGAGTCGATGACCACCGACCGCCGGTACAGCGCGGTGATGGCCGGATTCCGCTCGACGACGGCCCCGGTCTGCGAGAAGAGGCGCCGGCGCGGCGGGCGGCTGCCGGCCGATGCCGCGGACCCCGGCCCGGCCGTCAGCGCGCCCGCGGACGCGGCCAGGAAACCGAGAAACGAACGTCTTTGCATGGGGCAGCCCTCCGGATCGCGAACGATACGCGGACGGGTCCCAGCCCCCTTCGGCCCCAGCGACCTCCACCCGGCGACGGACCGAGGCGCGCCCGACTCACACGGTACCGAGCTGGTCCCGAAGGATGCGCTCCAAGTAGGGCCAGCATCTCTCGCCCGGTTCCGGGAAGAAGAGGATGTGCTTGCTGGCGAACCGCTCCAGCGTCCAGTCCCCCGAGTCGTAGTTCGGGCGCAGATCCTTGAAGGGCGTCACCGAGATCACGTAGGAGTCCAGCGTGATCCCGGACATGCCGCTGCGGCCGGCAGCCGCTTGCGCGATTCCGGGGAGGCGCTCGTGGAGCCTCGCCTTGTCGTCGTTCCGGTAGGCGGGCGCGTGCCTCATCCCGTGGGGCTCGATGAAAATGATGTGCTGCCTGCCGCGGGCCACCAGCCAGAGAATGAAATCCGGATAGAACCCGCTCCCTTGGAAGAAGCCGATGCCCGCTCCCCGGGAGAGGTTCCGCAGCAGGAAGAGTTCCGTGTCCGTCCCCAGCCGGCCACCGTTGCAGAAGTCGCGGAGGTCTTCGACGAACCGGGCCTCGTGCTCGTTCAGGGGGGGCGGAGACGCGGTCCATCCGTTCGGGTCCGAGGAGGCGCTCGCGAGCAGCGGCTCGTACAGGTGGCGGTCGAATTCGATGACGCGGAGCCTCCGCAGGCCCTGGCGCCCCGGGTCGCTGATCTCGGTGCGGATCGAGTCGAGGCGCTTGATGGCCGCCGAGGCATCTTCGGCGTGCACGGCGACCGTGATGCTCGGCTGGTCGCCACCCTCGCCCTCGTCGCGACCGAACGTCAGCGTCCCGTCCCGCTGGGTGAGCGGAACGTAGGTCATCCGGCTTGCCTTCCACCCCTCTTGACGCCGACGCCACTGCCGGTCCATGAGCTTCCGCAGCAGAGCGGCGACAGCTTCCTGGAGGCGGTCGCGGTCTTCCGGCCCCTTCGGCCGAAGGATGTCGGGCGCAGCCGCGAGCAGGCACGTGCTGGCGGCCGCCTGACGAAGGTCCGCCTCACGGACTACAGCCGCCCGGTAGCCCCGGGCCTGGGCGTGCTCCAGGACTTCCAACCGCGCTTCCTCCCAATCCACGAGGTCGAGGCTCTCTGAAGGAATTGGCTCCGGCTCGGAACCAGATTCCTGGCGCTCCGAGAAGCCGTCGCTCCTTTCGCTGGCCATCCCCGCGAGGTGCGGCGTGACGTCGAGGGTCACCTGGGAGCTCTCGTCGGCCTCTACCGGGAAGGCGCCGGCTGCGGAAACAAAGGTGATCCTGGTGTCGATCCGGGGCACGACCAGTCCCTGGTCGAGAAGATCCCTGCGAATCCGAACCGGGAGCCGCAGCGGAACGGGCTCGCTGACGCCCTCTGCCCTCAGGTACTTGCGGAATTTCGCCATGTAGGAGGCGCGCACGGCGAAGATATTCAGCGTCTCCAGCAGGGGCAGATCCGGGGGACGCGGGGCATGCGGCTGGCTGCGCTTCATGCTGAAGTCGCGTCCGCGCAGGCGGATGCCGCGCCCGAAGAGCTGGATGATCTGGGAACCCTCGGTTCTACCGATGTTGAGCAGCCCCATGCAGGAGACCCGCCACGAATTCCAGCCTTCCATGAACCGCTTGGCTCCGATCAGCACCCGGATTGGAGAGTCCGGCCGATTGATGGATGCAAACAGCGGGTCCGCAATCGCTTCCTCCGGGCCCACCAGTTCGGGCGTCATCGCCCAGGCGAGCTTCAGGAGCTTTGAGGCGTCACCAACGTAGATCACGCCGAAGTAATCCGGCGCTCCGGCTGCCTGAAGCCCGATTTCGCCGTCGCGGCCACGAATCTTCCGCATCTGTAGACCGCCACTCGTCTCGCTGCCGAAAACTGCCCGCAATACGTCGTCATAGAGCGCCGAGACTTTCCGCTTTCGGGCGCGCAGGAGCGAAAAGCGACTGTCGAAGGGATCGCTGATCAGGCCAAGCTCGCTCCCCGCACGGCCCTCCATAACCACCCGAATCGTGGCTTCGGCCCACGCTCGCTCCCGCAGGAAGAAGTCGAGGAAACGGCAGACGGTCAGGACATCGCTCTGCTCTCGCTTGTCCTTCCTGTAGACCGCGTTCACTGTGCCGCCCACGAAGACCCACAAGGGAGGGGCGATGCGATAAGGCCTCAGCGCCTCGCCGCCGCGGTCGTAGGCCAGTCGCTGCTCGTAGAACGCGAGCAGATTCCCCAGCAGCAGGGTGTTCGTGGCGCGCTCGTCGACCTGGGCGCCGCCGGGGGTCGCGATGTTCAGGATGCGGAAATCCTTTCCGTAGCCGTCCCGGTAGAACCAGCGATAGGAGTAGTCGATGAGGATCGACTTGCCGTAGCGACGGGTGAGGTCGTCGTCTTTTTTGGGCGCGAGGGCCTGGCCGAAGGTGGCGCTGTACTCGAACGTGAAGCCGGTCTCGGCCAAGGCGTCCCGGACTTTCCGCCACCCGGCCTCCTTGGTGCCGCCCTTGTGCCCCTCGTCCACGAAGATCAGGTTGTGTCCCTCGAAGGCATCAAGGGCGACGGTGGCCCCGGCGCCCTGCTTGGTCTCGGCTAGTTTGGTGATCTCGATGACCTGAAGGGGATTCCGGGCGAAGGCGGCGGCTTCTCCCACCCGATGGGCGAAGATGCCGGATTGGCGGGCATCCTTGATGTGCTGCGCACTGAGACCCTCGTTCGGGGTGATCAACAGGATGTTGTCCGGCACCTCGCGCTCGTAGTGAAGGAACTGGCGGAAGTGGAGGTGGAGCAGGAGGGTCTTGCCGCTCCCGGTGGCCATCCAGAAGGCAAGTCGGTCCAGGTCGGGGTCTTCGAAACGGGGAAAGCGCCGGCACGTGTCGAAGGTCGTGATCCACTGATCCTCGACGAACAGATTCAGCGAGTGAAGGAGCCTTGCCCGGCTCGCTGCGCGAAATGACAGGTAGTGCTCGGTGGCGAGCGCGGCGAGGTGCTGGAACGGGCGGAGCGTGATGGGCGCCGCGCCGTGCGCGCTTCGAGCGCGATTCATGTCTCTCAGATGCTCCCGGACCAGCCGGTCGTACTCGGCGAGCCGGTCCGCCCCCACGCGCAAGCGGTCTCCCCGGGACAGAAGGCGCAACGCGAGGCGGCTCATCCCCGAGGAAGAGTCGAACCCCTCTCCCGACCCCCGTGCGTCGTCGTGGAGGTCCCGCGGCGAGTCGTAGCCGAACTCGCTCGCCAACCAGGCGGCGAGCGCAAGCTGGCGCTCCAGCCGAACCGCCGGTGGCCTGCGGCGTCTCGCCATGACTCGCTAGGGGCTGCCCAAGAGGTCGGACACCTGATCGATCAGGCGTGGGAGGTCCACAGCCACCGTGTCGTGGAGGATCTCCCGTGACACTTGGTCGTAGCCGTGAACCAGCCGGTTGCGCATGCCCCGGATCGCCTCCCACGGGACGCGAGGATGGCGCTCCCGGATCGCCGGAGAGCAGCGATTCGCAGCCTCCCCGACGATCACCACGAGGTGCGTGAGAGCGAGCAGGGTGCGCCGATCGCGCTCGAGCTCGTCCGGGGTCGCCGCATCGAACATCTCCACCGCCTCACGGGCGGCATCTACCAGGTCCCGGAGGGCGGCCCGGTCACTGCGACGACTCATGAATCATCTCTGCCGTGTCCAGCACTTCGTCGCGCACCCACGGCTTCAGCCACTGTGGCGCGTGGATGTCGGCCCGTCGGCCGAGAATTTCCCCCAGCTCCACTTCCATCTCCCCAAGGCCGAGGTACCCGAAGCGAACGCCGGGCCAAAACTCCACCAAGACGTCCACATCGCTCTCCGGGCCGAAATCGTCCCGCAACACCGAGCCGAAGAGCGACAGCCGCCGGATCCTGTGTTTCTGACAGAAGGCGGCCACGCGGCGCTTCGGGACGCGGATCCGCGCGCTCATGCCGGGACCGGCGCGAACATGCGACGCTTGAAGACGGGGTCGAGGGATTCGGCGCCGTCGATCACCGAGTCACCGTTCACGTACACGGTGTCGGCCCCCGCGGTGAGCTCCAGCTCGTTCACCCACTCGCGCTCGGCATCGAAGTCGGGCGGCTTCCATCCCGCGATATCCCGCCAGATCACCACGGTCTCCCTGCCTTCGCGGGTCTTGCCACGCAGGACGAGCACCCGCCGGCCGTCCCGGTCGTACGCCCGACGGGTACGGACGATCAGCCCGATGAGGAAGTTGAACGTCTCGGGCAGATCGGCCGTGCGCCGCCTCGTCTCTCCGTCGCAACGCACATCGAGCGTGTAGTCGAATGGACGCTCCAGCTTTCCGACATTAAGGAATGTGTCACTTCTTCTCGTTTCCCAGTCCAGCATGTACCGCAGGTTGAAGTCCTCGAACGGCAGCCGTGGCGGATCTACCCCTCCGCAGGTGAGGTTGCCCAATGCATCCTCGTAAGATTCCAGCCGCAAGTACTTGATCGCCCCGCCTCCAGAGTACCCACGCGTCTTGGACACGGCAGTGACTTCACCAAAGAGCGTCCGCCTAAGTCTCGGCATTAGCACGGTGTCAAAGTGCGCTCCCACCTCGCACATAAGGAACTTGCGTCCAAGCTTCAGCGCCGCCGCGCCCGTCGTGCCGCTTCCGCCAAAGTAATCTAGTACGTGGTCGCCTGGATCGGTAGACGCGAGGATGATGCGCTCGACAAGCTTCTCCGGCTTTTGGGTATCGAAGTGCAGCCTCTCCGAGGCCGTGGGTTGCTGCTGGAAGGACATAATGTCGGACCACACGTCTCCGATAGCCTTACCCTTGGGCCCGACATCGCGCCAATATCGCTTCTTCCCGTGAGCCACGAGATAGAGCCCGCCGGAATCCCGCCGATTGAACATCGCTTTGTACTTCTTGGTGTGCGGCTGCCTTAGCTTGTGAAACTTGTACTCATTACTCTGAGTATAAAAGAGGATGCTCTCGTGTCCCCTAATCCAGTTGGGAGCAATCGTCTTGAATCCTGAGAGCACCTGAATGTCCCATATAATCTCCCGCTGAAAGACAAACAGTCGATCAAGAAGAGTCCTTAGGTGGTGCGTTTCTATGTGATCGATCTGGCAATACAGGCACCCAGAGCTGTCGAGGAGGCTCCGCAGGAGTGTGGCGCGGTCGCGCATCATCGAGAGCCAAGAAGAGTGCCGGTACGCATCGCGATAGAGGAAGTCGCCGTTGCCCGTGTTGTAAGGCGGGTCGAGGTAGACAACCTGCACGCACCTTCGATATGTGTGGGCCAACAGGTTGAGTGCCTGCCAGTTGTCGCCGTGAACTGTTACGCCTTGAATCGCGGCCTCCAGGTTCGGGACCGACCCCAGTATGAGATCCACAACGTTCTCAGAGTAGTGTCGCGTATCGACAGGCAGCGTGGGGTGGGTCGTTAGGGCGTCTACGGTCGGTGATCCCTGAAAGAGACCGAGATTCTTCCACTCTGCCCACTGACGTGGATTCTGGACGATTTCGGGGTAAACGCTCGGGTCGATGAGCCCTGCGCTGATGGCATAGTCGGTGCAGGTGACGAACTTAGGCTTCTCCCAGAGCCGCTTCTGGAAGTCCTCGATCTGGGCGAGGAAGGCGATGATCGTTCCGCCGACGGAGCGGAGCGTCCGCATGATCTGAAACCGGCCCTCGGCGAGGGCCTCTCCGGCGGCCGCCACGACGCCGAGGTCGAGGACCTCGTTCTTCAGGTAGAAGTCGAGTTCGCGGGTCAGGAAACCGTGAAGGTCCTTGTGGATGAAGAAATCCGAGGTGTTGCGGCGCGTGTATTGGTGGAGGTGGTGGGCGAGCAGGTTGGACTTCGTGCCCACGGGCGGAGGCCCGGCAAGGGCGTCGCGAACCTCGGCGGGGGTGTCCTCTGCGAGCAGGGAGGCTTCGGCGTCGTGGTTGAAGCGGTCCTGCGTGGGCTGCCCAGGCCGGCTCGACTCACCGGCAGCCAGCGGGCGATACTCGAACGGCGCCGTGAACCGACGAGCGCCGGGATCCCACGATGCCTCCGCGGGGCGCGCCACGAAGAATCGCTTTTTCCCCTTGACGTCGTTGTGCTCGACATCGGCGGCGCGCAACGCGAACCGGACGCGCAGACCGTCGGGAGCGCGGAACTCGTAATCGTGAAAACGCTCCGCGGTCTTGACGTAGTACTGGTCGGAGTTCGCCCAGTGAAGCAGGACCTCTTCCCCGTTGTAGGGGACGACGTAGCGGCTCTCGCGGGAGTAGCGCCGCTTCGCGATGAAGTCGCCGCTGTCGTAGTAGCGGCTGAAGAAGTCGTGGAGGTGGTTGAAGGCGTCGGCCCGCAGCGACGCGGCGGAACGCAGCCCGGCCGCCTTCTCCTGCGCGGCTACGTAGCTTGCGCCGACGGGGGTCCCGTGGAAGTGCTCGCCGAGCCGGTCCCCCTCCAGCGCCTCCCGGCCGAGAGCCTCGATCACCCGCTCTCTGGCCTCCTCGAACGCGGCCACCGCCTCGGCCTCGGCGGCCGCCGCGCCCGTCCCCAGCGCGTCCTCCACCGCCGCCGGCAGTTCGTTGTCGATGAAGTCGGCAATGACGTCGCGCTTGTGATTCAGGATGCGGTAAATCCCGAAGTCCAGGTCCGCGCAGTCGAACTGGAAGAGCTCGCGCAGCAGATCCTGGAACCTGCGGAGCGCGGGGGAGGCATCGCCGGGTGTGCGGTCCATGGGGTGGGAGACTGGGGAGTGCGGCGCGGCAACGGCGAAGGCCGCCGGTGGCGGGGGTCAGGAGGGCGGGGCGACCCGCCCCCGGGAGACGGTCGGTCTTGCGGGAGGCCGATCGGCCCAGAGGGAACGGGGAGCATAAGCGCGAGGACGAGTCATCGGCGGGACCGGGAGAAGTCTGCGTCAAGGAGATGACGAATCGTGACACCGGCAGCCGTTCCCCGTGATGTCGGGCCGGGCCTATGCTCCACGGCGCCCCGCAGGATGCGGCTGCTCCACCGCCAGCGACCGCCCTGCCACGTCTGTCCCCACCGACGAATCTTCGCGGAACCCGGCCCTCCCGGTCCGCGTTGTGGCGACGATGCCCCGTTCTCTCACTTTCCCGGAATTGACCATGCGCCTTTCGCTTCCCGCCCTTCTGGCTGCGCTGCTCGCGGCGGCGCCCGCCGCCTCCGAGACGCGGCTGCTTCGGTTCCCGGATGTCCACGGGGACCGGATCGTGTTCACCTACTCCGGGGACCTCTGGACCGTACCCGCCTCCGGCGGCGTGGCGCGGCGCCTCACCTCGCATCCGGGGCTGGAGCTCTTTGCCCGGTTCTCGCCCGACGGCAGCGAGATCGCCTTCACCGGGCAGTACGACGGGGACGAACAGGTCTACGTGATGCCGGCGGCCGGCGGCGTGCCGAAGCAGCTCACCTTCTACCCCGCCACCGGGCCCATGCCGGAGCGGTGGGGCCACGACAACATCGTCTACGACTGGTCGCCGGACGGGGAACGGATCCTCTTCCGGTCCCTGCGCGACGGAAACGGGGTGGCCGAGGGAAGGCTCTTCGAGGTGGCGCGCGGCGGCGGCCTCCCGACGCCGCTTCCGATGCCCTGCGCCGGGGCCGGGGCCTGGGCGCCGGACGGAGATCGGCTGGTCTACTCCCCGCTCTTCCGCGACTTCCGGGCGTGGAAGCGCTACGCCGGCGGCTGGGCGCAGGACCTCTACGTGTTCGAAACCGGGACCCGGGAGGTCACCCGGATCACGGACGATCCGCGTTCGGATCGGGATCCGATGTGGATCGGCTCGCGGCTCTTCTTCACTTCGGACCGGAGCGGGACGAACAACCTGTACTCGCACGACCTGGAGAGTGGCGAAACCCGCGCCTGGACGTCGTCCGACGCCTGGGACGTGCGTTGGCCGGGCGCCGATGCCGAGGGCCGGATCGTCTTCGAGCAGGCCGGAACCCTCCACCTCCTCGACACCGGCGCCGGCGGCGGTCCGACGCCTGTCGCGATCACCGTCCCCGACGACGGCCTGCACAGCCGGCCGTCGCGCGTCTCCGCGGCCGGCGAGATCGAGCATTACGACCTGTCGCCGACCGGCAAGCGGGTCGTCATCGCGGCCCGGGGCGAGCTGTTCTCCGCCCCGGTGGAAAAGGGCGCGACCCGCACGCTGCTCGCCAGCCCCGGCGCGCACGAGAAGTGGCCGGCGTGGTCGCCGGACGGCAGCCGGATCGCCTACATCTCTGACGCCACCGGCGAAGAGGAGCTCTACGTCATCGCCCAGGACGGTCGCGAGCCCGCGACGCAGCTGACCGAGCGGGGCCGCGCCATGCGCTACAGCCCGACCTGGTCGCCGGACGGCGAGCGGATCGCCTTCAGCGACAAGGAGGGCGCCGTCTGGGTCGTCACCGTGGCGGACCAGTCCCTGGTCGAGGCAGCCAATGAACGGCACGGACAGGTGCAGGACTTCGTCTGGTCGCCGCGCGGCGGCCACCTGGCGATGGGCCTCAACGACGACAACGGGTTTTCCTCCATCTACATCTGGTCACGCGAGGAGGGGCAGTTGCGGCGGGTGACCGGCCCCTACTTCAACGAGTTCTCCCCTGCGTGGGGCGCGGGCGGGGACTACCTCTTCTACCTGAGCGACCGGATGTTCCAGCCCCAGATCGCCGACTTCGAGTGGAACTACGCGCTCGACCGGGAGAGCGGGATCTACGCGCTGGCGCTGCGGCGAGACGTTCCTCACCTCTTTCCGCCGGAGAGCGATGAGGAGCCGGTCGCTGTCGATGACGACGCGGAGGCTGAAGCCGAAGGGGACGGCGACGGGGAGGACGACGCCGGCCCGATCCGGATCGACTTCGCGGGTCTGGCGTCGCGGGTCATGCGCGTCCCGGTGGAGGAGGACAACTACCAGGGGCTGGCGGCCGTGGAGGGCTTCCTGCTCTACGCGCGGACCGGCGCCTTCTACTACGGCCGGAGCGCGCCGCGCCCGCCGGAGCTCCGGGTGTTCGACCTGAACGCGCGCAGCGGCGGAACGCTCGCCACCAGCATCTCCGGCTACGCGACGAGCGGCGACGGCAAGCAGGTGCTCGTCCGCAGCGGGGGCGGATTCGCGCGCTACAACATCGGCACCGACGCCGGCGGCTCGCGGAAGGAGGTCTCCACCTCGGGCCTCGAGACGGACCGGGATCCCCGGGCGGAGTGGGCGCAGATCTTCGACGAGGTCTGGCGGCGCTTCCGGGACTTCTTCTACGTGGAGAACCTCCACGGCCACGACTGGGACGATCTGCGCGCCCGCTACCGGGCGCTCCTGCCGCATGTCGCGCACCGGTCCGATCTGAACTATCTGATCAGCGAGATGATCGGGGAGCTGAACGTCTCGCACGCCTACATCGCCGGCGGGGACTTCGAGGTCCCGGAGCGGCCGGGCGCCGGGCTGCCGGGAGCGCGCTTCGCCTGGGACGCGGACGCCGGGCGCTACCGGATCATCCGCATCTTCGAGGGTCACAACGAGGAGGCGCGCTACCGCTCGCCGCTGCGAGAGGTCGGGGTGAACGTCGCCGAGGGGGACTACCTGCTGGCGATCGACGGCGTCGAGCTCCGCGCGGACGAGAGTCCCTACCGGCAGCTGCTCCACAAGGCGAACCGCCCGGTGGAGTTCACGGTGAACGGCGCGCCGACGTTCGAGGGGGCGCGGCGGGTCCGCTTCCAGCCGGTCGCGGACGAGGACCCGCTCATCTACCTGAACCAGATCGAAGAACGCCGGCGGCGGGTGGAGGCGGCTGCGGGAGAGCGGCTGGGCTACATCCACATTCCCGACATGGGCGCGAACGGGATCAGGGAGTTCATCAAGTGGTACTACAGCCAGGCGCGGCGCGAGGGGCTCATCGTGGACGTGCGCGGGAACGGCGGCGGCAACATCTCCCAGATGCTCATCGAGCGCCTGCGGCGCGAGGTGCTGGCGCTCGGGTACTCGCGGACGAACGAAGCGGCGACGACCTATCCGGGCGTCGTGCCGCCGCCGCACATGGTGTGTCTGCTGGACGAGAACTCGGGCTCCGACGGGGACATCTTCCCGGCGATGTTCCGCGAGTCCGGGCTCGGGCCGCTGATCGGCAAGCGAAGCTGGGGCGGCGTCATCGGTATCACGAACCGGGGGACGCTGCTCGACGGCGGCGCGGTGAACGTGCCCGAGTTCGGCTTCGCGTCCGCCGCGGGCGAATGGGTGATCGAAGGGTACGGGGTGGACCCCGACATCGAGGTCGAGAACGACCCGAAGTCGGTCATCGAGGGCGGCGACCCGCAGCTTGAGCGGGCCATCGCGGAGATCCTGCGGGCGATCGAGGAAGACCCGCGGCCCCTGCCGCCCCGCCCCGCCGACCCGGTCCGCACCCGCGGCGCCGCGCGTCCTCCGAGTCAGCCTTTCTGAACCCCTGACGTATCGAGCGCCGCACCCATGGAGCGCC
>JAAXGQ010000010.1:0-3342 GCA_012271265.1 Vicinamibacteraceae bacterium
CGGTGTCGTGGTCACCGTCGCCGGGACGGGTCTGGAAGCCCGTGATTTCGTCGGGGCTGGCGGCGAACCGGAGGACGCTCCGCCGCTGCGCCTGGCCGCGCGGGCCCGGGGCCGATCCTTTGCCTCGGCGGACGACGCCGCCCGCTTCGACTTCCCCGGTCGGGGCGGGATGGTGGAGGTGCTGGTGGTCGAGCGTGGAGGCGAAACCGTGGTCTACCAGCCAGAGGACGAGGCGGAGAGCCGGGGGGCGGCCGCCGAGGCGCCCGAGCCGGTGCGGTCCGCCGCCGACCTCGCCGCGGCCGCGCGAGCACCCATACGGGCCCGACCCTGGCCGCAGTTCCGGGGCCCCGGCGGGTCGGGAATCGCGGATGCCCAGGGTGTTCCCCTCCACTGGAACGCCCCCGCCGGTGAGGGCATTCGCTGGGAAGCGGATCTTCCCGGCCTTGGCGTCTCCAGTCCGGTCGTGTGGGAGGACCGCGTGTTCGTAGTCACTGCGGCGAGCGTGACCGGCGACACCGAGTTCCGAATCGGGCTCTACGGCGACGTGGCCCCGGTCGAGAACGAGTCCGAGCACCGCTTCGCGCTGCGCGCCTTCGACCTCCTCGGCGGAGCGCCGATTTTTGAGACAACCCTGCGGGAGGGGGTACCGAAGACCCGCCGCCACACCAAGTCGTCCCAGGCGAACGCCACCCCGGTGACGGACGGCCGCCGCATCGTGACCCTTCTCGGCAGCATGGGGGCGCTCTTCGCTCACGACCTCGACGGGAACCTGCTCTGGGAGCAGGAGGTGGGCGTCCTGAACAGTGGCTGGTTCTACGACCCCGACTACCAGTGGGGGCACGCTTCCTCGCCCGTCATCCACGGGGACGCGGTCATCGTGCTCGCCGATGTCCACGGTGACGCCTTCCTCGGCGCTTTCCGGCTCGAGGACGGCGAGCCGATCTGGCGGGCTACCCGGGACGAAGTGTCCACCTTCTCCACCCCCCTCGTCCACGAGGTCGGGGGCGTGGCCGAAATCGTGGTGAACGGCACCACGATCCGGGGTTACGACGCCGGAAGCGGGGAGGAGCGCTGGCGGCTCGGGCCGAACTCCGAGATTCCCATCGGAGTGCCGCTGCTCGGCGACGGCCTTCTCTTCGTGCAGGCCGGCTACCCACCGATCCGCCCGATCTACGCGATCCGCCCGGGGATGACCGGCGACCTCAGCCTTCTGCCCGGGGAGGAGACGAGCGAAGCGATCGCCTGGAGCCGGAACCGGGGCGGGGTCTACATCCCCTCTCCGCTCTTCTACCGGGGGGTGCTGTATCTGAACGCGAACAACGGCCGCCTCGCGGCGTACGACGGGGAGACCGGCGAACGGCTCTACCGCGCCCGCCTGGGCGGCGTCGGCGGTTCCTACGCGGCCTCTCCATTCGCTGCCGACGGCCGGCTCTACTTCACCTCCGAGGAAGGGGACACCTTCGTGGTCCGCGCCGGGCGGGAGTACGAGCTGCTGGCCCGGAACACCGTGGACCGGATCGTGATGGCCTCACCCGCCGCGAGCAACGGGGTCCTGGTGATCCGCGCGCTCGACCGCCTCTACGCCATTTCGGACGCCGCCCCCTGATCGGGAGAGCGTCCGTTCAGCGACCCGAGAAGCGCGGCATGGGGAGCCGCGCCGGCGGCGGCTGGAACGGCGCCGGATCCAGGCTCGGGGGCGCGCCGTCGGCGATCTCCTGGATGAGCCGCCCGGTGCCCAGGGACTGGGTGAAGCCGAGCGTCCCGTGGCCGGTCGCGACGAGGAGGCCCGGCGCCCCGGCCGGCCGGCCGATGAACGGCAGGCCGGTGGGAGTCAGCGGGCGGAAGCCCACCCACGGCGTCTCGTCCTTCCGCGGAATCGGCCGAAGGAGGGCGGCTTCCGCCCCGGCCATGATCGCGCGGTAGCGCGCCTCGTTCAGGGACCGGTCGAACCCGTTCAGCTCGAGCGTTCCGGCGAGCCGCACCCGATCCCCGAACGGCGTGATGATCACTTTCCGTTCGGCCACCGTCACCGGGATCCGGGGCGCTCCGGCGAAGGACCGGACGGTCGCGCTGTAGCCCTTGGCGGGGAGGATGCCGAGCCGCACCCCCGCCGTCCCCGCCACCGCCGGGGACCAGGCTCCGAGCGCGACCACGGTCTCCTCGGCGCCCCATTCCCGGCGCTCGCCATCCCCGGTCTCGATCGTCGCGCCGCGTACCCGCCCGCCCCCGGTGACCAGCGACCGGGCCCGGACGCCGCTTTCGATCCGGACCCCGTCCGCCCGGAGAGAGGCGGCCAGCCCTTCGGCGAAGCCGAGGCTCCACCCGTGGGCGTCGCCGCCGAGGTACAGCCCGCCCATGACCCCGGGCCCGAGGGCCGGCTCCCGCTCCCGCGCCTCCGCCCGGCTCCAGACCTCGACCGGGAGGCCCAGGCCGCGCATCTCCTCCGCCTCGTGGTGCGCGGCAGCGAAACCCTCCTCGGTCAGGAAGACGGTGAGCCCCCCCCGCCGCTCGTAGAAGAACTCCACGGTGGATGCGGCCCGGAGTTCCTCGAAGAGATCGAGGCTGAGTGAGGACAAGGCGGCGATCGCCCGAGCCGCCGTTCTTGAGCGGGCGCGGGTGCAGGCGAGGAGGAACCGGACGAGCCAGACGGCAAGCCCCGGGTCCGCCCGGAGGCGGATGTGGAACGGGCTGTCCTCGCGCAGCATCCAGCGGAGCGCCTTCGCCGGCACGCCGGGCCCCGGGAGCGGGTTGGAGTGCCCGGGACAGATCAGCCCGGCAGTGCCCCAGGTCGCGCCGTGACCGGGCGGTCCGGAATCCGCGACCCTTACGCTCCAGCCCGAGCGCCGGAGGAAGTGCGCGCAGGAAAGGCCGACCGCCCCGGCGCCGAGAACGAGCGCGCGGCGGGCCGGCCGGCCCGGCCTACATCGGGCTGGGGTCGTCGGCGGAGGGGCCATAGGCGCCCGGCACCGGGATGCCGAGGAGCCGGTAGTAGACGCTCAACTGACCCCGGTGGTGGATCAGGTGGTTCAGGATGGTCTCCCGGATCGCCGCTTCGCGGCTCAGCTCCATCAGGACCTTTTCGCCGACGACGAACTTCCAGGTTGCTCTCAGATGGTCGTCGCCGAGGGGCTCGAGGCTCGCCGCGAACTCCTCGGTGATGCGCTCGTGGGCTTCGAGCAATTCGTCCCGGGTCTTCCAGGCGGGGGGGACGTACGTGGCGGCGAAGTCGTAGCGATCCGCATCCACAATCGCGCTGCACCAGCTGGGCGCTTCCACGATGTGGGCGGCGAGCTGGAGGGCGGACATGGACTTCTCGTGGGGCTTCCAGCCGGCCTGCGCGTC
>JAAXGQ010000010.1:3447-9841 GCA_012271265.1 Vicinamibacteraceae bacterium
CAGGCGCCGCGGTCGGGCGAAATCGGAGTCTAGCCGCCCTAGAATGGCGGGAACCGAGGGAGGTCCTCCATGCGCTCGCGTCGTTTCCTGACCGTCATCCTGGCCATCGCGCTGCCCGTGGGCGTGGCCGCCGCCGCGACGGCCGAAGACTGGCCGCACTGGCGCGGCCCGAACCACGACGGGGTCAGTGGCGAAACCGGACTGCCGGTGAGCTGGAACACCGAGGACGGCGTGGTCTGGAAGCTGCCCATGCCGGCCTGGAGTGGCGCGACCCCGATCATTTCCGGGGAGACGATCTTCCTCAACGTGTCTATTCCGGCGGCGGAAGCCGGGGTCCCGGAAAACCCCTCGGAGGGGTACCGGCGCCGCCGCGGCCCGGTCGAGGGGCGGGGCAACGTGGCCTATTCCGGGCACATCGAGCTGTGGGCCCTCGACCGGAGCGACGGTACCGTGCTCTGGAAGCGCCACCTGAGCGACCGTGACACCCGTGGCCGCAAGCAGAACATGTCCTCCCCCTCACCGGTCACGAACGGAGAGCACGTGTTCGTGCTGACCGGAACCGGGATCCTCAAGTCCTTCGACTTCGAGGGGAACGAGCTGTGGACCCGCGACATCCCCGGGGACTACGGGGCCTTCGGGCTGAACTGGGGCTACGCCAGCAGCCCGCTGCTGTTCGAGGACGCTCTCTTCGTCCAGGTGCTGCACGGGATGAAGACGGACGACCCCTCCTACATCCTGCGGATCGATCCTGGGACCGGGGAGACCGTGTGGCGGGTCGAGCGCCCGACCAACGCCATCCACGAATCCCCCGACTCCTACACGACCCCGTTCGTCCACGATGTGGACGGAAGGCTGGAACTGGTGATCACCGGCGGTGACGTGGTGACCGGGCACGACCTCGACACCGGGCGGGAGCGCTGGCGCGCCGACGGACTGAACCCGGAGAACAGTTCGTCCTACCGGATCGTCGCTTCTCCCATCGTGAAGGACGGGATCATCTACGCGCCCACGCGGGTGAAGCCGCTTCTCGCGCTTCGGACCGGCGGCGAAGGCGACATCACCGAGAGCCATCGGATCTGGTCATTCGACCGCGGCCCCGACGTGCCGACCCCGGTGACCGACGGCGAGCGCTTCTTCGTGGTGACCGACAACGGCGTGCTCTACGCCCTCGACGCGAAGAGCGGCGAGGTGCTCGCCGGCCCGGCCCGGCTGACCCCGGGCACCTACAGCGCCTCACCGGTGCTGGCGGAGGGCCGCCTCTATGTGATCAACGAGGACGGCGTGGCCACCGTGGTGGGCGTCTCCGGCGAGGACTTCGAAATCCTCGCCACGAACGACATGGGCGCCTACACCCTGAGTTCGATGGCGATGTCTGGCGGGCAGATCTTTCTGCGCACCGCGGAAGCCCTCTACTGCATCGGCGGCTGAGGAGCTCCGCGGCCGCGCCGCCAGAGGACGCCTGAGAGGAGCCCCACCCCCACCAGGTTCGGAATCGAAACGAGCGCGGCCCCGGGTGGCCACGCCATCAGCAGCGCCGCCGCGAGGGCGGCGCTCCGCCGGACCGGCCCCAGCCGTCCGCGAAGCCAGCCCATGAGGCCCGCCGAGAGGGCGACGACCACCAGGATCCCGAGCCCGAAGGCGACCACCGCCCCGGCCAGGAGGCCGTTTCCGTCCGGGATCAGCAGCAGTTCGGGCCGGAACACGAAGAAGTAGGGCAGCGCGAACCCGGCCAGCGCGAAGCGGAACGCGGTCAGGGCCGCCGGGAAGATCGGCGTGCGGGCGATTCCCGCCGTGGTGTAGGCCGCCAGCGCGACCGGCGGCGTCACCATGGACATCATTCCGAAGTAGAAGATGAAGAAGTGGACCGCGAGCGGCGGTGACCCGAGCTGGCCGATCACCGGTCCCACCAGAATCGCCATGAGCAGGTAGCAGACCGCGGAAGGCAGCCCCATCCCGAGCACGACCGATCCGACCATGAGGAGGACGAGCGCCAGCCCGAAGCTGTCCCCCGCCACCGAGAGCACCGCGGTGGGGAACCGGGTGCCCACGCCGGTCAGGGTCACGATGCCCAGGATGATTCCGACAGCTCCGGCGGCCGCGACGAGCGGCGCGGCGCCCCGGGCAACCTGTCCCAGCGCCTTCCAGCAGGCGGAAAGGCGGATGCGCGTGGACGGATGCATCCACGAGACGGCGACAACGACGAGGAGCGCGAGGCTCACCGCCCGGAAGACCGTGCGCCCGAAGAGAAGCGCGACCACCAGGACGACCAGGCTGATGCCGAAGACGAGGCCCGCCGGGCCCGGCACGCGTTCGCTTCCGGGATCTTCGGGCGGGGTCAGCGACCCGCCGCCCGTGGTCGCGCGGACGTGCAGGTGCACCATCATGAGGAGCGCCGTGTAGTAGAGAACGGCAGGCAGGATCGCGGCGCGGATGATCTCCAGGTAGCTCACCGGCGGGCTCACCAGCTCCAGCATCATGTAGGCGCCAGCGCCCATCACCGGCGGCACCAGCGCCGCGCCGGAACTCGCCGCGGCGGTGATGCCTGCGGCGGCCCGGGCGGTGAACCCGGTGCTCCGCATGAGGGGGATCGTCACCGTGCCGGTCGTGGCCGCGTCCGCGACCGCGCTCCCGGAGAGCGATCCCATCATGGCGTTGGCGATCACCGAGACTTTGGCGGCCCCGCCGACGGTGCCGAGAAACAGGCGGCGGGAGGAGGCGGTGATGAAGCGGATCGCCCCCGTCTGCTGGAGCACGACCCCGAAGACCACGAAGAGGAAGACGTAGGCGAACATCACGTGCATCGCGATGCCGAAGACGCCCTGGCTCTGCAGGAAGCCCTGGGAGGTGATCCGGGCCAGCGAATAGCCCCGGTGGGGGAAGAGGAACTCGGGCAGCCAGGGCCCGACGAAGGCGTAGACGATGAAGGCTGCCGTGATCAGCGGCAGGGCCGGTCCGATGACGCGCCAGGAGGCGAGCAGCACGCCCACCAGGCCCGCCGCCCCGAGCGCGATGTCGAGGCCGGTCTCCGCGCCGGCGCGGTCCGCCAGGGCGCTGGCGGAGAACGCGTTCTGGGCCAGCACGAAGCCGACCCCGAGGACGGTCGCGGCGACTCCCGCCACGTCGAGCCCCTTCCGCCACCAGGGGTCGTCGCCGCGCGCCGAGATCAGGAAGGTGAGCGACAGGCCGAGCAGCGCGAACGCCGCCAGATGGGTCTGCGGCGGCATCCAGTGGAGGTTCACCTCCGTCAGGACGAAGGCGATGAGCACCAGCGTCAGTGCCCGGATGGCCCACACGCGGAGCCCCGCGCCCGAAGCTCCACTCATCGTCTTCCGCTCAACTGTCCGACTCCCTGTGTCCGACGCCCTGACCACCCCGAAAATTCTACGCACCGCCGGGCGCGCCGCTCCATGGGGCCGGCGAGGATCGTCGATACTCGCGGGGTGCCGGAACGAGGGCGGGGGCGGCAGTCTGACGAGGGCGGGACGCTGTTCGTGGTGGGGACGCCGATCGGGAACCTGGGGGAGTTGACGGCGCGGGCGCGGGCGGTGCTCGCGGCGGTGGATCACATCGCCTGCGAGGACAGCCGCGTCGCCGGCCGGCTGAAGGGGCTCGCAGGCAGCACGGCGCGGCTGACCTCGTACCACGACCACAACGAGCGGCAGCGGACGCCCCGGTTCCTCCGTCGCCTCCTGGCAGGGGAGGACGTGGCGCTGGTGGCCGACGCCGGGACCCCGATGATCTCCGACCCCGGCTACCGGCTCGTCCGGGCGGCGCGAGAGTCCGGGATCCGGGTCCGCGCCGTCGCCGGCCCCTCCGCGGTCACCGCCGCGCTCTCCGTTTCCGGCCTTCCCACGAACGTCTTCACGTTTTTCGGTTTTCCCCCGCCGAAGGGGGGACGGCGGGAGCGGTTCCTCGACCGCTCCGTCCTGGCCCCGGGCTCGCTGGTGTTCTTCGAGGCGCCCCGCCGCGTCCCCGGCCTCCTCGCGGCGCTCGCCGCCCGTGTCGGCCCCCGCGAAGCCTCCGTCTCCCGCGAGATGACCAAGATGCACGAGGAGCACTGGTTCGGTCCGCTCCGCGAACTGGCGGATCGGGCCGCCCGGGAACCGCTCCGGGGCGAAGTCACCCTGGTGATCGCCCCCGCGCCCCGCAAACGGACCCCCTCATCCGACCCTCGCGGCACGCCCCGGTCTGCATAGAATCCGCCGGGAACGCGGCCCGCTGCGCGCCCCGCCGGCCGCCTCCCCAACTGCTTGCGCCGGGCGCCGGAAGCCATGCATTTCGTCGTTCAATGTCCTGAATCTGCGCCGATCGAGCGCTTCCCCTGGTTCGGCCGCTCGGTGGTCGAGACGTCCCTCGGCGCCGCCGAGGCGCTCGGGGCGGAGACGACCCTGGCCATAGGCGCCGCCGCCGGCCCCTCGGCCGAAGCGGCTGCCTCCCGGCTTCGCGCCCTCCCGGAGGACGCGCACGGCGTCCTGCTGCCGACGGGACTCCTCGCGCCGCCCGCCGTCGAACTCGGGCAGCTCGCGCGGCAGGCCGTCGCCGCCCCGAAGTGGCTCGAGAACGAAGGCGGGGACGTGATCGCCGTCGGCGGCGTGGCGGCGGTCCTCGCCGATGCCCTGCGCTCCACGTTCGACGAAGCGGTGGCCGCCGTGGCGGACCGTGGATTTCCCGGCGGCGTGGTGGCGGACTGCGAGCGGATTCGCGACGCCCGGACCTGGCAGAAGACGCTGCGGGCGGCCCGGAAGAAGACCGCCGCCCGCTTTCTCGAGGCGGGCGCGCTTGTCGAGTGCCCGGACACGCTCTGGGCCGACCCGACCTGCGAAGCCGAGCCCGGAGCCCGGATCGGGGCCTGCGTGCGGCTGACCGGCGCCACGAAGCTCGCAGCCGGCGCCGAAGTGGGCAGCTTCTCTCACCTCGCCGACACCGAGCTCGCTCCCGGCGCGGTGGTGCTCGGGCACTCGGTGATCACCGGAAGCGTCCTTGGCCGCGGCGCCAGGGTGGGGCCCTTCGCCCACATCCGTCCCGGCACCCGGCTCCTCGAGGAGTCCTTCGCCGGGGCGTTCACCGAGACGAAGAACGCGGTCCTGGGCCGCCGATCGGCGCTGCCGCACCTTTCCTACCTGGGAGATTCCGAGGTGGGAACCCGGGTCAACCTGGGCGCGGGCACAGTGACCTGCAACTACGACGGCCGGAACAAGCACCGCACGGTGATCGGGTCAGGGGCGTTTGTCGGCAGCAACGCCATCCTGGTGGCCCCGGTCACGATCGGCCGGCGGGCGTTCGTCGCCGCCGGATCGGTCATCGTGGATGACGTGCCGGCGGGGGCGCTGGCGATCGCCCGAGGCCGGCAGGCGGTGAAGACGGATCGGGCGGCCGGCCGCTTCGAAGGCGCCGACGAAGTCTGAACCTCCCCGCTCCGGCGGAGGCCGGCGGACCGCCCGTCCTGCTCCGGGAGATCCGGGAGCAGCCGGAGGCGGCCCGGCGCACCCTGACCGCCCTTGCCGACTTCGACCTGGCCGCGCGGCTCGGCGAACGCGGCGGACCGCCGGCGCGGGTCCTGTTCGCCGGGTCGGGGACCAGCCGCCACGCGGCGGAGCTGGCTGCCGGATGGTTCCAACGCTTCGGCATTCCGGCCCGGGTGCGGGCGGCGACGGAGATCGGCCCGGAGGTCGCGAGGTCCCTTCCCGCCCGGTCCGGGGCGGGGGCAGTCGTCGCGGTCACGCAATCGGGGGCGACGGGCAGCGCGCTGCGCCTCCTCGAGCGCGCCGGGGCGGCGGGGATGCTCCGGGTCGCGGTCACCAACGAGGCGGCGAGCCCGGCCGCGGCGCGCGCCGACCTGGCGCTCGTCACCCGGGCGGGTCCTGAACGGGCCGTGCCGGCGACGAAGTCCTTCACCTCGGCGCTCGTCGCGCTGCGCCTTCTCGCCCTGGCGTGGGCCCGGGCGGCGGGAAAGCTCTCTCCCGAAGCCGCAGCGACCCGGGTGGCCGCCTGCTCTGCCGTCCCCGATCTCCTTCGGGCCGGTCTCCAGAACGGGCGGCATGCAGCCCGTTTCGTCGCACGGGTGCGGTGTGAGGGCCCCTGGTTCTTCCTGGGGGCCGGCCCGCTGCTGCCCCTGGCCCGCGAGGCGGCGCTCAAGATGATGGAGACGGCAGTCGTTCCGGCGCTTGCCATTCCGGCGGGGGAACTCGCGCACGGCCCGCGGGCGCTCCTCGGGCCCGGGACGCCGGTGGTGCTGCTCGGCGCCGGGGCGGCGGCCGGGCGGGGCGTGACGCGCTCCCTTCGCGCCGCCCGGGAAGCGGACGCCGCGGTGCTTCAGCTTCTGCCGGAAGATGCTCCGGACGGGCGGCACACGATCCGTTTGCCCGGCCGTCCGGGCGCGCTGGCCTTCTCCATG
>JAAXGQ010000082.1 GCA_012271265.1 Vicinamibacteraceae bacterium
CGAGGACGCCGGCGCTCCATGGACCGTCGCTCCATGGGCCGTCGCTCCAGGACGATCCCACCGGGTACGCTTCCAATCCGATGCGTCTCACGAGCCTCTCTCTGCGGTCGGTGCCGGTCCTGCTCGCCGTGTTCGTCGCAACGCCGCTTCCGGCGGCCCGGTCAGCCTCGGAACCGGGCGGTTCCCCAGTCGGAAGCTGGCAGCCCCGCGCCTACGCCCTGGCAAGCGGGCAGGAGCTGCCGGTTGACGGACGGATCATCTTTCTCGCCCGCGACGACGACGGGGACTCCGGCGAGTGGACTGTGGTGTTCTTCGTCACCGACGACGAGGGCAATCCGCTCCGGGGCTCGGCCGAGGGCGGCGCCTGGTTCCGCGACGGCGCCTCGCTGCTCCTGACCCACACGATCCATCTCTCCGCCGGGGAGTCGGTCGCCTCGCTCCCCGAGTCGCCGCTCTCCATGGAGTTGCGCTCGCGCGAGGAGGCGTACCGCAATCACCGGGAGCCTTGCGAGTTCGAGGTGTCCGGCGACCGCCTCACCCTGTTCTTCCCCAGCGGGAACTCGATGCGCTTTGCCCGGGTGAAGGATCTCTCGATCGAAGAGCCCGCTCAGCGATAACCGCGGGAGGCGAGCGCTTCGGAGAGCCGTTCGCCCGGGGGGCCCGGGTCGCCGGTGTTTCGTGCGTTTTCCTGTGCCCAGGAGACGGTCCGAAGGCGGCGGGTCTCGAGCTCCGCGCGCAGGGGCTCGGTGCTGGAACGGCCTTGCGGGTACCGGTTCTCCGCCTCGTTCGGGTCGCGGACCTGGTTGTACAGAGCGAACTGCGGCGCGTCCTGCCCCGGAACCGGGACCCGCAGCATCTTCAGCCGCCCGTCGAAGATGCTGAACAGGCCGGCGGCGGAGCGGGCGTAGAGCCGACGGTGCGGACGGAGCTCCTCGCCGGCGAGGGCCGGCAGGAGGGAGGCGCCGAACCGCGATCCGGGATCCGGCGGCTCGGGCGCGGTCGCTCCGATCAGCCCGAAGGCTGTCGGCAGAACGTCGGCGATGCTCACCGGCCCGGTGAACCGGGCCCCCGGGCTGAAGGGCGGCGGACTGTCTTCGCCCGGCGCTTCCCGGACCCGGCCGAGCAGGAACGGGACATGCAGCGTCTCCCGGAAGAGTCCGCGCGGGCGATGGAACCGGGGCGCGTGCTCTCCGAGGGACTCGCCGTGGAGTCCGACAACCATCACCACCGTCGGTCCGGCGGCGGGATTGCCGGCCAGCGCGTCGAGGATCTGTCCGAAGGCGGCGTCGATGAAGCCCACCGCCGCGTCGTAGCGATCCATGGCCTCCCCATAGTCCGGCCCCCCGGCCTCGGCGGCGGCCGGCTCCGGCCCCGTGCGGAAGCGCGGGCGATCCGGGGTAAGTCCGTCCCCGGCCAGGGCCGCGCCGACCTCGGCGAAGTCGTCGTGCGGCGGCTCCGGCGCCGAGAGGTGGAGCCACAGGAAGAAGAGTTCCCCGGGCGCGGCGGCCGACACGACCGCGACGCCATGGGCGGCAACCGCACGATCGGCCTCGCGCGGATCCCGATCCCAGAACTCCTCGAACCCCTCGAAGCCCCGCGCGAAGCCGAGTTCCGCGGCGACGGCCGGGTGACTCACCGCGGCCACCGTGCGGTAGCCGGCGGTGGCCAGCTCGGTGGCCATCGTGGAGAAGGGAAGGAGGCGCGCGGGCGATCCGTGGGCGGCCCGGGCCGGATCCAGCGAGGTCAGCACCGCGGTGGCCGCGGGGCCGGTCTCCGGCGCCGGCGTCCTCGCCTCCAGGAGGAGCGCCCCCTCGGCGGCGAAGAGATCCAATCGGGGGCTGATGTTTCGGGGATAGCCGTAGATGCCCAGCCGGTCGCCCCGCAGCGAGGAAACGGTCACGAGGACCAGGTTCTGCGGTTCCACGGGCGGAGGTGGCGGCGGGGCGCCCCCGCACCGGATCGCGGAGCCGGCGCCCAGGATCAGGAGAGTGGCCGCGGCCGCCCTCCGCAAGTGGACTCTCACACGCAGGCCTCCTCTACGACTTCAATCCGGCGTCGGTCATCGCTCTCCCGCACGAGTCTGACCCGCAGCGCGTCCGACCGTCGGAAGCGGCCCAGCCGGTCGGGCCATTCCACGATCACCACGGCCCCCTCCTCCTCCATTTCCTCGATCCCCAGCTCCTCGAGTTCGGCCGGGTGTTCGATCCGGTAGAGGTCGAGGTGGTACACCGCTCGCGTGCCTTCCCCGTGCCGGGTGACGAGAGCGAACGTGGGGCTCGCCACCTGGTTCGGGTCCACCCCGTAGTGGCCGGCGAGTCCCTTGGCGAAGATCGTCTTGCCCGCTCCCAGGTCGCCCTCGAGATAGAAGGCGGGGCAGTCGGGTCGGGAGGCGGCGACCCGGGCCGCGATCGCCTCGGTTTCTTCCGGGCTCCCGCTCACGAACGGGGACGTGCCGGACGGCTGGCCGAGGCCGGTCATGCAGCGCCCTCCTCGTGCATCCAGCGGATCGCGCGCCCGAGGAAACGCGCCACATCGCTGGCGCTGACCCCGTCTTCGCCGTAGCGCTCCCGCGCAAGCTCTCCGGCCCGCCCGTGGAGGAAGGCGCCGGTGGCGAGCGCCTCGAACGGCTTCAGACCCCGCGCGAGGAAGGCGCCGGCGACGCCGGCGAGAATGTCTCCGGTTCCGCCGCTTGCGAGTTCCGGCCCCCCGGTCGGATTCACCATGACCTTCTCCCCCGGCGCGTTGACGAGGGTGCCGGGTCCCTTCAGGAGCACGGCATTGGCAGTCTGTTCGACGAGCCCGCGGACGAACTCCAGCCGCTCGGCGGCGACTCGCGCCGCCGCCCTGCCGAGAAGGCGCGCCGCCTCCCCCGCATGCGGGGTCAGCGCGAGGTCCCGCCGTTCGGCGAGCTCCCCGGCGCGCCGGGCGAACGCGTTCAGCCCGTCGGCGTCGAGGACGAGCGGCGCCGAGGTCCTCCGCACCAGCTCGCGCACCGCCGAAGCGGTCTCCGGGGCCGCGCCGAGCCCCGGACCCACGACCAGAGCGTCGGCCCGGAGATCCGTCACTTTCTCGAGGAGGCTTGCGGCCCATGCCGAAGCGTTATCTGGAAGAGGCAGGCGCATCGCCTCGGGGGGCAGGCCGGCGAGCGCCGCCGTCGGCCCGGCCACGGTCAGGAGGCCGACGCCCGCGCCGAGGGCGCCCTGAGCGGCGAGCGCGGCGGCGCCGGGCATTTCCTTCGACCCGGCCACGATCACGAGCCGCCCCAGATCGCCTTTGTGAGCCCCGGCGCTGCGCGGAGCCAGGTCACGGCGCATGCCGATGTGGCTTCGGATGAAACCGACGCCGGCCGGACCGGATTCGAGGAAGTGCTCGGGGATGCCGATCTCAGCCACCTCGACCACGCCGCAGGCTTCCCGGGCCGGATGGACGGCGTGGCAGATCTTGGGCGCCGCGAGGGCAATGGTCCGGTCGGCCCGGAAACAGAGCGACGGCACGGCTCCGGTGTCGGATGAGAGCCCGGTGGGCACATCCACCGCAACGCGGAGTGTGGGGCTCCCCGCGAGCCAGCGATTCAGATCCATGACAACGCGCTCGTAGAGCCCCCGGAGCGGTCCCCGAGCCCCCGTTCCCAGCATGGCGTCGACGACCACCGCGGGCCTTTCCCAACGACGGATCCGGAAGCCCCTGGTTTCCAGCATTTCCTCCCAGGCCGCCTCATCCGGAACGATCCGGACACCGCACGGGAACCTCTCGGCGGCGCGGCATGTGGCGCGGGTGTTCCGGGTGAGCCGCGCCCGGGGGGCGAGCACGATGGCGCGGGCGATCATGTGGTTCGCGGCCAGCATGCGGAGCGCGACGAGGCCGTCCCCGCCGTTTCCGCCGCGCCCGCAGAGCAGCAGCACCGGCTCCCTGCCGAGGGCGATCAGGCTCTCCGCGATCCGCCGTCCCGCCGTCTCCATGAGGGTGCGCCCGGGGATTCCGAGCTCCTCGATCGTGCGGCGGTCCGCCTCGGCCATCTGGCGGCTGGTGAGGACATCCACAGGACCCGGAATCGTACGGGATTCCCGGCCCGCGCGGCTCGGTCGTACGCTTCGCCCATGGTCCGCTATTTCTCCGAGGCGCTCGTCAAGGAAGCCCTGCCGATGCGGGACGCGATCGGTGCGGTGGAAGCGGTCTTTCGCGAACTCGGGGAAGGCGGGGCGACGAACCGGCCGCGCCAGCGGGTCCGCATACCCGGCCGGATGCTCCACACCTTGAGCGCCGGCAGCGCCGCGCTCGGCTGGTGCGGGCTCAAGACCTACTGCACCGGGCGCGACGGGGCGACGTTTGTCCTGCTGCTCTTCGACCAGGCGACCGGCGGGCTGGCGGCGATCATGGAGGCGGATGCCCTGGGCCGGATTCGAACCGGGGCCGCCACCGGGGTCGCTGCCGACCATCTCGCTGCTCCGGCGGCGGAAACCGTGGGCATCGTCGGCTGCGGCTATCAGGCCGAGACCCAACTCGAGGCGCTTGCCGCGGTGCGTCCTCTGCGCCGTGTCGACGCGTACTGCCGAAGCGGCGCCCGCCGCCGGGCCTTTGCGGAGAAGATGGCCGAAAGGCTCCAGGTTCCGGTGGCGCCGGCGGCCAGCGCGGAGGCCGCAGTCCGGAACAGGGACATCGTCGTTGCCGTCACCACCGCGCGGACGCCGGTGGTCCGGGGGGCGTGGCTGGCGGAGGGCGCCTTCGTGGCGGCGGCGGGGGGCAATGCCCTGAGCCGCCGGGAGCTGGACCGACGAGCTGTGCGCCACGCCCGCCGCATCGTGGTGGATGATCTTCCGCAGGCGCGGATCGAGTGCGGCGACCTCGCCGCGCTCGGTTCCGGGTTCGACTGGAGCGCGGTGGAGACCCTGGGCGACGTGGTAGCGGGGGGTCGGGGCTTCGAGGAGGCCGGGAGCGCGCTCTTCGAGTCGCAGGGGATTGCCGCCGAGGACATCGCGGCGGCCTCGGTCGTCTATCGGCGGGCCCGCCGGGAGGCCGCCCTGCTCCCGATCGGGAGCGGATAGAATCGCGGCATGGCTGCCTCCCTGCCGACTCCCCTCCTCGTCGGGCCCTTTGGCGCGACGGAACTACTCATCATTCTGGGGATCGTCATCCTGATCTTCGGCTCGTCGAAGCTGCCCCAGCTCGGCGCCGGTCTCGGTGAGGGAATCAAGAACTTCAGGAAGTCGATGAAGGCCATCGGCGGAGGCGGCCAGGAGAAGCCAGAGGCGGCTTCCAAGAGCAAGACCGACTGATCCCGGCTCAGACGACGAGCCGCTGCCCATCGTGGGCGAGATCGAAGACCGGGTCGGGAAGCCGCTGCACCTCCGTTCCGGCGTGCACGAGGAGCACCCGGCGGGCCCGGATGCGCGGACGGGCCGCCACGATTTCCTGGTGCGACGTGTGGCCGGGCAGGGGGGAAACCCCGCTGCACTCGTGGATGAGCAGATCGGCCCCGGACGACTCCTGCAGCATGCGCCCGGTCAGGGCGGTGTCACCCGAATACACCAGAGTCCGCCCGCCGAGCTGCAGCTTCCAGCCGAAGGCCCAGCGGGTCGGCTGGTGGGCGGCGGGGAAGGGGAGGGCGCGCCCGCCGCCGCACGCGTCTGGCAGCGAAGCGGATTCGCCGGGAAGCAGTTCCAGGACCTCCTCCGGAAATCCGGGACGCAGACCGGGGTACAGACACTCGCGGAGCGCGGCGAGCCGGTGGGCGCCGCCTGGCGGCGCCAGGATCCGGAGCGGGTCGCGGCGGCGCGTGCGGAGCGCGTCGAGCTCGATGAACGGCAGGCCGCCGTAGTGGTCCCCGTGGAAATGGCTCAGGACGACGGCAGCGATGTCCTCGCCGTCGAGTCCGGCCCCTCGGAGGGCGGCGTGACAGCCGGGACCGGCGTCAAGGAGGACTCCCTTCGCTGCGCCTCGGACCCGCAGAAAGATCGCCGCCTGCCGTCTGCCGCCCGCTCCGAAAGCGTTGCCGGCGCCCAGGAACCGCACCTCCACCCCGCGCCCCGCCGCGCCGCCCGACAGGCCCTGCTCAGGCTCTCTGGGCGTGCCGGCCGCGGCATCCTGACAACCCCGGCAGACGAACGGGCGCCGGCGCTCGCCCTCGGCGACGGCATCGAAGACCAGGTCACACCGGCGGCAGGTGACGCGGCGTGGAGCCGGGAGCGCGGCCGTCCCCCGGCGAAGCAACCCGCTGACGGCTTCGAGGATCTCCTCCTCGTCTCCGGCGGCGAAGAAGAGGGAGTCTTCGGTGGGGTCCTCGTCGGCTCGGGGCCAGGCCTTGAGCCGCACTTCGACGGCGCGCCCTCCGGCGTCCTCCTCTCCCTCGCCGAGGATCCGGATCTCGAAGGACATGCCTGCGCGGTTCCCGGAGGGTTCCGCCCGCCCCGGCTCAGCCCCGGGCCGGCTCCGCGCCCTGCCCGTCCGGGACTGGCAGCCAGGCAAGGTCCCGATCCGCGACGAAAGGACGCCGGATGCCGGCTGGCCCGTAACCCCGCAGATCGACGGCTGCCCTCGGGTAGCCGGCCGCGGCGAGTCCGTCGGCGAGACGCGCGGCTGTCTTCGGCCGGAGAGCCTCGGCGATCTCCGCCTCGGGCAGTTCGATGCGGGCGTAGTCGCCCTCGTGACGGACGCGGAAGGCACGGAAGCCCAAGCCCCGCACCGCGGCTTCGCCGGCCTCGATCCGGTGGAGGAGGGGCGCGTCGATCCGTATCGCGTGAGGAATGCGCGAGGAGAGGCAGGCCGAGGCCGGCTCCTCGGCGACCGGCACCTCGAGCCTGCGGGCCAGCCGACGGATCGCCGCTTTGCCGAGACCGGCCTCGAGCAGCGGCGAGCGAACCCCGAATTCCGTCGCGGCCCGCCGTCCGGGACGGGCATCCCCGACATCATCGGCGTTCGTCCCGTCGAGTACCGCGGCGTAGCCCCGGCGGGCGGCGAAGCGGGCGAGCCGTCCGTACAGCTCGAACTTGCAGAAGTAGCAGCGATCGGCGCCGTTCCTTCGATACCCCTCGGCCTCCATCTCGTCGGTCCGGATCCAGGCGTGCGGCATCGGGCACTGCTTCAGCACGGTCTCGACGAGGCCCTGCTGGTAGGCAGAGAGGCTGGGGCTGACTCCGGTCACCGCCAGGCTGCGCGCTCCCAGCACGCGGTGGGAGAGGACCGCGAGGGTTGCGCTGTCCACGCCCCCGCTCAGGGCGACGACCGCGGACCCCAGCCCGTGAAGGGTTCCTTCGAGCCGGGCGAGACCCGGATCCGGATGCGGGGGCCGGTCAGCCGACATGGGCGTCCCTCTGGCCAGCGACCGGCGCTTCGGCCTCCGGGGCGGTCCAGTCGCCGGTCTTGCCGCCGCGTTTTGCGAGAAGGCGCACCGGGCCGATGACCATCGAACGGTCGACTGCCTTCAGCATGTCGTAGACGGTCAGGGCGGCGACCGACGCCGCTGTGAGCGCCTCCATATCGGGCCCGGTCCGGGCCTCGCAGCGGGCCCGGGCGGTGATCCGCACCCCCTCGTCCTCGAGGCGGGCCTCTACGTCGGCGTGGTCGAGCGGCAGGGGATGACAGAGCGGGATCAGCGCGGAGCACGCCTTGGCCGCGCCGATGCCGGCAAGGCGCGCCGTATCGAGAACGCTGCCCTTCGGGGCATCGCCGCTCCGCGCCGCCGCGAGAGCCTCGGCGGAGACGGACACGAACGCCTCGGCCACCGCTTCCCGCCGCGTGGCCGGTTTGGCCCCCACGTCGACCATCCGGGCCCGGCCGCGCCGATCGACGTGGCTCAGGACCGGCGGTGGCGCGCTTCGGGCAGGGGTCATGGGCGGAAGGGACAGTGGTCGATCACGCCCGCGGATCATGCCATCCGGGGCCTGGGTCCGGAGAATCACCGAACGGCTGGCAGCAGAGCGTCTCCCCCACGGCGACCGTCCCCGCGTTCTCGGGAGCCACGAGCAGCGCGTTCGCGAGCGCCACGGCGCCAATGTCGGCCGAACCGGCCGAGCGCACCGGCATGGCGACCAGCTCCCCATCCGGTCCGGTCCACACCCGTGCGGGCAGGAAGGCCCGCCTCGGGCCGCGGTTGGTGATCGGGGCGGCGAGCCGCACGGGGACCCGGGGCCGCCGTGGATCGCGCCGCCCCTGAAGCCGATCCAGGGCCGGGCGGGCCAACACTTCGAACGTCGTGAAGGCCGACACCGGGTTGCCGGGGAGACCGAAGACGATCGGCGGACCTCCGTCGGGCGCCGTCCCGAACACGAAGGGTTTTCCCGGCCGGATCGCGACCGCCGCGAAGTGCATGCGCATGCCCTGGTCTTCGAGCGCCGGCTCCACGAGATCGAACCGGCCCATGGAGACCCCCCCGGACACGATCAGCACGTCCCCGCGAAGCCCGCGGGCGATTTCGCTGGCAAGCCGAAGCGGCTCGTCCACCACGTGACCGAGGCGCTTCGTGGGCAGCCCCAGGGCCCGGCAGCGCGCCGCGAGCAGATGGCTGTTCGCGTCCCGAATCTGACCAGGGCGGAGTCGCTGCGCCCGGGGATGGGTGAGCTCGTCACCGGTGGAAAGGACCGCGACTTTCGGGAGCCGTCCCACGCGAATCTGCACGTGGCCGACGGTGGCGAGAAGGCCGACCGCAGCGGAGGAGAGGCGGACGCCCGGCTCGAGCAGCGTCGTTCCCTGCCGCACTTCCGAGGCCCGGGGAGAAACGCCGTAACCCGGCCCCGGAATCGCATCGGGACGACCTGGCGCCGGCCACTCCATGAAGTCTCCGTCCCGGGTTGTGTCCTCGACCTTCACCACACAGTCGGCTCCCGCCGGCGTCGGAGCTCCGGTCATGATGGCGGCGGCTTCCCGGGGCCCGATCGCGAAGTCGGGCACGGTTCCCGCGGGAATCTCCCCGACGATCGGCAGGCGGACGGGCCCCTCGCGAAGCGCGGCGCGCCGAACTGCGTAGCCGTCGAGCTTCGAGCGGTCGAAGGGCGGGAGGTCCCGGTCCGCGGTCACCGTCTCGCGGAGGGTGCGGCCGCGTGCTCCGGCGAGTCCCACCGATTCCGGGGGCAGCGGCTCGACGGCGAGGATCCGTTCCAGCGCCTCGTCGACGCCCACCATCCTGGGCTCCGCTGGCCTGGCGGCGCCGTCCGGGCGGCCAAACGGCAGGGGAGTCTCGGGAATCAGGGAATTCCAGCGCTGTCCGAGAAGCTCGCCACGGCCTCGTCTTCCGTTTCGAAGACCTCGAAGCGCGGCAGCACCTTCGCGACGTCCATGACCCGGGTGACCCGCTCCTGGGGATGGAGAACCTTCAGCGAGCCGCCGGCAGCGCCAACCCGCCGCGCGCACGCCACGAGCTGACCGAGGCCGGCGCTGTCGATCACGCGGACCCCGCTGAGGTCCACGACGACCCGGACCCGGCCGGATTCCACGAGGACTTCCACTGCCTCGCGCAACTGCCGCTCGCCCTGCCCGTCGACGAGCCGGCCGGCAAGCACCAGGATCGCGATGCCGCTCCGCTGCTTCAGATCAAGACGCATGATGTTTCCGGAAGCCGGGCGGATCAGCCGAGAAGCGCGTAGAGCGCTTCCCGGTCGATGCGGATCTCGTACCGCTGGGCGGCAGCTCCGAGGAACGCGGACCACAGCCGGGTCTTCTTCTCCTCGACCAGCTGGCCCCGGAAAGCGTCCTTCTGTTCCTCGAAGGTGTCAGGCTCGTGTCCGGAGGTCTCCACCACCCGCACCAGGGCGAAGCCCCGTTCGGCCTGAAGCGGGCCGACGAGGTCCCCCGCCCCGGCGCCGAAGACCGCCGCCTCTGCCTCCGGGAGCAGCCCCGCGGCCCCCAGCGCGCTGCCCCGGAACCAGTTCGTCAGCGGCGTGGGGTCGAGCTCGCCACTCCCGCCCGAAGCCAGAGTGGAGCGAAGCGCGTCGGCGGCGGCCTCCGCGAGCGCGGCGGCGCGCTCTTCGCGCATCGTGGCAAGAAGCTCTTCCCGCACCTCGTCGAACTCCGGGATCCGGGGCGGCTGCTCTTCCAGCACCTCCATGAACGCCACGCCCAGGGGCAGTTGCACCGGGCCGGCGACACCGCCGACCTCCGTCTCGAAGGCGAGGCGCGCGGCCTCTTCCGAGCCGAGTTCGACGATCGTGTCCGAGGCGCCGAAGAGCGTCGACTCCTGGGCGAACAGCAGCGGGTGCCCCTCGACGAGTTCATCGAGTGAACGGGCGGAGGACACCCGGTCGGCGAGTTCGATGACCCGCTCGCTGAGTCGCTCCGCCGCCTTCTCCTGGCGAAGCTGCGACTCGATCGCTTCCGCGACCTCTTCGAGCGGCGTCGTCTCTGCCGGTTGGCGGGTCTCCAGCCGGATCACGTGGAATCCGTAATCGGTCCGCACCGGATCGCTGATTTCTCCCGGCGCCATCGAGAAGACCACCTCCGAGAACTCCGGCACCATGTCTTCCGGGCCGAAGGCGCCGAGCGAGCCTCCAGTCGCGGCCGTGGCCTCGTCCGCCGAGTAGGTGCGCGCCAGTTCGGCGAAGTCCTCGCCTTCGCGCGCCCGCTCCGCGAGCCGCGCGGCCAGGGTCATGGTCGCAGCCTCGTCTCCCTCGCTTCCGGAGTCGGCGCGGAGGAGGATGTGGCTCGCCGTCGCCTGGTCCCCCGTCTGGTACTCGAAGAGGTTCCGGTCGTAGTGGCGCTGGACTTCCCGCCGGCGCACGGTCACTTCCTCGGCGAGCGTCTGCTCGGAAAGGGTGAGGTAGCGGACGCGCCGCTGCGCCGGGATCTCGAGCGCCGCCGGGTCGGCGTCGTAGCGCGCCCTCGCCTCCTCTTCGGTCGCCTCCACGTCGGCGGTGTGGGCGGCGTTCGGCAGGAACCACAACTCCAGCGAGGCGTGTTCGTTGCGGCGCCGATATTCGTCGACGAGCTCCAGATCGGAAACGTGCGGGGTCCCGGTCACGAGGAGTCGGAGCTTGTCCGCCAGAAGGTCCGCCCGCAGCGACGCCTCGAAGTCGCGCGGATCCAGACGGGCCGAAGCGAGCAGGTTCAGGTAGGCCTGCGCCCCGATGAAGACTCCGTTCTGCTGAAACGCCGGGGTGCTGCGGATCGCCTCGCTGACCTCGTCGTCGGACACTTCAAGCCCGTGGCGCTCGGCCTCCAGCACCAGCACCCGGTTGCGGACGAGGTCGGTGGCCACCTGCTCCGGGATTCCCAGTCGCCGGGCCAGGGAAGTCGAGAAGGTTCCCCCGGTCTGCTCCTGGTAGGCCCGCGCCGTGTCGCGGTAGCGGTCGAGGAACGTGGAGGCGGCAATCGGTTGACCATCCACCCAGGCGACGCCGCGGCGCAACGCCGCGGTTGCCGGATCTCCCATGAAATCAGGGAAATAGAGGGCAACGAAGGCGATGATGACGAGCCCCAGCAGGGCTGCGCCGAAGAACCACCCGAGCGACTTTCGGTTGCGGAAATACTCCAGGATCATGGGAACCGGTAAGCGTACCGCCGGGCGATGCCGGGCGGCAAGCGGCAGGCCGCCGGCACTTCGCCCCGATGGGGAGCCGGCTGGTAAGGTTCGCTGCGGCGGCGCCCGCGTGGGCTCCCCGGCGCAGGGCCGCGCGATGGCTGGCCGGACGCCTCCCGCCGTCCGGCGCTCATCGCGCCGAGGCCCGGCCGGACCCGGTTCCCCTGCCGATGCTCAAGTATCTTCTCAGCCTCTTTTCCGTCGACCTGGCGGTCGATCTGGGCACGGCGAACACGCTCATCTACACCCAGGAAGAGGGGGTCGTGCTCCGGGAGCCGTCGGTGGTGGCGATCAACACCGTCAACCGCAGCGTCGAGGCGGTGGGCATGTCGGCGTACGCCATGGTGGGGAAGACACCCGATTACATTCAGGTCATCCGGCCGATGCGCGACGGTGTCATCGCCGACTTCGAAGCCGCTGAGCGGATGATTTCCGACTTTGTCGGGCGCGTGCTCGGGCGCCGGCGCTGGGCGGCGCCCCGGATGGTGGTCGGCATTCCGCTCGGCGTGACCCCGGTGGAGCGGCGCGCCGTCCGCGACAGCATCCTCAAGGCGCGGGCCAGCGAAGCGTTTCTCGTGGATCAGCCTCTGGCCGCGGCGGTCGGCGCCAATCTGGACATCACCGGCCCGGACGGCGTCTGTGTGGTGGACATCGGCGGGGGGACCACGGATGTCGCGGTCATCTCGCTCTCCGGCATCGCGGCGGGCGCCTCGATCCGTGCGGCGGGGGACCGGTTCACCCGCTGCATCCAGGACCACATGCGCCAGCAACACGGCTTGCTTGTCGGGGAACGGACGGCCGAAGAGATCAAGATTCGCATCGGCAGCGCCGGTCCCCTCCCGGAATCCCTGGAGATGGACGTGCGCGGGCGGCATGTGCAGCGCATGATTCCCTGCACCCTGACCGTCTCCGATTCTGACATTCGCGCCGGCCTCAACCAGCCGGTTCAGGAGCTGGTGTCCGCGGTGCGAGGCGTGCTGGAGCGGACCGAACCCGAGCTGTCTGCCGACCTTGTCGCGAACGGAATCACCCTGACCGGCGGCGGCGCGATGCTCAAAGGTCTCCCCGAACTGATCAGCGAGGAGACCTTGCTCGAGGTCAAGGTGGCGGCGGACCCACTTGATTGCGTGGTCCGTGGGGCGGGTCGCATGCTGGAGCACCTGGACCTTCTCCAGCGGGTGTCGCGCCGATTGTGATTTCGCCGAGGGGAGGGGCGCGCCGCAAGCGCGCCCCCGGCCAAGGGCGGCGGGACTTCCTCCTTCTCCTCCTCGCGCTGGCGGCGAACCTGGTGGCGGTCACCGTCCAGGTGCGGCGGCAGGGGTCCGTTCCCGTGCTGGAGGCGGCCGCCCACGCTGGCGCCGTGGGGCAGGACCTGATCCGCTCGACCGGCCAGGGCGCGCGTTCCCTGCTGGGTGGATTCCACGATGTGCGGGCGCTCGCCCGGGAGAACGACGACCTGCGCCACCGCCTTGCCCGTCTCGAGTGGGAGGTGACCCTGCAGCGCGGCCTGGCTCACCGCGCCCGGGGCTTCACCGAGTTCGACGCGGCGGCGTTCGCGCTCGGAGAGCCGGTTCCGGCGGAAGTCACCGGCTATTCCACCTCGCCGGTCGAGGGGCGGCTGGCGGTGAATCGCGGGGCGCGGCACGGGGTCACGGTCGGCGGCGCGGTGATGAGTTCCTCCGGCCTCGTCGGCCGGATCGTGTCCGTCGCGCGTTTGGCGAGCACGCTCGAACCTCTGACCCACGCCGCCGCGGCGGTGGCAGTGGTCACCTCGGAGCGGCGGGTCCACGGTCTCGCCCGGAACGGCGGCGAGGGGGGCGCCGGGACGGAGGTCCTCCGGATGGACTATGTCCCGGCGGGTCGCGACGTCGTGGTCGGGGAAGAGGTCATCACGAGCAGTCTCGACGGGTTCTACCCGAAAGGACTGGTCGTGGGGACGGTGAGTGCGGTCCGGGAAACCGGCGGCATGCTGCTCGACATTCACATCGACGTAGCGGTGGATTTCTCCGCGCTGGAGCGCGTCTTCATCCTCCCCTTCCGCCCGACGGACGCCCCGGCTCCGGACGCGCCCCCCGCGGAGGAGGCCTGGCGTCCCCAACCCCCGAGTCCCTCCTGACACCCTCCCGACCATCTCTGACCGGCTCCGGCGCACGGCCTCCCCCTGCGTGACCTCGTGTCCGGACCGATGAGGATTTCCGTGGCTGGAGCGCCGGGGGTGACCACGCGGCTGGCGCTCGT
Organism: Vicinamibacteraceae bacterium; assembly: GCA_012271265.1. Lineage (GTDB taxonomy): Bacteria > Acidobacteriota > Vicinamibacteria > Marinacidobacterales > Marinacidobacteraceae > JAAXGQ01. The sequence continues at coordinate 13,742 of JAAXGQ010000082.1, forward strand.
CGCGATCGCGGCCTTCGGCTGTCAGGTTCTGCTGTTTCCGATGACCGGCATCGCGGCCGTCACTCCGGAGTTCGTCCTGGCGACCGTGGTCGTCGCCGCCCTCGTCGTGGCGCCGATTCCTGCCATCCTGTTTGCAGTCGGGTGCGGTCTCCTTCAGGATGCGTTCGCAGGCGGCGTCATCGGCCTCCACGGGTTCGCCTTTCCGCCGTCCGCCTACCTCGTGTCCCGGTTCCGAGCGGCCATCCGCGCGAACTCCAAGCTGGCGGTGTTCCTCGTCTGCGCCAGCGCGGCGCCTATCGAGGTGGGGTTGCTGCTGGCTCTCGAGCAGGTCAGCGGCGTAGGCGCTACGTCCCCGCGGCAGATCGCATCGGTGTTCCTCGGACTCCCCGTGACCGCGGGGTACGGCCTCGCGGTCTACCGTTTCGTCGTCCCGCGGGGTCCCGCCCGCCTTCTTCTCCGTGCCTGAGTCCGGCCCCGGCTTCGACGCCCGCTCCCGCACCCGGATGGCGTCCCGGCTGCGCCTCATGCGCTTTCTGCTCTGGGCCGTCGTCATCGTCCTGCTGCTGCGCTTCTGGAATCTGCAGGTCGTCCGGGGAGACTCCTTCGCGGCCGTCGCCCGCGACAACCGGGTTCAGACCGAGCGGCTGCGCGCGCCTCGCGGCCTCATCCTCGATCGTCGGGGCGAGGTGCTCGCGACGAACGAGCCCGCTTTCGCTCTCATCGTGGATGTGGAAGGTCTGGACCACCTGGAGCGGCTCGCCTGGCTGGGCGAGGATGCGGACATGGAGACCCTGCGGGCCCGGGCGCGCCGGGGGCGGACCATCGCGGCATCCCGCCTCCGCTTCGACGAGGCCGCCTGGTTCGACGCGCGACGACGTGAGCTCCCGGGTGTCCGGGTCGGCTTCGTGCCGCAACGCCATTACCCGCTGGGCCCGGCGACCGCGCACCTGCTCGGCCACGTTGCCGAGGTGACCCGAACGCAGTTGCTGCTCGAGGAGTTCGTGGAACGGGCCGCCGGCGATTTCGTCGGTCAGTCCGGCGTCGAACGCACGCACGATGGGCTTCTCCGCGGCGTCGACGGCTTCGTGAACCGGATTGTCGACAGCCGCCAGCGTATTCGCGAAGGGATCCCCGACCGCGTCGAGCCGGTGCGCGGGACCACCCTGCGGACTGGCGTCAGCGCGGGAGTCCAGGCCGCGGCGCACGCGGCGTTCGGCGACCGGCGGGGCGCCTTCGCCGCGATCCACGTCCCGACCGGGGCGGTGCTCGGGATCGGCAGCTACCCGGCCGCCGCTCCGACCGACTACCTCGACGATGCCCGCGAGTTTCGCCGGCTGCTGCAGGATCCGGCCTCGCCGCTCCTGAACCGGGCCATACAGGGGGTCTATCCGCCCGGATCCACATTCAAGCTGGTAAGCGCCGCGGCGGCATTGGCCGAGGGCGTGGTAACGGAGGACACCCGCATCACCTGCCGCGGCAGCGCCCGGGTCGGGGGCCGGACCTTCGCCTGTCACCGGGCGGAGGGACATGGCGCACTCACCCTCCGGGAGGCCATCGCGGCGTCGTGCAACGTCTTCTTCTATGAGCTCAGCCGGCATCTCGACGTGGACGTGCTGGCCGGGTGGGGCCGCGTGTTTGGTCTCGCCCACCCCACCGGGATCGAGCTTCCCGGGGAGGCGTCCGGGCTGGTGCCCACGCGGGCCTGGAAGCGCCGGGCCCACGGCGATCGCTGGTACCCGAGCGAGACCGCCTCGGTCATCGTCGGGCAAGGCGCGATCCAGGCGACGCCGCTCCAGATGGCCCGGGTGGCGGCCGGCGTGGCGGGAGGCGGTGTTCTTCCCGTGCCCAGCCTCACCGGCCGCGCCGAGCCGGAAGAGATTGCCGGCGTGACCCCGGAGATGTTTGACGTGATCCGCGCCGGAATGCGGGAGGCGGTGGTCCGGGGGACGGCATGGCGGGCGCGGATTCCCGGGTACCCGGTCGCCGGAAAGACCGGGACGGCGCAGGTCGCGAGCGCGGACCGGGTGGCGGACGACAATGCCGAGCGTCCGCTGGAGCTGCGGACCCACGCGTGGTTCGTGGGCTTCGCGCCGTACGCCGCGCCGGAGATCGCCGTCGCGGTTGTCGTCGAGCACGGCGGCGCCGGCGGCGCGGCCGCAGCTCCGGTGGGCAGGGCCGTGATCGACGCCTGGAGACAGGAGGCAGTCGAGAAGGAGGACGCCGTTGCGCTCGCGTCCGGGAGTTGACCTCTGGCTCGTCCTCAGCGCGGGCCTCATCCTTCTGATCGCGTTCTTCGTGCTGGCGAGCGGCGTCCGGGGCGCGGGTCCAGGAATCGGCATCGGGCAGCACGCGATCCGGGTCGCCATCGCCCTGGGAGTGGCGTGGTTGGCCTGGCGCCTGGACACCCGGATCCTGGTCCGCGCAGCCCCGGTTCTGTTCGGGGCCGTGCTGGTTCTGGCCGTCGCGGCCAACCTTGTCGGGGCCTTGCGCGCGGGGACGAACCGCTGGATCGAGTTCGGGATGGTGACGCTCCAGCCCGGGGAGTTGGCGAAGCCGGCTCTCGTCCTGCTCGCTGCCCATCTCGCCTGGCGCTCGGCCTATCGGCCGCTATCACGAGGCAGCCTCTTCCTGGCGGCGGCCACGGGAATGGCCCTGGTGTTCGCGGTCGCGGCCCAGCCCGACCTCGGCAGCGCGGCGATCCTGATCGGCATCGCGGCGGGGATCGCGTTCCTGACCGGATACCTCCCCTCCGGGCGGGCGCTCGCCGCGTGGGCCGGCGCCAGCGTGCTGGCGCTTCCGACGCTGTGGATCTACGGACTGCGGGACTACCAGAAGGCGCGCATCCTGTCCTTCCTGAGTCCCGAGAGCGATCCGCTTGGCGCGGGCTACCAGGCCGTTCAGGCGCAGGTCGCCGTAGGATCGGGAGGTCTCGTCGGAGTGGGGTGGATGGAAGGGTCGCAGACCGCCTACCAGTTCCTCCCGGCGCCCCACACCGACTTCGTCTTTGCGGTGCTGGCCGAGGAATTCGGCTTCCTCGGGGTGAGCGTGGTCCTGACGCTCTACCTGGTCCTCGGCTTGCGCCTCCTCCGGATTGCCGCCGAGGCGGTCACCGCCCGGGAACCGGCGGCGGCAGTCCTGGTCGGGGGAGTGTTCCTGATGCTGTTCCTGCAAACCATCTACAACATCGGGATGGTGGGCGGCCTGTTGCCGGTCAAGGGCTTTCCGTTGCCGCTGATGAGCTACGGCGGCAATTCGCTCCTCGTCACCGGCGCGGCGATCGGACTGGCCGCCTCGGTCCGACGCCGTCTGCAGGAGACCTGACCAGCCTTGCGGACCAGGTGGCGCGGCATGCGAGTGGCGATCCATCGCGGCTGAACCCGGCCGCAAGACGGCCTTCTGCGTTGCGCCGCGGTCGGAATACGCCAGGTATTCCTCCCTGACCCGCCTTGTCAGCCGCACCCCCACCCATACCCGGAGCCGGCGGACATCCCCGGCGAGCAGCGCTCGGCGGGCTTCCCCGAGCAGGGTGGGCTGCTCGGCGTGCTACCGTTGCGAAATCCGGCCGGAACCGTGCTCCGGGCGTGGTTTTCTGGCGGTTTGGTGCGTTGTATCGAGAGCTGATCGTCTCCTCGCTACCGGGTCTGACCCGGATGGCGCTGGTCGAGGACGGCGAGGTCGTGGAGCTCGGCGTCGAGCATCGCACCGACCAGAGCGTGCTCCACGGGATCTACCGGGCCCGGATCCAGCGGATCGTCCCCGCGTCCCAGGCGGCTTTTCTCGATCTTGGCCTGCGGCGGAATGCGTTCCTGCAGTTCGACCGGATGCCCGCCGAGGCGCTCGAGACCGGCCCGCCGCGGGCGCGCCGCACCCCGGGGGCGAAGGATGCCGGGGCTTCCCCGGCCGCCGCGGCGCGAGAGACCGAAGAACTCCTTCAGACCGGCAAGCCGCTGGCGGTTCAGGTGACGCGGGAGCCCCTCGGCTCGAAGGGCTACAAGGTCACCTGGGACCTGCGTCTGCGTGGGCGGTTCTTCGACTATCGGCCGCTGCGGCCGACCCGCGTCTTCGTCCCTCGGGAGACGATCGGCATTCGGGAGCGCGTCCGGATCACCACGCTGGTCGAGCGGAAAGCGACGCTGGCCGGGGAGTGGATTCCCCGGGTGGCCGCGGAACAGCGGGAAGAGGACCTGCTCGCGGCGGACATCACCCGTCTGGAGGCCGACTGGACCGGCATCCGGCGGGACGTGTTGGCCGGGCGCCCCGAGTGTCTGCGCGCCGAGGCCCCGATGGTGTTCTGCCACGTGCGGGATGTGCTCGCGTCCGGCTTCAGTGTGATCCGGGTCGATTCCGAACCCCTCTACGTTGGCCTGGTCAACTTCGTCCGGCAGTTCCTGCCTGGCATGGAACACAAGATCCGTCTCTATTCGCGGAACTACCCGATCTTCGAGGAGTACGGCGTTGAAGCCAGCTACTCCCAGGCCGGTCGGCGGCGGGTGCGACTCCCCTCCGGCGGCTCCATCGTGATCGATCAGACCGAAGCTCTGGTGGCGGTGGACGTCAACACCGGAAGCTACGCCGGCGAAGGCCGGGAGAGGGAGGAGACGAACACCGCCACGAACCTCGAGGCGGCCATCGAGGTGGCGCGCCAGCTGCGGCTGCGCGGCCTCGGCGGCATCATCGTCGTCGACTTCATCGACATGCGCTCCGGCCGCAACCGCGACCGGGTCTTCAAGGCGCTGCAGGCCCGGCTCCGGCAGGATCCGGCGTTCACCCGGGTTTCACCCCCCGAGCCGCGCGCCGGGCTGGTCATCATCACCAGGAAGCGGGAGCGCGCCTCGCTGGAGAGTGAACTGCTCGTGGCCTGTCCCGCGTGTTCGGGCACCGGCAAGGTCCGCTCACCGGCGGCCGCGTGTCAGCAGGTGCTCACCCGTGCCCGGAAGCAGGCTCCCCGGTTCTCCTCCGGGCTCGTGATCCGGGCCGCGCCGGGCCTCGCCGGCGCCTTGAGGCGGTCGGGTCTCCTTCCCGAACTCGTGACGATTGTGGGCGGCCCGGTGCAGGTGTTGGACCAGCCCGGTCTTGCCGAGCCCCGGTTCGAACTGCTCTCGTTCGATCAGGCGGCGGAGGAGAATGGCGCGGCCGACCAGGCGGCCGCAGCGGAACCGGAACTTGCGCCGGCCCGGCTTCTGGCGGATCCGCATCCGACGCGTTCGGCTGCGGGAACGCGGCCCCGGGGCTGACGGTCTGGGGCGGCCGGATCCGGTGCACGTCCGTCTGAATGTGGAGACCCGGATTGAATGGGTGGAGGTTCTGCTCGGGATCTTCGAGCGACAGTGTCGGCTGGCCGGTTACGACGCCGATGCCGTCCACTGGATGGGCACGGCTGTCCGCGAGGCCATCACGAACGGGATGCGGCACGGAAACCGGATGGACCCGAGCCGGCGGCTGCGGGTCGAGATCGAGACCCGGCGGCGCGGCCGTCCGGCCCCCCCGGTGCGGGTGACCGTGGAGGACGAAGGGGAGGGTTTCGAGTTCGATGCCGTGCCCGATCCACTGGATGAGAACAACCTGCTGAAAGCCAGCGGCCGCGGGATCTTCTTCATGCGCCACTTCATGGATCAGGTTCACTGGACCCGGGCCGAAGGGGGTGGCACCCGCGTGGAGCTGGTGCACGCCACGCAGCCGCCGCCGGGGTGACGTTCCGCGACGCGCCGGCCGGAACCCGGTGACCAACCTCGGGAGCCCCCTCTCCACGGACGCGGGGCGGGCCTGTGTCGCAGCGGCCCGGGCGGGGGCCGAAGTCCTTCTCGACGCCCATGGGAGGCGGAGCGGGCAAGGCCTGCGGGTGAGCAGGAAGGGCCGGATCAACCTCGTCACCGAGGTGGACGAACGCGCCGAAGCGATCGTCGTGGAAACCCTGCAGCGCCTGGCCCCGGGGGTGCCCATTCTGGCGGAGGAAGGCGGTGAGACGGCCGGGGACCGCGCCGACTGCCGGTTCATTGTGGATCCGCTTGACGGAACCACGAACTTCACCCACGGCTACCCGGTCTTCTGCGTTTCCATCGCGTTCGAAGCTGCCGGTCAGGTGGTTTCCGGAGCGGTTCTCGATCCCGTTCGCAGCGAACTGTTTACCGCGGAGGCCGGCCGAGGCGCCTGGCTGGGATCCCGGCGGCTCCGGACCTCAGTCGAGACGGACCTGGACGCCGCCCTCCTCGCGACCGGCTTCCCCTACACGCGCGCCGCCATGGAGGAGGCGCTGGAATTGTTCGCCCATGTGCTCCTGCGGGTCCGCGCGGTGCGGCGGGCCGGATCCGCCGCGCTCGACCTCTGCTCGGTTGCCGCCGGGCGGCTGGACGGCTTCTGGGAGGAGACGCTTCGAGCCTGGGACACCGCGGCCGGTGAACTCATCGTCCGCGAGGCTGGCGGGAGGGTCACCGACTTCGCCGGGAAGGCATTCCGAAACGGGGGGCCCAACATCGCGGCCACGAACGGCCCGCTGCATCCCGCGTTGCTGGCCGTTCTCGGGCGGGGTCCGGAACCGGGATAGCAGCCGCGGGGAGGGGTCCCCGAAGGAGGCAGGTCAGGACACCGGCGATCCGGACCGGTTGCGGCGAAGGCCGGTGACGACCCCGGTGCTCCCGGACCCCCGCCCGCTCGGAGCCGTCCCTTCCGTACGGATCAGAACCGCACCCGGAGGCCGGCCAGCACGCCGGTCCGGCCCAGGGAAAAGTCCCCGAACCCCTCGAAGCCATCCTGATGCGTGCTGCTTGAACCGGCGTAGCGGAACTCCCCGAAAGCTCCCACCTGCGTGCCTTCGCGTGTCTCAGCCAGAGTGAAGTCGAGGCCGCCGCCGACGAAGGCGCTGAACAGGCCCTGTCGTTCGGTGTACTCGTCGTAGTAGATGTCGTAGTTGCTGAAGTCCACGAAGTCTCCGATCTCGCTGTAGCGGTAGTAGAGGAGACCGAGACCGAGAGCGATGTAGGGGGAGAAGCGGGCGTCCGGGCGTCGAAGGCGGAAGCGCGCGCCGACGGAGACATCGGTGAGGTTGAGCGAGGTGAAGCGTTCGATCTCGCCTCCGTCGTCGTACACCAGGTCGATGTAGGAGCTGACGAGGTCGCGGCTCGCGTTCTGGACGCCGAGGATCACCGCCAGGCGGGACGCAACCGCCCACTCGAATTCGGCGCCATAACGGGCGGCGACGAAGTCCCCGTCCGTGATCCCCAGGTCGTATTCGTTGTCCTCGAAGAGGGGGCTTTCCATGTGGATGGCCCGGTAGCCCGAATAGAACGAGAGCCCGTACTTCGGGTCGCGCCGGGCCCGCACCTGCCCCGCTCCCACCGGCATCCGGCGCGGTCCCCGAGGCGGCTGGGCGACCGCGGTCGCCACTTCGCCGGCCGCCGCGGCCCGGTCCACCAGCCGGGTGTCGCCCTGTCCCGACGCCGTCTCGTTGTCGTCGTCTGCAGCGGCGGCAGGCGCCGCCGCGAAGGCCGCAAGCAGCAGGGCGGCAAGCAGGCCGCGGGTCGGGCGCCGCGTGCCTTCGGGTCTCGGGTTGCACATGGTCGGGATCTCCCTGAAAGCTGATTTCCGGCCGGCTCGAGCCGACAGGCTGGCTATCGCAATGGCTATGCCATCCGACGGCGGAGGGGCGCCGGGGAACGTCCGGCCGGACCCCGCGTTATATTCGGCGATTTCGCTGTTCTGTCCTCCGGGGGGATCCTCCATGCTCCGACTTCGTCTCGCGACCGCCCTCCTTCCGGTCCTGCTGCTCGCGTCCGCCTGTATCCAGGATGCGGGAGACGGGCGGCTGTCCGTTGCTTCGCTTCCGCCGCTCTTCGAGGTGCAGGAAGAGCCGGCCCCGGAAGCGACGCAGGAGCGCTTTCCGCCGCTCGCCGAGGTCCCGGCGCCGTCGGAAGTCCCCGCCGCCGACCGCACCGCGCTGGGGGTGACGCTCTCGGACGCGTTTGCCGAGGTGGCCCGGGTGGCGACGCCCGCGGTTGTCAGCCTGCGCGTGGAGCAGGAATCCCCGGAATCCGGGGGGCCGGAGCTCGAGCGGTTCTTCGGACTCCCGCAGCAGCCGGAGTCGCGGACCATAGGAGGCTCCGGCGCGATCGTGGATCCGGCGGGCCTGGTGATCACGAATCACCACGTCGTCGAGAACGCCGGGCAGATCACGGTGCGGCTGGTAGACGGCCGGGAGCGCAGCGCGGTCGTCGTGGGCAGCGACCCCCCTACGGATCTCGCGGTGCTGCGCATCGACGCGGACGGCGAACAGTTCCCCTGGCTGCGGGTTGGCGATTCCGGCGCGGTCCGCGTGGGTGACTGGGTGCTCGCGATCGGAAACCCGCTCGGGAACAGCCACACCGTGACGGCGGGGATCGTAAGCGCCAAGGGCCGGAATAACATGCCGGGGGACTATCAGGACTTCATCCAGACGGACGCGGCGATCAACCGGGGAAACTCGGGGGGGCCGCTGGTGGGGCTCGACGGCCATCTGATCGGGATCAACACCATGATCCAGGCCTTCGGGCAACGGCTGGGCGCAGCCGGGAACATCGGGATCGGGTTCGCCATCCCGTCGCACGTGGTGCGTCGGGTCTACGACGCGCTGGCTGAGAAAGGGGAGGTGACGCGCGGCTGGCTCGGCGTGGCAGTGACCACGCTCGATTCCCCGACGGCCGTGGCTTTCGGCTTCGACGAGGACTTGCGCGGCGCCATGATCCAGGACTATTCCGGTCCCGACTCTCCCGCCGAGGCGGCAGGACTCGAGCGCAAGGATGTGATCGTCCGCTTCAACGACCGGGTCGTGGAGGACGTCAGCGACCTGCAATTCGCGGTTGCCGACGCCTCGCCGGGCCAGGAATCCGAAATCCGCTTCCTGCGTGACGGTGAATTCAGAACGACCAGCGTGGTGCTGGGACAGCGCGACTTCAACGAAGCCGCCCCGCTCACCGACGCCGGAGCCGAGGAGGACGCGGACGCGGCTGTGGGTGGGCGCCTCGGGATCATCGGCGACACGCTCACGCCGGAGCTCGCGGAGCGCCTCCGGGCCGACTTCGCCGGGGTGCTCATTCGCGAGGTGAGGCCGGGCGGCATCGCGGACCGGGCCGGGCTGGAGCGCGGCATGATCATCATCGAAGTGGCTGGACGCGCCACCCCGGACAGCGGCGCGCTGCGGGAAGCGCTTGGCGGCGTCGACGCCGGTGCGACATTCCCGATCTGGTTCGCCCAGTCGGTCGCGCCGGGGCAGTGGCGCACCGCCTTCGTGCTCGCGCAGGCTTCCGACGGTCCGTAGTCCGCGTCCGTAGTCCCCGGGCCGGATTTCCGGTACCCTCCGGGCGCGTGCGGGAGGCGGCCCCGCGCGCCGCCTCAATCGTCCATCACGAACACGTAGACAGGTGGAGTCGTTGAGGCATCCGGCGGGATCGGGGTGGAGCCACGGCCGGTCGGGGTGAAATCTTGCGTAGCGGCACGAACTCTGGAGGGGATTCCGGGCTCCCGTTCTTCGCCCGATTCGTCGGACTCCTCGCCCTCTTCGTCCTCTTCCTCGGCGCGATCGACGGGCTTTCCGACGGCTTCCAGGGGCTCGGGTCCGGGCTGCTCGACCGGTTCTTCCAGGCGTCCGAGAACCCGATTGTCGGGCTTCTCATCGGGATGCTCGCAACCACCCTGGTCCAGAGTTCGTCGGTCACCAGTTCGCTCATCGTCGCGCTCGTCGCCGCCCCCGAGTCGCCGCTCCCGTTCGCGAGCGCCATCCCCATGGTCATGGGCGCCAACGTCGGAACGACCGTCACGAACACCCTCGCCGCCCTCGGACACCTGCGTGACCGGAACGAGCTTCGTCGGGCCTTCTCCGTTGCCACCTGTCACGACATGTTCAACCTGCTGGCGGTCGTGGTCCTTCTCCCGATCGAGATCGCCACCGGATTCCTGCTCCGGGCCTCGAGCGCGGTCACCGACTTCTTCTCCGGGTTCTCCGGCGCCGGCTTCGATTACGAGAGCCCCCTCAAGGCGGTCATCGGTGTGATCCCCGGGGTCCTGAAATGGTTGGCGTCCCGCCTCACCGGCTCCGATCAGGGGGCCGCCGCGATCCTGCTCGTGGTCTCGGCCGGCCTCCTGGTTCTCGCGCTCTGGCTTCTGGTCCGGACCCTCCGCTCCGTCTCGGCCGGTCGGGCGGAGCAGGCGATCCACCGGGTCCTCGGGCGATCCGTCCTCCTCGCGATGGGCGTCGGGGCCCTCGCCACGATCCTGGTCCAGTCCAGCTCGGTCACCACTTCCATGCTCGTGCCGCTCGCCGGGGCCGGCCTCCTCCTGCTCGACGACGCCTTCCCGGTCACGCTCGGAGCGAACGTCGGCACCACGATCACCGCCTTTCTCGCCGCTCTCGCGGTGTCCGGACCGAACGCGCACTGGGGGTTCCAGCTCGCGGTGGTCCACCTGCTCTTCAACCTGATCGCGATCATCCTGGTCTACCCGGTCCCCAGGATCCGCGCCGTTCCCCTCGACGCGGCGCGATGGCTCTCCGGGGTGGCCGTCCGCAGCCGGACCCTCGCCGTGGTCTACGTCGTCAGCGTCTTCTACGGGATTCCCGCCCTCCTGCTCCTCGCCAGCCGCGCGCTCGGCTACTGATTCGTCACGGCTGAGGGCGGCCGCGACGCAGTCAGCATCGCCGAAGCCCGGATCCGGCCCGGCCCCGGTCACCCGGACGACTTCGGTCAGGGTGGTTTCTCCGGCGAGGAGGGCCCGGAGCGCCGACTGGCGCAGACTGCGGCAGCCGACGCTGCGGGCGTAGCGGGCGATTTCTTCGCTGTTCGCGCCGTTCAGGATGAGCGCCGACGCCCCGGCGTCGATGTTCACGATTTCGAACACCGCCCGCCGGCCCCGGTAGCCGCTTTCGCGGCAGCGCGGGCAGCCTCGGCCGACGCGGATCCGCCGGCCAGTCAGGGTGGGCGCGGCGACGCTGGCCGCGGCCGCCTCCGAGAGGGCTCCTGGTCGGGCGCAGCGTCCGCAGATCGTCCGGAGGAGCCGCTGGGCGATCACGCCGACCAGGGTCGTGCCGATCAGAAACCGGGGCACGCCGAGGTCGGCGAGCCGGGTGACCGATGCCGGGGCGTCGTTCGTGTGCAAGGTGGAGAGCACGAGGTGGCCGGTGAGGGCTGCCTGAACCGCCATTTCCGCTGTCGTCGGGTCGCGGATTTCACCGATCATGAGGATGTCCGGGTCCTGGCGCAGGACGCTGCGGATCGCTTCCGCGAAGCCGAGGCCGATGCGGGAGTTCACCTGGACCTGGCTCAGCGGCGGATGGATGAGCTCCACCGGGTCCTCGATGGTGATCACGTTCACCTCCGGGGTGGCGACGGTCCGGAGGACGGAATAGAGCGTCGTCGTCTTTCCACTCCCGGTGGGGCCGGTGACGAGGAGCAGTCCCTCGCGACGGTTCAGCATGTCGCGGAGGCGCCGGGTCTCGTCCCCGGCGAGACGCAGCTGATCGAGCGAGGAGACGAGAGCGCTGGGGTCGAAGACCCGAAGGACGGCCTTCTCGCCGAAGACCGTGGGCAGGATGGAGACCCGCATCTCGATTTCGTTGTTGGGTTCGATGCGCTTGAACCGGCCGTCCTGAGGCCGCCGTTTCTCGGCGATGTCCAGCCCGCTGAGCATCTTCAGCCGACTCACGACCGCCTGGTAGACGATCCGGGGGAAGGTGTGCATCGTCCGCAGCACGCCGTCAATGCGGAAGCGCACGACGGCCCGGTCCCGCTTCGGCTCGAGATGGATGTCCGACGCCCGGTGTTCGAACGCCTGGTGGAGGATCGAGTCGAGAGCGGCGACCACCGGGCGGGTGGTGGGTTCGAGGTCGCCGGCTGCTTCCGACTCGGAGAGGAACTCCTGGGTGCCGAGCGCCGGTTCGTCGCTGCCCGCCCGCTCGTCGTTCAGCTCGGTTTCGGCGGCGCGGAGCGATGTGCGCAGGTTGTAGAGGCTGCCGTTGATGCTGTTGATGTCGGAGCGGGTGGCCACGACGACCTCGACCCTCACGCCGAGATACCGCTCGAGGTCGGCGACGGCCCCGCGTTCGTAGGGGTTCGCCATCGCCACGGTGAGGGTGTTGCCCTCGCGGGAAATGGCGCAGATCGTGTGGCGGCGCGCGAACGGGGCGGGAAGGGCGCCGGTGGCGATGTCGGGGTTCAGCTCCAGGGCGTTGATCGCCCGGAAGGGAACATCGGTGTCCCGGGCGACGGCCTGTGCGATGTCCTCTTCGGTGACGATGCCCTCGGCGAGGAGCTCGGGCTCGTGCCGCCCCGGGGGCAGGGAGGCGATGCGTTCCACGCTCCTCTTGGCGCGGTCCGGGAGGCGACCCTGGCGGCGGAGCACGCCAAGGAGATCGGGGATCGGGTTTTCGATCCTGGCGGAGTTCGTGGAGGCGGCCATGGCTCTACGGTCAGAAACGCCGAAGACGCCGATTGCATCCCGCCCGTGCGCCCACTTTTGCGCCGCAGGCAGCGCCCACTTGAGGTCCGCCGTTCCATGCGTTGCCTCGCTTGTGGGCTCCCCCTAGAATTCAGCGCTCCGGCAGGCTTCGCGACCCCGGCGAGGGCCCGTGGAGCAATCGACCGGCGCTGCTCCTCACTGCGAAGAGAGTTCATGACGACCGACCCCGACCTCACGCCGCCCTCGGGCGGCCGCATTTCCATTCAGGACGGGCGCCTCCAGGTGCCCGACCAGCCGGTGATCCCGTTCATCGAGGGAGACGGCACCGGCCGCGACATCTGGCGCGCCAGCGTTCGGGTGTTCGACGCCGCGGTCGAGGCGGCCTACGGCGGCGCCCGGCGGATTCGCTGGAAGGAAGTCCTTGCCGGCGAGAAGGCGTTCAACCAGACCGGCAACTGGCTCCCCGAGGAGACGATCGGGAGTTTCCGGGACTACCTGGTCGGGATCAAGGGCCCGCTGACGACACCCGTAGGCGGCGGCATCCGCTCGCTCAACGTGGCGCTCCGCCAATTGCTCGACCTGTACGTCTGCCTCCGTCCCGTGAAGTGGTACCGGGGCGTGCCCAGCCCGGTCCGCCACCCCGAGCTGGTGGACATGGTGATCTTCCGGGAGAACAGCGAGGACATCTATGCCGGGGTGGAGTACCGCGAGGGGACGCCCGAGGTCCGGAAGCTCCTTTCCTTCCTGCAGGACGAGATGGGCGTGAAGAAGATCCGCTTCCCCGAGACTTCCGGGATCGGGATCAAGCCGGTGAGCCGCGAGGGCACCGAACGCCTGATCCGGGCCGCCATCCGCTACGCGCTCGAGCAGGGCCGCCGCAGCGTGACGATGGTCCACAAGGGCAACATCATGA
>JAAXGQ010000083.1 GCA_012271265.1 Vicinamibacteraceae bacterium
GCGAACTCTTCGTCGAACTCGTCCGCGAATCCGGCCGGCTCGCCGGCCGCTCCAGCCGGTTGCGGGGACACCTCGCCGCCAGCGGGCCCTGGTTCGGTCGGGGCCGGCCCCGGCGATGCGCCGACCGGATGGGCCGTGATCGAGCGCAGCCGGGCAAAGATGGCTTCGGCATCCGAGGCCGGCGGGGCACCAGCATCGGATCCGGTCTCCACCTCCACGGCGGGCGATGCGCCGCCGGCGTCGAACTCGGCCTCGGCCTCGATGTCGTAGAGCCGTGCCGGGGCACCAGGCGACTGCGGCGACGGCGCGAAGGTCAAGCCGGCGATGTCGACGGGTTCGCCCACGGCTTCGGGCTCGTCGGTGTCTTGGAGACTCTGCGGCTCCACGTCGCCCCCGTCCTCGGGGGCGGCGTCGTCGAGGGCTGGAGCTTCGTCCGGTGCCCCGGCTTCGGTAGCGGGCCCGCCATCGAGAGGCATTCCCGCCAAGCGAGCCGTCCCGATCTCGGCCTCGATCTGGGCGACGGTGGGCTCCGGAAGCGCGGCGACACGCAGCCCGGCCCGCTCGGCCGCGGCGGCCGCCCGGGGCCCGGCCTGGACCAAGTCCTCGATCCAGCCGTCCAGTCCCTGGCGGAAGATGCCGAGCGCTTCCAGGAGGCGCTCGCGGATCTCCCGGAGATGCTCCACCTCGATCTGGTACTCCTGACGCTTCGCGGCCAGGTCGGCCAGGATCCTCTCCCGGACGTTGCGAGCCTCCAGAACCATGTTCCTGCCCTGCTCGCGGCCCTCCTCGATGGCGGCAGAAGCGGTCGCCCGGGACTCGCCGACGATGCGGGCGTGCTCCTGTTCGGCGCTCTCGATCCTCTCCTGGGCCGCGTCGCTGGCCGACTGGAGGATCCGGGTCGCCTCGTCGCCCAGAGCCTCCGCCACCCGGCGTCGCTCGAGCACCTCCACAGGAGTGGCCTCCAACTCCGCTATCCGGTTCGACAGCGAGCCGACCAGGGCGTTCAGCCGGCGGATCTCCTCGGCGGCCTCCCGCAGCCGAGCGCGGACAGGCCCGGGCTCGTAGCCGCGGCGTACCGTGGCAAAGTCGGCCTCCTCCACCGCTGAAGGCTCCAACCCGACTCCGGGATCCGATCCCCCGCCGTTCTCCATGGCTCCTCCGAGACCACCACCGGCGCGCTCGCTCCTGCTGGCTCGCGGATGGCGGTCAGTTCATACGATAGTCAGCCCAGCAAGCGCCCAACGGGCTGGCCTCCGGCGCCCGCCAGGGCCTGCAGCGCGTCATCCAACGTGGCCACCCCCACCACCGGGACATCGCCGGCGCCCGCCAGGGCCTCGCCCACCGACGCCTGGGGCACGATGAGCATCTCGGCGCCCGCATTCCGGGCCGTCACCGCCTTCTGGGCGACGCCTCCTACCTCGCCCACCGATCCGTCCAGGCGTATGGAACCGGTCACGGCGACCCGCTTGCCCCCGGTGAGTTCGCCCGGGGTCAGCACGTCGAGCATGACCAGCGCGAAAGCCAGGCCGGCCGACGGTCCACCCACCGCTCCCGAGGCGATGCCGACCTCGAACGGGAGCGGGGACCGCTCGACGCGCTCGGTGATCCCGCTCACGCCGATGAACGGGCCGCCGTGGTCGGGATGGGTACCGAGCGTCAGCTCCACGTCGCGCCGCTCGCCGGTCTCGAAGTCCTCGACGGTGACCACGGCCTTCTCGCCCGGCTCCAACTCTGCCAGCACTGCTCGAAGCGACGCGATGGTGGTGACCGGCTTGCCCTCGATGGCCAGGATCACGTCGGTGACCTCCAGCACGCCATCGGCAGGGCCGCCCGGCACCGTCTCCACGAAGAAGACGCCAGTGACGTCAGCCGCGTCGACACCGAGGTGCTCGAGGGCCACGATGATGGCCGCGTCCTTGGAATTGTCCATCAGGTGACGGTTGTGCCGGCGCTGTTCGGCGTTAGACCGGTCGCCGTAGACCGACTCCCGGCTCCGCAGCTCGATGGTGTCGTCCATGGAGGACCTGACCCAGTCGAACACGGTCAAGTCGTCGTCGATGGCGACGGTGAGAAGCAGGATCTCGCCGTCGGGATCGAACACCTCTATGCCGTCGGCTTCGACCCGGCCGGACGTGGCGATGGCGGTGCCGGGCAGGAAGGCCACCGCGTCGTCGTCCACCACCGAGTCGCCCGGCAGGAGCCGGCCGGCCCACTGGGCCGGGACGAAGTACAAGCCAGCCCCGACCCCGGCCAGAACGGTCAATACGCCGGCGAGGGTCAACCAGAGCCTGCGCCCGAACCGGCGACGGCGAGGAGGGCCCGGCTCCGGCGGGAGCCCCCCCTCCGGGCGGGACTCCGGCTCCGGGGGAGTCGGCGGGGGGGAAGCTAGCGTGGCGGACCGTCCAGTCGTCTTCAGTTGAGCGCCGTTCACTTCATGCGGCGCCTCCCCACAAGGTACCGCCATGGCGACAGCCCCGACCACCGGCGAAGCGCCC
>JAAXGQ010000084.1 GCA_012271265.1 Vicinamibacteraceae bacterium
CATCGACACCGCGGGGCGGTCGGCGCGTCGGCGCGTCGGCGCGTCGGCGCGTCGGCACGTCGGCACGGTCGGCAGGAGGCTGCCTGAGGGACGGAGGGTGCGGCGCGGGCCGGCGAGGACGCCGGCGTTCCATGGGTCAGAAGACCTTGAGCCAGGTCAGCTTCATGACGGCGGTGCGGCGGGTCCAGCGGTGGGCCCGCGGGTCGAGGTGGTCGTCGGTGAGGTAGCCGGTGTCGAGCACCAGGAAGAGATCGCTGCCCGGGGTGTGGATCCAGTCGATGCGGATGTTCGCCTGCAGCTCCTTCGAGAGGTTGTCCCACTGGATCAGGGCGTTCGCGAAGAGGTCGCGGTTCAGGGCGCCCTGGATGTCGAGGGAGGTCAGCGTCGTGGTGAAGTCGCCGTTCGGAACCGGCAGGGAAATGGTGTTGCGGGCGACCGAGGCGCCGATCCGAAGGTGGGGCCCGGTGTTCAGGCTGAACCCGCCCCGGAGACGATCGCGGGTCCCGCCCCAGAAGCCGCAGCAGCTCCAGAGCCCGGAGACGGAGAACGCCCGGCTGTCGTTCGTGTTCCCGCTCAGCTCCCAGTGGTGGAACCGGTAGTCCCCGGCCGCCAGCTCGCGGCCGCTGATCGAGGCCGGACCCGCAAGCCGCTCGAAGCGGTCGAACACCTCGACCTCGATCACGTCGCCGGACTCGAAGCCGAACCCGAGCTCGGCGACGCGCTCCCAGGACTGGAGGTCGCCGGCGGTCCCGGTGATCCGTCCCGCGTCCAGCTCCAGCCAGGCGCTCCGGGCCCAGTCGCTCGTCTCGAAGCGGGGCAGGTACTCGCCGCCGACGTACCACTCGTCCGCGTCGGGCCGGCGGACGAACCCCAGCGCCGGGTCGAAGTGCTTCCCGACGTGGGAGCGGACCACCCGCAGCGTGTAGAGGTCGTTGCGCAGCGCCACTTCGGCCTGGCCGGCGGCGTCGCCATCGGAAGAGCCGTCGGCGTCGTCCGGGCTGCCGGGGACGAAATCCTCCACCGGGTTCCAGACCCGGGCGCCCCAGAGACGCACGCCGGAACTGCTCCAGAACCGGCTCTCGAGGTCGGCGCCGGCGGTGCGTCGGCTCTGCCCGTCGGCGCCGTCGAGGCTGGTGACGATGCCGCCGACGGTGGTGCGGGGGTTCAGGTTCGCCTGGAGGCGGAGGACGGAGTTCCAGGCGGCCGCCCGGGTCGGGGCCTCGTCGTCGGGGCCCTGGTAGGCGTCGGTGCGGAGCGCCAGCGCCCCGACCGAAAACGGGCCGGCCTGACCGGTGAGACGACCTCCGCCCACGATGTCCCCTTCGAGCCCGACCCGGCGGCTGAAGAAGACCTCGGCCTCCCGCGAGGCGCCGAACTGGAAGAGTCCCGCCCGTTCGAGGAAGAACTCGCGCTTCTCGGGGAAGAAGAGGTCGAAGCGGGTCAGGTTGATCTGGACGTTGTCCGCCTCGACCTGGGCGAAGTCGGTGTTCCAGGTGAGATCCAGCGTCAGGTTCGGGGTGATCCCGTATTTCAGGTCGAGGCCGGCCGTCGCATCCCGGTCGAAAGTCACCTCGGGCTCGAGCTGCTGGGTCCCGGCGGTGACGAACGGCTTGACCTCGATGTGGCGTCCCCGGTGGATGCCTTCGATGCCGGCAAGGGTGGCGAACTGGGAGACCTGGGCGATGCCGCTGCGGTAGTCCAGGCTGATGTGGGGCCAGGTGACGGTCTCGTTCTTCCGGCGGATGGACCGCTGGAAGGCGATTCCCATTTCCAGCACGTCGGTGTCCGGAAAGCGGATCGTGGTGAACGGGATCTCCATCTCCAGCACCCACCCTTCCGGGGTGAGGGCGGTCTCGGTGGTGAACACCCCGTCCCAGTTCCAGTCCTCGCGGTCGAGCTGCTCGTCGGAGAGCAGCGCGTCGTCCTGCGTGCCGAGGGCGCCCACCTCGAAGATGTAGGCGTTGCGGTGATCGTGGTAGGTGTCGAGGGCGATGATGACCCGGTCGTCCTTGTCGATCCGGCCGCCCCGGTGGAGGATGTTGCGGCGGATGCCCTCCGGCTCCGAGTCGAAGAAGTGGAAGGCAAGGAACAGGGAGCGGTCGGTGTAGGCGATCCGCACTTCGGTGGGCTCGCTCGCCGGCCCTCCGTCCACCGGCTCCCTCTGGCGGAACCCGGTGATGGGCGGGATGTCCCGCCATATCGCTTCGTCGAGCACGCCGTCCACCCGGGGCGGCTCGCTGACGCGCACCGCGATCGCGGTCGGGCGGGAGTCGGCCGGCGCGGCCGGCGGCTGGGCTGGCCCGGGCTCGGGCTGGCGTCCCGCTCCATGAGCGGCCGCGCTGCCGCCCGCGAGGAGCAGCACGATGAGAGGGAGGAACCGGGTCACGCGGGAAGCCAGGTCGGGAACGACGGCGCGTGAATCGTAGTTACCCGGCGGCATGGAGCGCCGGCGTCCTCGCCGGCCTGCGCCGCACCCTGGAATCCCCGGGGCAGTCATGCCCGCCTGCGGCGGTGGCCGGTGAGGAGCCCCCACCGGGAGGACTGGCCGGCGCTCCAGGGGCCGCCTCCTGCAGAGGTGGCCGGTGAGGAGCCCCCACCGGGAGGACTGGCCGACGCTCCAGGTTCCGCCGCCCCCGTCCCGCCGTTCCAGACCCGCGAATCGCAGTTACCCGGCAGAGAAGCGCAGGTCCACGTCCGGGGCGGTCAGAAAGTCTTCAGCCAGGTCAGTTTGAGGAGAGCGGCGCGCCGGGTCCAGCGCGTCTCGCGCGGATCCGGCAGCCCGTCGGTGAGATAGCCGGTGTCCACCACGACGAACAGGTCGCTGCCGGGAGTGTGGATCCAGTTCACCCGGATGTTGGCCTGCAGTTCCTTCGACAGGTCGTCCCACTGGATCAGACCGTTCGCGAACAGCTTGCGGCTGACGGCGCCCTTCAGGTCGAGGGTCGCGATCGTGGTGGTGAAGTCTCCGTCCGCGACCGGGAGGGAAATGTCGTTCCGCGTCAGCGATCCGCCGATGGTGAGATGGGGCCCGGTCTTGAAGCTCAGCCCGGCGCTCAGGCTCC
The DNA here is from genome assembly GCA_012271265.1 of Vicinamibacteraceae bacterium. GTDB lineage: Bacteria > Acidobacteriota > Vicinamibacteria > Marinacidobacterales > Marinacidobacteraceae > JAAXGQ01. The sequence goes on from JAAXGQ010000084.1 coordinate 3,063, forward strand.
CGTGGGTTCCACTCCAGAAGCCCCCGCCGCCGGCGCCCGCGAATCCGGAGAGATCCCGGCTCTCGTTCGTGGCCAGCTTCGCCTCCCAGGAGCGGAACCGGTAGTCGCCCGGCGCCAGCTCCCGCTGGCTGATCGCCGCGGCGGCCGCCAGGCGCTCGAAGCGGTCCAGCAGGGTCAGAAACACCATGTCGCCGAACTCGGAGGTGAACCCGGCGGTGGCGACGCCCACCCGGGACTGCAGGTCGCCGGCGGTCCCCCGGACACTGGACCCCTGGACCAGGAGCGACGCCTGCCGCGCCCAGTCGCTGGCCTCGAACCGGGGCCGCACCTCGAGGCTCCCGTACCACTCGTCCTGGTCCAGCCGCCGCACGAAGCCGAGCGCCGGATCGAAGTGCTTCCCGATCCGGGTGCGGGCGAGGCGCATGCCCAGGAGATCGTTCCGCAGCTCGAGGTCGGCTTGCGCAGCGGAATGATCGGCCGGGGACGATGCCGCGCGCCCTGAGGTATGCAGCGCGGGCCCCATGGAGCGCCGGCGTCCTCGCCGGCCTGCGCCGCACCCTGGATCCCCGGGGCAGTCATGCCCGCCTGCGGCGGTGGCCGGCGAGGACGCCGGCGCTCCAGGCCAGACCCGCGCGCTCCAGAGCCGGAGCCCGGAGCTGCTCCAGAAGCGGCGGACCAGGTCCGCGCCGGCGGTGCGGCGGCTCGACCCGCCGTCCGCGTCGACGCTGGTGAAGATCCCGCCGACGGACGTCCGCTCGGCCAGGTTTCCCTGGAGCCGCACGACCGAGTTCCAGGCCGGCGCCGCCGGCTGGCCGGCCGCGGTCGCGCCCTCCTCCGTCCTGAGCGCGAGCGCCCCGATGGAGAACGGTCCCGCCTGGCCGGTGAGCCGTCCGCCGCCGAGGATGTCGCCGGTGAGGCCGATCCGCCGGCTGAAGAAGATCTCGGCGTCCTGCTCGTCACCGAAGGCGAAGAGCCCGGCGCGTTCGAGGAAGAACTCCCGCTTCTCCGGAAAGAAGAGGCCGAAGCGGGTGAGGTTGATCTGGACGTTGTCGGCTTCGACCTGGGCGAAATCCGTGTTCCAGGTGAGGTCCAGGTTGAGATTCGAGGTCAGCCCGTACTTCAGGTCCAGCCCGAGGGAGCCCTCGGGATCGAACTCCGCGTCCGCGTCCAGGCGCTGCACCCCGGCCGTGCCGAACGGCTTCACCTCGATGCGGCGGCCCCGGCGGATTCCCGCGAGCCCGGTCAGGGTGGCGTAGCGGGAGACCTGGGCGATGCCGCTGCGGTAGTCCTGCCCGATGTGCGGCCAGGTGACGTTCTCGTTCTTGCGGCGGATCGAGCGCTGGATGGCGATCCCCATTTCCGGCTCTTCGACGTCGGGGAAGCGGATCGTGGTGAACGGGATCGCCATTTCCAGCACCCAGCCGTCCTCGGTGAGCCGGGTTTCGGTGGTGAAGACGCCGTCCCAGTTCCAGTCCTCGCGGGTCATGTTCTCGTCCGAGATCAGGGCGTCGTCCTGGGTCCCCAGCGATCCGACCTCGAAGATGTAGGCGTTCCGCCGGTCGTGAAAGGTGTCCAGCGCGACGACCACCCGGTCGTCGTGGGAGATGCGGCCGCCGCGGTGGAGGATGTTGCGCCGGATCCGCTCCGGCTCCGAGTCGAAGAAGATGAAGCCCAGGTAGAGCGACCCCCGGTCGTAGGCGATCCGCATTTCCGTCCGTTCGCTGGCCGGCGCGCCGTCCACCGGGTCCCGCTGGCGGAAATCGGTGATCGGCGGAATGTCGCGCCAGAACGGCTCGTCGAGCACCCCGTCGATCCGGGGCGGGTCGGCGATGCGAACCGCTGCCGCCCGGGGCTGCGGCGGCTGGGCCAGGGCGCTTCCGCCGATCGGCAGGAGGACGGCGAGGAGCCGGAAGAGGACGGCGAAGGGCCGGGACCGGAACATCGGGGAGAGAGCGGAGCGACGGGTGATCCGGGATTCTCCCCCGGCGAGTATCTTTCGCGCGGAGGTCGAGGATGACGCGGACATCGGGGTTCTTCTTCTGTGCGGCGCTGTTCGCGACGGCCTTTGCCGCCGGTTGTGGAGCCGGATCCGGCGACAGCGCGCCGCCGGAGCAGGCCGCCGAGCCCGCGGAAGACACGGTCGCGGTCGTGTTCGAAACGGCGATGGGGGACGTCGAGGTCGCGCTCTACCCGGACCGGGCGCCCGTCTCCGTCGCCCAGTTCCTCCGCTACGTGGACGGCGCGCACTACGACGGCGCAACGCTCTACCGGGCTACGCGCACCGCCGTCGGTCACTCGTTCGACATCGTCCAGGGCGGCCTCCGCCGGCTGCCCATGCTGACCGGCGACCAGGGTGCGGCCGACGAGGAGCCGCCGTTCCCGCCGATCCCGCACGAGAGCACCCACGACACCGGGATGCGCAACGAGCGCGGGGTGCTCTCGTACGCCCGAGGCGAGCCGGGGACGGCCAACTCGGAGTTCTTCTTCAACCTCGGGGACAGCTCGGTCCTGAACACCGACCAGGGCGGCCCGGACCGGGACGGTTTCGGCTACGCCACCTTCGGCCGCGTCGTGCGCGGCATCGAGGTGCTCGACGCCATCCAGCAGCTCCCGACCGACGCCCCCACCGACAACGAGATCGTCCAGGGCCAGATCCTCAACGACCCCGTCCCCATCCACACCATCCGCCGCGCCACCCCGTGACCGCCCCGTGCGGCCCCGTCTTCAACGAATCGCGGAGCAAACGCCGGGTCTCATCGTCGTCACCACGGACGCCAACTGCATTCCGGGCGATTTGCGCTCCGATGTCGCGCGCCCTGATCAGAGCGGCTCGGCGCCCGCGTCGAGGATGCGAACGAAGTCCTCGTAGCAGAAGACGGCTCCCCGTCTTCGGCCGTCGACGCGGGACACGATCCCGATCCTCGACAGGAGCTTGATGGCCCTCGCGACCGTCGGTCGGGAGAGGTGGGTGCGACGAACGACGCTCGCGATGTCCGTGACCGGCCGACGTCGAAGGGCGTCGTGCACGCGCAGGGTCGATCCCGCGGAGCGCCCGAGGCGCTCGATACGGGTGCGGTCCCTCGCGAAGAGTCGCTGCAGTTCTCCGGCGGCGGCGATGACCTGCGCGGAGGTCACGGCCACGCCTTCCAGAAAGAACCGGCACCAACCCTCCCAGTCGCCGTCGGTGCGCACGGCGTTCAGCCGCTCGTAGTACTCGCTACGCCGGGCCTTCAGGAACAGGCTGAGGTTGAGCAGTGGCTCGTCGAGGACTCCACGCTCGCACAGCACGAGCGTGATCAGAAGCCTCCCGACGCGGCCGTTGCCGTCGAGGAACGGATGAATCGTCTCGAACTGCGCATGGAGGAGCGCCGCTGCGATCAGGGGCGGCATGTCCCTGGCCGGACCGTGGAAGAAATGCTCGAACTGCGAGATCAGGACTGGCACAAGGTCGTGCGGCGCCGGAACGAAGTGAGCGTTCTCCGGCGATGTCCCGCCGATCCAGACCTGGCTGCGGCGAAAATGGCCGGGGTCCTTGCGGCTGCCGCGCCCGGACGAGAGCAGGACCGCATGGATCTCGCGGATCAGTCGGCTCGATACCGGGAAGCCCTCGCGGAGCCGTCTGAACGCGTGGTTCGTCGCCCGCACCACGTTCGACACGTCGGTCTGGTCGGCGAGCGGGCCTACCTCGGTCGGGCGCCGTGCGTCGAAGAGCAGCAGCTCCGAAAGGGACGAACGCGTGCCCTCGATCTGGGAAGACAGCACTGCCTCCCGAAAGACGCACCAGTAAAGGAAGAGATCCGGGTCCGGCAGCGCTCCGGCTACCCCCTGGAGGCGCCCGACCGCGTTGCTCGCCCGGTCGAGAGGCCCAAGGAGCTCGTCGGTCCGCAGCGAGGGGGCGCGAGGCGGAAGCGGATCCGGAACGAAGGCTCTCGCGCGGCCGAAGCGCGAGACCGGGATCCATCTGCCGGTGCGACGGCGCGACGAAGGGCTCGTGTCCATGGTGTGCCCGAGCAACGGGGAATACCGTCGCGCGCAAGGAACGTTTCGTTCGTTCGCGCCCAGGTAATGAAAAGTTCGCGCCGAACTTTACTTTCCGTTCCACGGGAGGCGCCTCTGACGAGCCCCCGGGGTTCTCCGGGGCCGCTCGGGGCCCGGGCGTGGACCCCCAGGTGCGGAAACCTCGGGAAGCGAAGGCGTCGGCGAGCTGGTTCGAGGCGCGATCGTGACGGACGTCGTGACGCCGGGTGGGGCCCCGTCCGGGTCAGGAGGCGGGGGCGCTGGCGCGGACTCCGTGCTGCGTGCCGGGAGCGACCCGGATGCCGGCGGCCCACCACTCCTCGTCGGTCCTCTCCTCGACCGTGGGCACGAAGAACCAGTCGTTCTGCACCCCGTCGCGGCGCACGTCGAGGATGCAGTAGCCTCGGTGGAAGGCTTCTCCGTAGACGGTGTGGGGGTTGGCGGCGAGGCGGGCCCGGACCTCGGCGGCGATCGCCTCCTCGGTTCCGAGGCGACGGATCGCCGAACTGGGCGAGGACACGGCCGTGGTGACGAAGTTCACTCCGTAGGAGCCGGCGCCGGTGTCCGGGTCGTAGCCCCGGAGGGGATGGCGGGGCAGATCGGTGCCCCACGACTGGTGGACATCCCCGGTCAGCACGACGAGGTTCCCGATGCGCTCCCGGCCGACCACGTCGAACAGGCGCTGCCGGCTCGCCTCGTAGCCGTCCCACTGATCGGGGTTCTGGGGCTGGCCCGCCTCGTCGAGCTGGTGGCCCATCATGACCTGCTGGCCGAGTACCGGCCAGCGCACGCCGGCGGATTTCGCGGCGCGGAGCTCTCCGAACAGCCAACGTTCCTGACCGTCGCCGAGGAGGGTGCGCGCCGGGTGCGCCATGCCCTCGGCGTCGCCCCATTCCGCCTGGCGCGAGCGCCCGACGAGTCGCGTGTCAAGCATGATGAGGTCAAGCAGCCGTCCGAAGCGGAAGGTCCGCCAGGTCCGCTGGCTGGGCCAGGGCTCCGGCTCGCGGATCGGCATCCACTCGAAGTAGGCCTTCACCGCAGCGGTCCGGCGCACGAACCAGTCGCCTTCCTCGTCCTCCACCTGGTGATTCTGGGCGCCGTCGGTCCAGGCGTTGTTCGTGATCTCGTGATCGTCCCAGACGGTGATGAACGGGTGGAGGCGATGGGCCTCCTGGAGGTCGGGATCCGACCGGTACTGGGCGTAGCGCAACCGGTAGTCGGAGAGCGTGGTGATCTCCTTGTCGGGGATCGCGGCACGGGACGGGGTGAAACGGGTTCCATCGCCGTAGGAGGCATTGGGGTATTCGTAGATGTAGTCGCCGAGGTGGAGCACCGCGTCGAGGTCGTCGCGTTCGGCGATGCGCCGGTAGACGTTGAAGTAGCCGAACGGGAGATTCGAGCAGGACGCGAACGCCAGCCGGACGTGGCTCGGATCACGAGGCAGGGTCTTCGTGCGGCCGACCGGGGACCGCTCCCCGAGCGCCTCGAAGCGGTAGTGCCACGTGCCTCCCGGTCGAAGGCCTGTTGCGGTGACCTTGACCGTGAAGTCCCGCTCCGGCCCGGTGACGGTCTCGCCCGAGGTGACGACCTCGCGGAAGTCCGGATCGCGGGCGACCTGCCATCCCACCGTGACCCGGTCGCTCGCCGCGCCCGAAACACGGGTCCACAGCAGGACCCGGTCCGTGAGCGGATCGCCGCTCGCGACCCCGTGCGCGAACACCCGAGCCTGCCCCAGCACCGGGATGGCCCGCGCGAACGGCAGCACCACTCCCGCCCGGATCGAGCTCCCCAGAAAGGACCGTCGATGCATGCCGCACCTCCTCTTGACGCCGCACAGCCTATCCCTCCGGAATGTCCGGGGACCACCGCCGCTCCACGCGGCCGTGGCGCTGCCGCCCCCCGGCGTCCCCACCGCACGGCGGGGAGGAAGTGTGATACATGAAGTCGGTGGGGAGTGCCCCGGGAGGACGGCCATGCGCAACTTCTTCTTCTCTTGGCTCCTGCTGCTCGCTGCCGCCCCCGCGGGCGCGGGCCAGCTGGCGAGCATTCCGCAGGACCTCGACTTCGACTTCGAGCGCTGGCCCTATCCGCTCTACCAGGAGGTGACGGACCGGCTGCACGAGCTGGCCGATCTCCATCCGAATCTCGCCCGCACCCACGTGATCGGGAAGAGTCGGGCGGGCCGCGACCTCGTGGTCCTCGAGCTCACGAACTTCGAGACCGGCCCGGGCGAAGAAAAGCCGGCGCTCTGGCTGGACGGGAACATCCACGCCCGCGAAGTCACCGGCCGCCAGATGATGTGGTACTTCGCGGAGGCCGCGCTGGCGAACCACGGCAAGGATCCGGTCGCGACCCGCATGCTGGACACCCGCACCTTCTACGTGATGCCCATCTTCGATGCCGACGACGGAGAGGCCGCCCTCACCCGGCATCCGGCCTGGCCAGAGCACAAACCCGAGGAACACGACGGCAAGGACCTCGACGGGGACGGCTACATCACCCAGATGCGGGTCCAGGATCCCGAGGGGAACTACTACCCGAGCCGGATCGACGAGCGCCTCATGCTCCAGACCCGCACCCGCGACGGAGGCCGCTGGAACTTCGTTCCCACCACGCTGGAGGATCCCGGCGACTTCGAGCCGCTCGCCCCGCCCGAGAACCGCTACCGCGTCTACACGGAGGGCCAGAGCCTCACCCGTGAGGTGACCGACGAGCGCGAGGCGACCAACTTCAACCGCAACTGGTCGGCCGAGTGGCAGCGGCACGAGCCCGGCGCCGGCCCCTATCCGTTCTCGCTGCCCGAGGTCCACGCGGTGGCGGAGTTCACGGTCACGCATCCCAACATCTTCTTCACCTACACGATCCACTCCGGCGGCGGCGCGCGGAACTACATCGTCCGCCCGCCGATGAGCCACCCCTTCGAATACATGCCGCCGGAGGACAACGACTTCTACACCCGTCTGGGCGCCGTCTGGTCCTGGCTCTCGAAGGGCGGGGTGATGAACAACAACTGGTACGCCCAGGAGGTGAAGGCCGGCCGTTACGGGGAGACGATGCACGGCTTCTCGAACGACTGGGCCTACATGCACGTCGGCATCCACAGCCTGCTGCCCGAAATCGGCGGCGCCGGCCGGGACTACGACCAGGACGGGTACGTGACCCAGTACGAGATCCTGCGCTGGGTGGACGAGGAGAAGGACGGGATCTATTTCGCGCCCTGGACGCCGTACCAGCATCCGGAACTCGGCGAGGTGGAGATCGGCGGCTACCGGGGACTCCCCCAGGGGATTGACGACCGGCTCCGGTTCGAATGCGAGATCCACTACCAGTACCTGATGGAGATCGGCGGGCGATCGCCCCGGCTCCGCATCGCCGAACTGAACGCGGAAGAGGTCGGCGAGGGCGAGCATCGGGTTACGGCGGTCCTCAAGAACGAGGGGTATCTCTCGACCTACGTCACCCGGAAGGCGCTCGAAATCGATCTCGACTATCCGATCCTCGCCGAGATCCGCGTCCAGGGCGGCGAGGTGAGCGGCCCGGCGAAGGTGGACGCCGGCCACATCCTGGGCAAGCTCGCCTATATCCGCCGCTGGGGGTCGGGCGCCGACGAATCGAGAAAGACGCTCTCCTGGACCGTTCGTGGGGACGGGCCCCTGGAAATCACGGTGGACGCCTGGGCGAAGCGCGCCGGCCGGCATCAGCGGAGCCTCACCATCGGCGCCACGGACGGGGGTGCGCCGCGCTGACACCCCTCCGGCGAGTCACCCCCGACGGTTCCTCAGGCTTCCAGAATCCGGAGAGCAGGGGCGAAATTCGGGAAAAACGTGACCTGATGTCGCATTTTTCCAGGAATATCGGCATGGACTGTCCTGCCGTGCCTCGACGTTCTCCGGCGGTTATGGGACGGCGACATCACCGGGCGCTGATCCCCGCCGCCCCGATTCGGCTCGGAGCCGGACCGGCGGCGGTGCTGATCGCGGCGGCCTCGGCGGTTTCCGCACAGCCGGAGCCGGCCGTTCCGATTCCGGACCCGGACACCGCCGCCATGGAACCGCAGGTGCGGGAGAAGATCGCCCGGCGCCGGGGGCTGGTGGCCGGGGACCCCAGGTCGCCGGAGGCCTGGGGAGCGCTCGGAAAGACGTTCCAGGCGCACGGTCTGGAGCCCGAAGCGGACGCGGCGTATGGCCGGGCGGAGGCACTCGACCCCGGGGACTTCCGCTGGCCGTATCTTCGCGCCGCCGCTCTCCGGAACATCCGGCCGGAGGACGCGCTGACCGCCGCCGGCCGCGCGGCGGGGTTGCACCCCGGCTACGCACCCGTCCACCTGCTCGCCGCGGAGTTGCTGGAGGGCGCCGGAGACGCGGAAGCGGCGATGGATCGCTACCGGCAGGCGCTCGAAGCCGCGCCGGGCTCCGCCCTGGCCGAACTCGGGATCGGGCGGCTGCTGCTGCGGCGCGGCGAGCTGGAGGCGGCGCGCGAACGCCTCGAACGGGCGGCCGCGCTCGCCCCGAGGGCCGGGCCGATCCAGGCCGGACTCGCGCGGCTCCACGCCCGCGACGGCGACACCGAAGCGGCCCGACGGGCGGCCCGGGCGGCCCGCGACCTTCCGGACCTGGTCCCGGTGGACGATCCGGTCCTCACGGGGGTCTGGGACGAGTCCGTGTCCGCCCGGGGCTACCACGAGCGGGCCCTCCGCGCCGAGGCGGCCGGGGCGGTGGAGGAAGCCGAGGCGCTCTACGAAGACCTGCTGGAGCTGCGGCCGGGGGAGCCGGACATCCTGTACAACTTCGGCAACCTCTACGTGCGCACCCGGCGGTTCGGGGAAGCCGCAGCGCGCTACCGGGAGGCGCTGGAGGCGCTGCCGGAGCACGTCCCGGCGCGGGTCAACCTCGGGAGCGCGCTGTTGATGCTCGGCCGCCGCGACGAGGCCGAGCACGAACTGCTGCGGGCTCTCGAGCACGATCCCTTGGACCCGGACGCGAACCGGACGCTGGCCGCGCTCTTCGCCTACCGCGGCGACAACGAAGCGGCCATCCGCCACTACCGGGCGCTGCTCGATTCGGACCCGACCGACGGGGCCGCCCACCGGGACCTCGCGATCGTGCTGGCGGCGGAGGGGGACTTCGCCGCCGCGCGGGAGCACGCGGAAGCCGCCGAGCGGCTCGGTTCGCCACCCCCTCGGGACCTTCTGCGGCGGCTCGGGGCCGCCCGGCCGCAGCCGGGGAACAGTTGGGTGCGGCCTCCGCGGTAACCCACCGGCACGTCGGCGCCCGCGCGGGCGCGTCCCCCGCAAAAGCTGCTCGCCCGGTCCGACACCCGCTGGCAGCCCCTCGCCCGCTGCTCCGGCCACCGCCCGAAGACCGTTCTCTTGTTTCGGCCTTTCCTCCGCGGGAGCAGGTCAGGACCCGCGAATCCGGGGGCGCGCGGCCGGCTCAGCGCACGCCGAGCGCCGCAAGCCCAGCCTCGAAGCGCCGTGCAGCCACGGGGTCACCGGCGAAACGGGCCAGGCCCCGCCGGAGCACCCGGACCGCGTCGGCGCGGCTGCCCCCCTCCCGGAACACGCGAGCCACCAGCAGATGACGCTCCGGCTCCCCGGGGAGCTCGACGAGAAACCGCTGCGCGGCCCGCAGCGCCAGCCCGAGCTCCCCGCTCGCGAGCGCGTGGTTCACGAACGCGGTGACGGCGGCGAAATCGTGGGGCCGCAGCTCGGCGGCCGCGAGCAGCCCCGAGGACTGCTCGGCCACCGCCTCCCGCTGCTCGAACTCGGCGAACAGCTCGGTCGCTTCTTCTGGCCGGCCGGTCCGGAAAAGCAGTTGGGCGAGGGCGAAGCGAGCCTTGTTCAGGGAATCGTCCTCCGCCAGCGCCGGCCGAAACGCTTCGGCCGCTTCCTCCCGCCGGCCGGCGCGCTGGTGGGTCCGCGCCAGGGCGAACCTCGCCTCGCCGTTTTCCGGCGTCGCCGCGAGGATCGCCTTCAGGATCGGAAACGCCTCTTCGGACCGCCCCAGCTTTACCAGAATGCGGGCGAGGCGCGAGGCGGCCGGGCCGGAGGGACCGGTCTTCTCGGCGAGCCGCCGCAGCATCTCCAGGGTCTCGCTCCCCCGGCCAGGCCGCCAACGGGGTTTGTGCCCCCGCCTCCCCCGTGAGCCGCATGATGTCGGCAGAATAGTTGAATCCCGGCCATGGCTCTGATAGAAGGTTTGCTTGTGGGCGATCCACAAGTGCGCTGATGCGATTCCTTCTGCCCGGCTCGGCCGTCGCGGCCTTCCTCCTGACCGGCGCCGGGAACGCGGCGGCCACCCAGGCCGCGCCCGCCCTGTCGTTCCCCTCCGACGATCCAGTCATCCGGGCAATCCGGCAGGAAGGGGTCGAACGCTCCCAGGTCCGGGAACTCGGCCGGCTGATGATGGACGTGATCGGGCCGAGGCTGACCGGCTCGCCCGCCATGACCCGCGCGAACGACTGGGCGTTGGAGAAGTTCGCGGAGTGGGGCATCGAGGCCCGAAAGGAGCAGTACGGCACCTGGCAAGGGTGGGAGCGCGGGATCAGCCACATCGACTTGATCTCCCCGCGCATCCGGTCGCTGGAAGGCATGGCGGCGGCCTGGAGCCCGAGCACCGACGGGCCGGTGGAGGCGGGGGTGGTGATCCTGGCGGCTACCGACGGCCCGGAAGCCTTCGAGGCATGGCTCCCGGAGGTGCGCGGCCGATTCGTCCTGATCTCGCGGCCGGAGCCGAGCTGCCGCCCGCAGGACAACCTGCAGTGGTTCGCCCGGCCCGAGACACTGGCCCGCATGAGCGACGAGCGCGAGCGCTCCCTCGAGGCCTGGAACCGGCGGGAGGAGAACGCCGGCATCGAGGGGCGGAACCTGCCGGAAGCACTCGACGCCGCCGGGGCCGCCGGGATCATCCGGTCGCTCTGGTCCGGCGGCTGGGGCGTGAACCGGATCTTCGGCGCCCGAACCGAACGGACTCCGGTCCTCGACCTGAGCTGCGAGGCCTACGGGCTGGTGTACCGGCTGGCCGAGAACGGTCACGAACCGGTTCTGCGGGTGGACGCCCAGGCTCGTTTCCTCGGCGAGGTGCCCGTCTTCAACACCTTCGCCACGATTCCCGCCACGGACGCCTCGCGGGCCGCCCGGACCGAACGCGCCTCCGAACCCGAATACGTGATCCTGGGAGGCCACTACGACTCCTGGGACGGCGCTTCCGGCGCGCTCGACAACGGCACTGGCGCGGTCGTGATCCTGGAGGCGATGCGCATCCTGAAGCGCGCCGTCCCCGACCCGCGCCGCACCATCCTGGCCGCTCTCTGGAACGGCGAGGAGCAGGGCCTGAACGGCTCCCGGGCTTTTGTCGAGGACCACCCGGAAATCCTCGAACGCACCCACACCGTCTTCAACCTGGATCACGGCACGGGCCCGGTCACTTTCATTCCGATGCAGGGGTTTGCGGCTGCCGGCGGGCGCTTCGGGGAGTGGCTGGCGAAGATTCCAAGCGAGCTGGCCGAGCTGGTCTCGCTGGAGATCCCGGGAATGCCCGAATCCGGCGGAACCGACCACGCCGCTTTCCTCTGCGCGGGAGTGCCGGCGTTCAGCTTCCACGTGGGAGCCGGCCGCGCCGAACCCCTTCCGATGGGCACGAACCGCTGGGACACCAGCGTCTATACCTGGCACACGAACCGGGACACCTCCGACAAGATCGTCTTCGAGGACCTGCGCGACGATGCGGTGATGACCGCGATGCTGGTCTATCTGGCGTCCCGCGATTCGGAGCCGATGCCGCGGGACCGGCGAGCGATGCCGGAGGGCTCGGAGTGGCCCGAGTGCCGTCCGCCGGCCCGGAGCTGGGCGGAAGCGAACCGCTGAGGAGCCGAACGTAGCGGAACCGATGGCCCGCGGAGCCCTGAGCGTCCTCATCCTCTTCGGCCTGGCAGCTGCCCAGGCATCGTCGGCGGCGCGCCGGCCGTCCGGTTCGCCGTTCGGGGCGCCGGCAGGGCCGGCGGCGCAGTCTCCTGGCTCTCCGCCCGCGGCCGAGACGCTCCGTGTTCAGGAGCACGTTCTCGAAAACGGCTTCACGATCCTGCTCGTCGAGGACCACCGCGCGCCCCGGGTGGCTGCCAACCTCTGGATCCGGGTTGGCTCGATGCTGGAGGGGGTGGGACTCCACGGCATCACCCACTTCCTCGAGCACGTGATCCATCAAGGGACCACCACCGTGGGCACCCGCGACTTCGCTGCCGAACTGCCCATTCTCCGGGAGATTCACGAGACCGAACAGCAGCTCGTCGCGCTACGGAACCAGGAGCGCAACCGCCTCCGGGAGCGGGACGTCTTCTACGACGAGACCACCTGGCCGACCACCCCGGAGATCGAGGCGCTCCGGAACAGGCTCTACGAGCTCGAGGACCGGGACAACGAATATCGGGACTTCTGGACCTCCTACAAGGCCTACATGCGCCGCGGCGGGTACACCCGCCACACCGACCCGGTGCCGGCGAGCACCGAACAGGACTACATGGAGATCCATATGGCGCTCCCGAAAGAGCACCTGGAACTCTTCTTCCGGCTCGAGGCGGACCGGATGGTGAACGCGGTCCTGCGGGGCTGGGAGGCCCAGCGCTACACCGTGCTGGAGCAGATCCTCGGGGGCAAGAGCAACCCGCAGACCCGCTTCAACGAAGCGATCGACGGGATCACTGCCCAGGTCCACCCGGTGTACCTCCCCGACGGCGGACACCTCCGCGATTTCGGGAACTTCACGCGGATCGCGATGCGGCGCCTCTACGACTCCTACTTCGTGCCGAACAACGTCGCTCTGGTGCTGGTCGGCGACGTGACCCTGCAGGAAGTCGTGCCCCTCGCGGAGCTCACCTTCGGAGCGCTGCCTCGCGGACCCGAACCCCCGGTAGACCTTGACGTCGAGGCAGAGCTCGTCCCCGGCGGCTCCATCCGCCTCGACTGGACGGAGCCGCTCTCGCCGCAGGTCCACCTGCGCTACCGCATCCCGGGGATGGGCCACCCCGACCGTCCGGTGCTGGACCTGATCGCCGCCCTCGTGAGCGGACCGCACGGGCTCGCCGGTCAGAAGCTGGCAGCGCGCGGTACCCGGGCCTCGGTCGCCGCCGACTTCCGGGTCATCCACACCTATCGGTTCGGCTCCCCGGGGGCGATCAACCTGGTGGCCCACGCCGAAAGCGACGCCGACCTCGTCGCCATCGAGGAAGCGCTGCTGGAGACCGCAGCGGATCTCCGGGAGGGTCGGATTCCCCCGGCGGCGCTGGCGCGGGCGAAAAAGCGTCTCCGCGTCGAATGGGCGGAGTTCCTAGAAAGCCCGCAGGAGCTCGCCTTCCTGATCGGCCACCACCACACCATGAACCACTGGAGCGTCTTGCCCGACCTCATCGGAGCACGCGACGCGGCGACCGCGGCGGACGCGAGACGGGTGGCGGCGCGGTACTTCGTGCCCTCGAACCGGGTGATCGCCGTGGCCCGCGCCGAGCCCCCGGCGGGAAGCGGCCCGAGCTGGCTCGATTTCGTCTGGTCGGATCTCCGGGGAGAGGGGCGATGAGCTCCCGGACCCACCTGGGGACCGCGGGGGAAAGGCGTCTCCGGGGCAGCCGCCAGCCTGGGGATCCCGCGCCGGGGAGGCGGACCCCGGGCGCGCCGTCGCGAAGACCGCCTGCCGGAGTGGTCCTCGCGGGCGCGGCGCTCGCCGCGGCGTCTCTGAGCGGATGCGGGGCCGAGGACACCCTCCCCGGCCGTTCGCGCCCGATCTTCGAACCCGGCTGGCCGGGACCGGGCGAACTCGCGCTGGATTCTCCGACCTTCATCCCGGGCGATCCCGGCGAGGCCCGTTTCGAAACGCCGAACGGCGTGCGCGCCTGCATCGTCTCCGCCGCCGACGGCCCGCTGGTCCGACTCACTGCCGCCCTGCCCCTCGGCCGGCTCCACGAGGCCGAAGGGGAAGCCGGTGCTTCGGCCGTCCTCATCCGCCTTCTCGCAACCCGGGGCGCCGGCGACCGGAACCGGCCGCTCTCGCTGCGTCTCGCCGAGCTGGGGACTTCAGTGAGCGTCGAGGAGTCTCTCGATGCCGCCCGGATCTCCCTGAACGTGCTGCCGGAGGACTGGCGGGAGGGGCTCGAACTGCTGGTAGGGCTCCTCCGCACTCCGGACCTCGACGCCGTCGGCGACGATCGGGTGGGCCCCGGCTTCGACATGCCGATTGCCGGGATCGGGGGAGACGGCTTCCGCCCGAAGGTCGAGCTGGAACGCCGGATCCACGGCTATCCGCTGGCGCCGCCGGAGCCGGGGACGACGGTTCCGGCGGCCGCGGTGAGGGCCCTGGCCGCGAGGAGCCTGGCCGCCGACCGGGTGGTCCTTGGCATCGGGGGTCCGGTCGCCCGCGACCAGGTGGAAGCTGCGCTCACGGCGATGACGCGCGACTGGGCGCCGCTCGGCCCACCGGCGTCAGAACCCGCCTTGATCGCACCGCGTGAAGTCACACAACGCCTCCACATCGTGGAAGTCCCGAGCCTGGAGGGCTGGATCGCCATCGGCCGGGCGGTCGGCGCCGTTCCCGCATCCGACCGGGCGGCCCTCGCCGTCCTCCGCTTCATCCTCGCCGAGCGCCTCAACATCGCCGCCCGTGAGATGCGGGGGTTGGCGAACCGGGATGACTTCCAGATCCCTGACACGGCGTCCGGAACCGGTCTGCTGCTCGTCCGTACCGGCGGGCGTCCGGAAGCGGTGGGCCCCCTCGTTCGTTACAGCCTCGACGAGATCGCCCGCCTCCACGACCCGGAAGACCCGGTGACCGAAGCCGAGCTCACCCGCGCACAGGGCTGGCTGCTCGGCGCTGTCTGGCAGCGGTCGCTGGAGCTGGCCACCAGCGCCAGTGCGACCCTGGCGCTCGAACACCTGCGCCACGGCCACCGGGACCGCCTGATGGAGTGGCCCGCCGCTGTCCGGTCCGTCACCTCGGCCGAGGTCCAGCGGATCGCGTCCCGTTACCTCGATCCAGCCGGCTTCGTCACCGTGGTGGCCGGCCCCCTGGAAGCCATCCGCGCCGCCCGCCACCCGCGCTGGCCGGTAGCTCTCGAAGACCTGGAGGCCGAGCTTTCCGGTGGCCGCTGACCGGCGCCCGAGCCGATAAAGGCGGCCGGCCGAGGCGAACGGCCGGATGCGCCGGCGAGGACACCGCGCCTGGCCGGGCTGGTGGCGATCACGCCGCTGCTGGCGAGCACGGCCATCGGCTCCCGGGAATGCCGACCGGCCTGCTCACCGCGACGCTCGCGATCCGGACCTGGCGCCGGATTCCGGCCGTTCATCCCGGCGGCGCCATCCGAACGGAGGCCTCCCGGCGCCAACGCCACCTCATCCACAGGCTGTTGAATCCCACCCCCCGAATCTGCTTATATCCGAGCGAAAGGGTCGGAATAGGGATTCGAATCTGTCAACCACGCTCGCGGACGCTGCAAACAGGCTGGATGGGTCTGGTGCGGGGGGTGCACCCGGGCGCTTCAGCCGTGCGTCGAGGGGGTCCCCCATGCGCCATTTCGTGTTTTTGGTCGGAGCTCTGCTCCTTTCTTCGACCCTTGCCGCTCAGGAACAGACCGGAGCCCTGCAGGGCCGGGTCACGGACGCCTCGGCAGGCGTCCTGCCCGGCGCCACGGTGACGATCTCGGGCGAGAACATCCTCGGCGGATCCCGGAGCGCGGTGACCTCCGGCAACGGGTCGTACCGCCTTGCGAACATTCCGCCCGGGCTCTACCAGGTCTCTTTCGCGCTGAGCGGGTTCGGCGAACAGGTGTTCGAGGGCGTCCGCATCTCCACCGACACCACGTTCACCCTGAACGCGGAATTGGGCGTCGCCGCCCTTGAAGAAACGGTGACCGTGACGGGCGAGTCGCCGGTGATCGAGACGCAGGCGACCGACGTGGCGTTCAACTTCACCGAGGAGGTGATGGAGAACGTCCCGAACGCCCGCGACCCGTGGGCCATGGTCTCCCAGGTGCCGGGGGTGACCACGAACCGGATCAACGTGGGCGGAACCGAGACGGGGAACCAGCTCGCGTTCCGCGGCCACGGCGTCTTCCCCGGCCAGAACATCTACGTGCTGAATGGAGCGAACGTCACCGACAACCAGTCGAACGGCGGCTCGCAGTTCTACTTCGATGTGGACTCCTTCGAGGAAATGCAGATCGAGGTCAGTTCCCACAGCGCCGAGGTGCAGACGCCGGGCATGGTGATGAACATCGTGCCCAAGTCCGGCTCGAACAACTTCGGCGGGACCACCAGCTTCTACTTCGGGAACGAGGGTATGCAGTCCGACAACGTGGACGGCAGCCTGCGCAGCCTCGGCGTGGACCGGGCGAGCAACCTGAACCAGTACCTCGACGCGGGCTTCGAGGTGGGCGGCCCGATCATCGAGGACAAGCTCTGGTGGTGGGCCGGCCATCGCCACCAGGTCGTCCAGAAGTTCGTCACCGGCACCCAGAACCCGGACGGCAGCTTCCCGATCGACGAGACCGTGCTCTGGTATCCCTCAGCCAAGATCAACTGGGCAATCAATCAGAACCACAACGCCTCCGTCTACTTCAACATGGCCCAGAAGAAGCGGTTCAACCGCTCACTCAGCTCGCTGCGGCCGCTGCCGACGACCTGGAACCAGCAGGGCGCGCCGATTGCGCGGCTGTTCACCTTCCGCGACGACTGGACCCCGAGTCCGAACGTGCTGGTCGCCTTCAAGGCGAACGTCATGGACCAGGGCTTCGAACTGAGGGCGCAGCCCGAAGTGGACGTCGAGAACACGCCGGCGCGCCTCGACCTGGCCACCGGGCAGTGGTCGGACGCCCCGCCCCTCGAACTCGGAGTGCACAAGACCCTCAGGAACGTGGCGACCACCGTCTCCTGGTACCGCACCGACTGGGGCGGCGACCACGACTTCAAGGCCGGGGTCGAGATCGGGCAGATCCGGGCCTTCGGCAACCAGGGCGGCGGCGTGGCCCGGAACACCTACCCGGCCGACCATCGCCTCCACTTCTTCAACGGCGAACCCTCGGAGGTGATCCTCTGGGCTTCCGGGGCCGTCGCGGCGACCGGACCGCAGCGCTCTGCCTTCCTCCAGGACTCCTGGGCGGTGAACAATCAGTTGCGGCTGAACCTCGGCGCGCGCTGGGACTGGCAGGCGAACGCCCTCGACCAGGTCACGGCGCCCGCGAGCCAATACCTCGATCCCGTCTCGCAGGAGGGCACCGGGAACCTCATCATCTGGAACACGATCTCGCCCCGCCTGGGGATGGTCTTCGACCTGACCGGCGACGCCCGCACGCTCCTCAAGTCCAGCTACGGCCGCTACTACTGGGTGCTCTGGCTCGACCGGGTGCAGTTGGCCAGCGTGGCCGGTGACCGGAACCGGAAGCACGTCTGGAACGACCTGAACGGCGACCGGAACTTCACGATCGACGAGGCCGGCGCCGTGCTGAGCGTGTTCGACGCCGGCGCGAACCCGGTGACCATCGACGGGAACCTCGATCCGACCTACACCGACGAGTTCACGCTGGGCCTGACCCGCGAGGTGGCGGCGAACGTCTCCGCGAGCGCCACAGTCATGTGGCGGCGGGACCGGGACATCACCCAGATCACGAACACGGGTATCTCGACGGCCGACTTCACCGCCGTGACCGGAACCGACCCCGGACCCGACGGCGCGCCGGGCACCGGCGATGACGGGGGCCCGATCACCTTCTACGAGCTCGACGCCTCGAAGACCGGCCTCTCGCCCGACTTCCTCACCACCCGGGAGGGCTTCGAGCACGAGTACCGCGGTTTCGAGTTCAACCTGCACCGCCGGCTCACCTCGAACTGGCAGTTCATGGGCTCGATCACCATCGGCGAGCAGTCGGAGAACTACGGTCCCGGCTCCTACGACAACGTGGACCGGGCCGTCCCCGACGACCGGGGCCGGCTCGGCGGCCAGCCGCAGTTCCCCCTCAACGATCCGTCCCTCGTGGACGGCACCCGGGTGGCGAACTCGACCCCCTACCTGGTGAAGCTGCTCGGGACCTACCAGGCCGACTTCGGGCTGACGCTGAGCGGCTTCTACCAGTACATCAGCGGCAACAACTTCACCCGGACGGTGAACGCCCAGGCCGCTCTCGGCCGCCGCCTCAACCAGGGCAACGTCCGGGCCTACGCCGGCGAGCGGAACGGCGAGAACTGGGATGCCGCCAACGTGCTCGACCTGCGGGCCGCCTACGACCTGGGGCTTGGCGACATGGGCACGCTGTCGCTGCAATTCGATGTGTTCAACGCCCTGAACATCAACACCATCACGAACACCCAGAGCCTCTCCGGCGGCGCCTTCGGGCGGGTGCTCGCCTTCGTCCCGCCGCGCATCTTCCGCCTCGGCGCGAAGCTGCGCTTCTGATCCGATCCGACTGTCTGAACTCCGGCCGGGGTGGCGCGGCGCCGTCGCTGCGCCGCCCTGGCCCTTCGCCGCGAAGCAGGTCCCGTGCGCTCCACTGTCGTCCTTCTCTCAGGTTTCCTCGCCCTGGCCCTGGCCAGCTGCACCCCGGCCCCGTCCCCGGCGCCCGACGCTCCGGATGGGTCCGACTACGGAGTCCCCGGCGCCCTCGAACGGGGCCGGATCAAGACCGCAATCGTCGAGGAGAAACTGCGCACAGCGCTCCTGCCGGCCATGCGGGCCCACGACATCGACATGTGGATCGTGCTCGACCGCGAAAACCACCCGGATCCCCTGCACGAGGAGATCGGCGGCGGCTTCGCCGGCGTGCGCTCCGCCTACATCTTCTTCGACGGCGGGGGGACGGAGCCCGAGAAGATCTACCTTGGCTCCCACGTCCAGCCGGCCGACACGGTCATCGAGCAGGTCTACGACGAGAAGGTCTACTACGGCTACAGCGCGGAAGGCATCACGCCCCACCTCCGGGCCGCGGTCCATGACCGGGATCCGGAGCGCATCGGGGTCAATACGTCGCGGACGCTCCCCGAAGCCGACGGGCTCACCGTCGCCTTCCGGGACGTTCTGGTGGAGGCCATCGGACCCACCTACGCCGACCGCCTGGTGTCCGCGGAACTCCTGGTCCGGGACTTTCGCAACCTGCGCACGCCGCTCGAAACGGAGCTCTACCGGCAGCTCACCGAATGGACCGCGCGCTGGGAGACCGAGGGGCTGACCGGGCCGCACGTCATCCCGGGCCAGACCACCGCCCTGGACATGGCCGGCTGGTTCGAGGACATGGCCCTCGCGTTGGGCATGGGCAGCTTCCAGACCGTGCGGGTGGTCCGGGAAGGGGATCTGCTGCCCCGCCACGCTCTGGACATCCCCATCGAACCCGGTGACATCGTGGCGGTGGACGCCGGACTCTTCTACCTGCAGTTCGAGAGCGACATGAAGCGGACCGCCTACGTCCTCGCCCCGGGCGAGACCGAGCCGCCGGAGAGCATCCGGAACGCCTGGGCCGAAGCGGTCCAGACCTCGCGCCTCTATTCCAGCAAGATGATTCCCGGCGCCATCGGGCACGAGATCTACGAGGCGATCATGGCGGAGGCGGAACGCGACGGCTACGTCCGCGACACCCGCACCGATCCCAGCGTCGGGATCATCGGACCCGAGCACGAGATCGCGCTCTACGGCCACTCGCTCGGAAACGACCTCCACGACATCGGCGCGCGGGTCGCTCCCGACCTGCCCTTCGCCTACGGCGACCGGGTGCGCTTTCCGCTGGTGGAAGGCGAGTTCGTCGCCATGGAGTTCCACGTCGGCGTCCCGATCCCGGAGTGGAACGGCAAGAAGTGGTCGGCCCGCTACGAGGAGATCGCCGTGGTCGGACCCGAGGGCCTCGAAGGGTTCATCCCGTTCCAGACCGAGCTGCTCCTCATCCCCTCCCGCTGAGGCCTGGACCCGGGCGCCGGCCCGCTGACCTGCCCCAGCGGGGCAGGAAGGTCGGTCCTCTCCTGGAGGAGCCGATGGGCGGGCAAGACGGACGCGCGCCGTACCGATGGACCGTGGGCCGGTGAGGACACCGGCGCTCCATGGGGGCAGTGGCCGGTGAGGAGCGTCGGCCCTATGGAGCGCCGGCGTCCTCGCCGGCCTGGGCTTGAAACGGGACGCCGCGCCCGTTGGGTCAGCTGGCGCCAGCCCCCCTCCGGGTCAGCTGGATGCTTCGAGCTCGGCGGAGGCGGCGGCCGCGGCCGCGGCCTTCTTCTCCCGCCAGGCGGTGATCGCGTCCGCGACGTCGGGGTCTTCGAGGGAGACGATCGACGCGGCGAAGAAAGCGGCGTTCTGCGCGCCCGGCTTGCCGATGGCCATCGTGCCGACCGGGAAGCCACCCGGCATCTGGACCGTGGCGAGCAGGGCATCGAGCCCGGCGAGCGGCGTGGCGGCGAGCGGAACTCCGATGACCGGGATCGTGGTCCGGGCGGCGAATGCCCCGGCGAGATGAGCGGCCGCGCCGGCGCCGGCGATGATCGCCCGGACGCCTTGCTCGCGGGCGCCGGCGGCGAGGGCCGCGGAACGCTCCGGGGTGCGGTGCGCCGAATAGACCCCGACCCGGCTGGCAACGCCGAGCATGTCGAGGATCTTCTTGGCCTCCCTCATGATCGGGAGATCGGAGGTGGAGCCCATCACGATGAGCACTTTGGGGTTGTCTGCCACGGAATCAGTCTCCTGAAGGTGTCGCTGGAAGAAAGGTCAGACGAAACGTAAGAAAAGACTCAGGGGTCGCCTTCGGACGGCGCTCCGATGTCGGTGCGGAAGGCCTTGCCCTCCCACTGGATGCGGTCCGCGGCGCTGTAGGCCGCGCCGCGCGCTGCCGCCCGATCCGGGCCGAGGCCGGTCACGGCGATGACCCGTCCGCCGGCGGCCTCGATCCCGGCGGCTCCGGCTCGGGTCCCGGCGTGAAAGACGAAGGCCGGACCATCGGTCTCGACGGCGTCCGGAAGGCCGCGGATCGGGGCCCCGGAAGGGCACGGGCCGGGGTATTCGCGGGCGGCGAGGATCACGGTGACGGAGTGGTCCGGCGCGAAGTCGATCGGGGCGCCGCCGAGCTGGCCGGTGGCCGCGCCGAAGAAGACCGGAAGGAGGTCGGTCGCGAGTCTCGGCAGAAGCGCCTGAGCCTCGGGGTCGCCGAAACGCACGTTGAACTCGAGCACTTTCGGTCCTTCGTCGGTCAGCATGAGGCCGGCGTAGAGCACGCCGCGGTACGGGGTTCCTTCGGCGCGCATCCCGGCGACGGCCGGCGCGATCACCCGGGCGTGGACGTCCCGCAGGAAAGCCGCGTCGCCCCGGCCCGGGCTCACGCAGCCCATCCCGCCGGTGTTCGGTCCGAGGCCGCCCTCGAAGCGGCGCTTGTAGTCCTCGGCGGTCCCGCACTCCAGGATGCGCGTCCCGTCGGTGATCGCGAAGACGCTCAGTTCGGGCCCGGACAGCCGCTCCTCGAGCACGACGGTCGCGCCGGCGCCGCCGAGGCTGCCTTCGAGGAGGCGGATCGCCTGCTCTTCCGCCTCATCGAGGGTGTCGGGGAGGAAGACGCCCTTGCCGCCGGCGAGTCCGCTGGCCTTGACCACGACCTGGGATCCCAGGCTTCCGGAGCGGAGCGCCGCCCGGGCGGCATCCGCTCCGCGCACCACCTGGTAGCGGCCGGTGGGGATGCCGTGGCGGTTGCAGAAGTCGTTCGCGAAGGCCTTGGAAGCCTCCAGTCGGGCCGGCCGCTGCCGCGGCCCGAAACACGGAACTCCCCGTTCGGCGAGCCGGTCGGCCAGTCCCGCCGCGAGCGGCGCCTCCGGCCCGGCGACAACCAGGTCCACCCGCTCGGCGACGGCCGCTTCCACCAGACCCTCGATGTCGCCGGCCCCGATCGGGAGCTGCCGGGCCAGCCGACCGATGCCCGGGCTGCCGGGCGCGGCGATCAGCTCGCCGAGTTCCGGGCTCCGCCTGATGGCCCACGCGAGAGCGTGCTCTCGCCCGCCGCCTCCGACGAGCAGGACCTTCATCGCTTCATCGGGCGCGGTCTCTCATCTCGCCGGTCATCTCCCCGGTTATTTCATCGGACAGGCGATTGGATATCCATGGGACATCTCATCGGACGGCGCGGACAGAGCGACGGCACCATGGAGCGCCGGCGTCCTCGCCGGCCTGCGCCCCACCGCACTCTCGTGCCGACAGTGCGGCCCATACCGATGGACCGTGGCCGGCGAGGACGCCGGCGCTCCATGCAGACCGACGCTCCATTGGGTGGTGGCGGACA
>JAAXGQ010000011.1 GCA_012271265.1 Vicinamibacteraceae bacterium
GCACCGGGAGCGCCGGTGTCCTCACCGGCCACCGCCGGAGGCGGGCATGGTCCGTGGGCCTCTGGCCCACGGTCGGTCGGCACGTTGGCGGGGTCGGCAGGAGACTGGGTGAGGGAGCGGGGGTGCGGCGTAGGCCGGCGAGGACGCCGGCGCTCCATGGGGCGGCGCTCTCAACGGCGGCGTGCACCGGGAGCGCCGGCGTCCTCGCCGGCCACGACGGGAGGTGGCATGGTCCGTGGGGCTCGCGGCCCCCGGTCGGTCGGCCCGGCGCCGCTGTCGGTGGGAGACTGCCTGAGGGACGGAAGGTGAGGCGTAGGCCGGCGAGGACGCCGGCGCTCCATGGGGGGCGCGGTTGGTTGGAGACTGCCTGAGGGAGCGGTGGTGCGGCGGTGGCCGGCGAGGACGCCGGCGCTCCATGGGGGGCGCGGTTGGTTGGAGACTGCCTGAGGGAGCGGCGGTGCGGCGTAGGCCGGCGAGGACGCCGGCGCTCCATGGGGGGCGCGGTCGGCGGGGGACTGCCTGAGGGAGCGGCGGTGTGGCGTAGGCCGGCGAGGACGCCGGCGCTCCATGGGCCGGCGCTCCACGACTTGCTGGGGGGAGGGGCGCGCTCGGGAACGGAGCGGATAATGGCGGGGATGACGGCGGGGACCGGGCTCAGCCGCGACGAGCGGCAGTTGGCGGGGCGGGCGGGTTCGGTGAGCCTCGGCGTCATCCTTTCGCGGATCACGGGCGTGGCCCGGGAGCAGACGCTCGCCTACCTCTTCCCGACCAGGATGCTCGACGGGTTCGTCGCGGCGTACACGTTTCCGAACGCTCTCCGCGAGATGCTCGCCGAGGGGGCGCTCTCCAAGGCCTTTGTGGCCACCTTCGCCGCGGTGGACCACAACGATGGGACCCGCGCCGCCCACCGCCTCTTCATTCGGGTCTCACGGGTGGTGCTCCCGGTCACCCTGGCGGTGTCCGGGCTCGGGATGGCGTTCGCCCCGGAGGTGGTGGACGCCATCTTCGCCGGGCCGGCGTTCTCCGAGCCGTTCCTGGAAGGGATGCGCTTCGGGTTCGACACGCCCCGGGATCTCGCGGTCTGGATGACCCGGCTCATGTTCCCGTTTCTGGTGTTCGTCTCGCTGGGGGCGCTCGTCATGGGAGGCCTTCAGGCCCGGAACCGCTTCTTCCTCCCCTCCGTCGCGTCGGCCTTCTTCAACTTCGCGGTGATCGCCGGCGCGGTCGTCGGCTTCGTCTACGCCCCCCGCCTGGGGCTCCATCCGATGGCGGGTCTGGGACTCGGCGTTCCCCTCGGGGGCCTGGCGCAGCTGGCGGTGCAGGCGCTGTGGTTCCGCCGGCACGGGTTCCGTCGCGAGCCGGCCGGGGGGATCCGGGCCACGGTGCGGGATCCGGCGTTTCGCCGGGTCGTCCGGCTCTATCTCCCGGCGGCGGTGTCCGCCGGGGCGCTCCAGATCCACGTCGTCATTTCCCGGTACTTCGCTTCCGGCGGAACTTCGTGGCTTTCCTGGTTCCACTTCGCCTACCGCGTCGCGCAGTTGCCCTCCGCGCTGGTGGGCGTGGCGCTGTCGCATGCCGCCCTGCCGTCCCTGACCCGCTTTGCCGGCCGTGGGGATCGGGACGGGCTGATTCGGGTTCTGGGTCGGGCGGGGAGCCTCATGGTCGCGCTGAGCACCGCGGCCGGGGCGGGGATCTTCGCGATCGCGGAGCCGCTGATCGCGGTGATCTACCTCCGGGGCGAGTTCACGCCCGAGGACGCCGAAGGCGTGACGGCGCTGCTGCGGATCCTTGCCTTCGGCCTGCCTGCCTTCGGCGCCACGAAGCTGCTCACCGACGGGTTCTTCTCGCTGGGCACCACGCGTCCGCCGTTGTTCGTGACCCTGGTCGGAACCGGGCTGACCTGGATCGTCACCCGCACGCTGGTGGTGACGGCCGGTCTCGGTCACCTCGGGCTCCCGCTCGCCACGGTGTCCGTGGCGTGGATCTCGGCCTCGCTGCTGGCGATCCTCCTCTCCGGGCGCCTGGGGACGGACCCCCGGGGCCGGAGCCGGGCCGGCATCCTCTACCGGCGGGTGCTGGGCGCCGGGCTTCGGTCGCTCCCGGCGGCCCTCGCCGCCGGGGCGGCCGGTCGGGGCGGCGTCTGGCTGGTCTCCTCCGACTCGGAGTGGTCCACTCTCAGCGCCCTCGCCGCGGTCCTCGCGGGGGTGGCCGCGGGAGTGACGGGCTGGGTCCTGGTAATTCGCCGCACCGCGCCGGGAGAGTGGCGGCCGCTGCGGGAACTGCTCCACGCGATGGGTCGCCGGGTGGGGACGAGGTTCGGGAGATGACCGGGCCGAACGACAGACTGGTCGACGAATTCCTTCTCTGGCTGCGGGTGGAACGCCGGCTTTCTCCCAACACCGTTCTCGCCTACCGGAACGACCTGCGCCATCTCGCCCGCTTCGCCGGGGAGCGGCCGTTCGCGGCGCTGGCGCCGGGAGACCTCGACGCCTTTCTCTCCTGGCTGCACCGGCGGGGTCTCTCGTTTCGCTCCATGCAGCGTGCTGCCTCGGCGGTGCGGAGCGCCTTCCGCCACTGGGTGGAGGCGGGACGGCTGGAGCGGGATGCAGCCGAGAACCTGGTCGCGCCCCGGGCGCTGGCGGGCCTTCCGAAGTACCTCTCCGCCGAAGAGGTGGAACGGCTTCTCGCGGCGCCGGACGACACGCCGCTCGGTCTCCGCGACCGGGCCATGCTGGAGACGCTCTATGCCACCGGCCTTCGGGTCTCCGAACTGGTCGGGCTCCGGTTCCGCGACCTGTCGCCGCCCCGGGGCAGCACGCCCGGGTACCTGACCGTCACCGGGAAAGGGGACCGGACGCGCATCGTGCCCTACGGCCCGACCGCCCAGGAGTGGATCGAGCGTTGGCTCCGCCATGGGCGGCCCCGGCTCCTCGACCGGAGTTCCCGGTCGGGGGCGCTCTTCGTTACCCGCCGGGGCCGCGGCATGACCCGCCAGCGCTTCTTCCAGATCGTCCGTCGCTGGGGCGCGAGCGCCGGGATCCCCCGCCCCTTTTCCCCGCACGTCCTCCGCCACTCTTTCGCCACCCATCTCCTCGAACGGGGCGCGGACCTGCGGGCCCTCCAACAGATGCTCGGCCACGCCTCGATCACCACGACCCAGATCTACACCCACGTGAACCAGGCCCGGCTGCGGCAGGTCATCGACCTCCACCATCCGCGCGGCGGCGGAACACGGTGAGGATCCTTCCCCTGTCGCGCTCCGGCGCGCTCGCAGCCGCGGCCGCGGCCCTCAAGACGGGAGAGGCGGTCGTCTTCCCGACCGAGACCTTCTACGCGCTGGGCGCCGATCCCCGGTCGGCCGTCGGGACCGAGCGGGTCTTCGAACTGAAACGGCGCCTCCGGGACCGGCCGCTTCCCTGGATCGGCGCCGACCGCGCGCAGATCGAGGCTCTCTGCCACCTCGGCCCGACGGCGCGTGATCTCGCCGACCGCTTCTGGCCGGGGCCGCTGACGCTGGTCCTGGAGCTCCGGGACCACCCGGCGACGACGGTGGCGGTGCGGGTCAGCGGCAACGCAGCGGCCCGAGGCCTGGCCGCGGCGCTTGGCCATCCGGTCATCTCCACGAGCGCGAACCGGAGCGGTCTCCCGGCGGCGACGACGGTCGCGGCGGCCTTGACGAGCCTTGGCCCGGCAGCGGCGACGCTGCTCGCCCTTGACGGAGGAACGACGCCCGGGGGGGCGCCGTCGGTCATCGTGGATCCCCGGGGCGGGGAGCCCCGGATCCTTCGCGGCAGCCTGCGCGACCTGCCGGCCGACGGTCGGTTCAGTCGCTCGGGGCGGATCCGGGAGTCCTGAACCGGCCGAAGAAGATCTTCTCCTCCTCGGTGAGGCCCGTCGGGGGGACGACCCGGAGCCGGATGATCAGGGCACCGCGCCCTCCCTCCTTCCTGGGCATCCCGGCGCCGGCCACGCGCAGCGCGGTTCCGCTCGAGACTCCGGCGGGCACCCGGATCCGCCGGGCGCCGTCGAGTGTCGGGACTTCGAGCTGCCCGCCCAGCGCCACGTCGCCAAAGCCGACAGCCAGCGTGGTCTCGAGGTTGTCGCCGGCGCGGCGGAACGTCGGGTGCTCGCGGATCCTTACCTCGAGCACTGCCTCCCGTCCCTGTCCGAATCGGGCCTTGAGCCGCGCCCCGTCGTGCACCCCGGGGGGAATGCGAACCCGGATCGTCCGGCCGGACGCCGCGTCGGCCACGGTGCGGAGCGTCCCGCTCAGCGCTTCCCTGAGGTCGATGTCCACCGTTCCGGAGGGCGCTCCGCCCGTTGCACCCGTGGCGCCGAACCCGCCGGCGAACGGCCAGGAGGGGCGTCGGGCTCCCGCCCCCGAGCCAAAGAACTGCTCGAAGAACGTCGAAAAGCCGGAGAGGTTGGGGGTGGCCGCGCGGCCCTGGTCGGGACGCGGCGCATAGCGCTCCCAGTCGGGCCCGAGGTGGTCGTAGCGCTGACGTTTTTCCGGATCGGAAAGAACCTCGTAGGCCTCGCCGAGGTCCTTGAACCGTTCCGCCGCCGCCTGATCCCCGGGGTTCAGGTCGGGGTGGTGGCGCTGCGCCAGCCGCCGGTAGGCGCGCTTGATCTCCTCGCCGCTCGCGTTGTTCGGAACTCCAAGGACGGCGTAGTAGTCGCGGTAGTTCACGGCGCCGGTGGGGAGGTCGGACTCCCCGGTCCCCTACTGCATCGGCAGCCGCTCGGAGTCCGGCGCCGCGCTCAGCCCCGGGGCCGGCGCCGGGCAGAGGTTCGGGAAGATGATCGGGGCCGCTTCCTCGAGGCTGGACACCGGGTGGATCTGGAGCGCATCCCGCACTTCTTCGGGCACGTCCTCCATGAGGGAGTCCTCGTTGAGGCGGGGGACGATCACTTCACTGATGCCGTAGCGATGGGCGGCGAGGAGCTTCTCCTTGATTCCCCCAACCGGCAGGACGTGTCCGGTGAGGGTGATTTCGCCGGTCATTGCCAGCCCGGGCCGGCAGACGGTCCCGGTCAGGACCGATAGCAGCGCAGCCACCAGGGTGATACCGGCGGAGGGGCCGTCCTTGGGGGTAGCCCCTTCCGGCAGATGGAAGTGGATGTCCGCCTTCTTGTAGAAGTCGCCGGTGAGGCCGTAGATCGCCGCGTTCTGGCGCACCCAGGAGAGCGCTGCGGTGGCGGATTCCTTCATCACGTCGCCGAGCTGACCGGTCAGAACGAGCCTCCCGGTGCCTCTCATCCGCGAGGCTTCGGCGAAGATCAGATCACCGCCCACCGGGGTCCAGGCGAGGCCGACGGCCACGCCGGGGACGCTCACCCGGGCCTCCGTCTCCCGGGACAGCGAAGTCGGGGCCCCGAGCAGCTCCCGGACGACATCCGGGGTGACCGCGAGAGGGCCTTCCTGACCCTCGGCGAGCTTGCGCACGGCCTTCCTGCAGATGCTGGCGACGGCCCGTTCCATGTTGCGGAGACCTGCCTCGCGGGTGTAGTCGCGGATGATGGTCGAGATCGCCGTCCGGTCGAACGCAGGCTTGTCGGAATCCTCCACCAGCCCGTGGTTGTCGAGCTGCCGGGGAATGATGTGCCGCAGGGCGATCTCGACCTTCTCTTCCTCGGTATACCCGGTAAGACGGAGGATCTCCATCCGGTCGCGGAGCGCCGGAGGAATGGGATCCACCATGTTCGCCGTGGCGATGAACAGGACCTCGGAGAGGTCGAACGCCAGGTCGAGGTAGTGATCGCGGAAGCTGTCGTTCTGTTCCGGGTCCAGCACTTCGAGGAGCGCGGCGCTGGGATCGCCCCGGAAGTCCATGCCCAGCTTGTCCACCTCGTCCAGCATGAACACCGGGTTCCGGGTTTCGGCGCGCACGAGCCCCTGCAGGATCTGCCCCGGCAGCGCCCCGATGTAGGTGCGCCGGTGGCCGCGTACCTCCGCCTCGTCGCGGATCCCACCCAGGCTCAGCCGCACGAACTTCCTGCCCACCGCGCGGGCGATGGACCGGCCGAGGCTCGTCTTGCCTACCCCGGGAGGGCCGGCGAAGCACAGGATCGGCCCCTTCTGGTCGGGCTTCCGTTCGCGGACCGCGAGGAACTCGAGGATCCGGTCCTTGACCTTCTCGAGGTCGTAGTGGTCCGAGTCGAGGATCTCCTTGGCGCGGGAGATTTCGTAGTTGTCCTCGGTACGCTTGGACCACGGCACGCGGACCAGCCAGTCGAGGTAGGTCCGCCCGACGGTGTACTCCGCCGAGGCGGGTGGGATGCGTCCGAGGCGCCGGAACTCCCGGAGCGCCTCCTTCAGCGCGTCCTCGGGCATCCCCGCCTTCTCGATCTTCTCCTTGAGGTCGTCGAGTTCCCGGGTGGCGTCGTCGCCTTCACCGAGCTCCTTCTGGATGGCCTTCATCTGCTCGCGAAGGAAGAACTCGCGCTGGGTCTTGCCGACCTCGCTCTTCACCTTCGATTCGATGCTCCGTCCGAGCTCGCGAACCTGCTTCTCCCGCAGGATGGCCGCGTAGGCGAGACCCAGCCGGTCCTCGATGGACAAGGTCTGGAGAACCTCCTGGCGCATCTCGGTGTTCAGACTCGGCAACTGCTCCGCCACGAAGTCGGCGAGCTGGCCGGCGCTTCCGACGCGCGCGAGCTGGGACTTCATGACGTCGCGGGCCCGGGGGAACAGGTCCGTCTTGATCATTTCCTGCAGCTCTTCGCGGATCTTCCGGGTCAGCGCCTGGAGCTCCATGCCCTGCGACGCCCCGACGGTGCCGTCGAGCACGCGGATGTCGGCGCGCACGTAGGGCTCGGTCTGGACGATGCGCTCGACCCGGAAGCGGAAGCTGCCCCGAATCACGATGCGGACGGCGCCCTCCCGCATCCGAACCTGCTTTTCCAGGCGCGCCGCCGTCCCCACCGAATAGAGGTCGTCGGCGCCGGGGTTCTCGACCGAATCGTCCTTCTGGGTGAGCACCGCGAGCATCACCCGGGGCGGGCTTCCCGGCTTGCCTTCGGCGGCCTCCCGCGTGGCGTCCCGAAGCATCCGGATGGTGCTCTTCCGCCCGACGGCGAGGGGAAGAAAGGAGTGCGGGAAGACGACGATGTCCCGCAGCGGCAGGACGGGCACCATGCGGTGCACCTGACCCTGGGGAGAGCTCGATTCCGGTGGGGGCGGGTTGGACGGCTTGGGCATGAAGGGGGGCTCCTGGGTCACACCTCGGCGGCGCACTTCCCGGCAAGCGAAGGCACGATCACGATTGCTGCGGGGATCCTAGCACCCATCTTCTGGATATATCAATATCCGACTCATATTTCCACAACACTCAACTTGATACACGAGCGATCCAGGATCCATTTGGGGCAATATATGAGCATGACGTTCACAACTTCTGGCTGCACTCTAGCCGAAGGAAACCTCGTTCGGGAGCTCGTCTACGTCATCAGGGCGGATCGGGAAGTGCTCCGAGAGGAATCGGCCCACCTGGCGGACCGCGTGCTCGAGTCCGGCAGCGAGGCCATCCTCGTGGATGACGTCGGTGATCCCGGCAGCCAGCCGCTCCCAGGCATCGTGGCCCACCCGTTCGTCGATGGTCCGGTCGGCGACAATCTCGAACCGCGCCGAACGGACCGCGAAGAAGAGCAGCACCCCCGTTCCCTCCCGCGTCCGGTCCATGCCGAGGCGAAAGAACTCGCGGATGGCCCGCCGTCTCGGATTCTCGAGGGGCAGAAGGCGGGAGATCAGGTGGACGCGCAACTCGCCGGAGGTGGCCGTTTCGGCCTCTTCCACGGCGGCGGCGATCCGGGCGAGATCCTCATCGGTCAGCAGGCGGCGCAGGGATCGCGGCGCCCGGCGGGCAGAGGTGGCGTTCGCGGTGTTCGCGCTGGTCATGGCGAAGTGGTCTCCGGTGGAGGGAAGCCTCCGCCAGTTTCTCCCATTGGGCGGCCTCCCGGGGTCGCGGGCCGGGTTCTCACCATCCCCCGCTGGCGCCGCCGCCGCCAAAGGAGCCGCCTCCGCCGGAAAAACCGCCGAAGCCGCCCCCCCGAAGGCCGCCGCCGCGGTGACGCCCGAGGCTTACGCCGCGCGCAGTCGCCGCCCTGTCGGAGATGGCCGGGGCGATGAATCCCACCAGGACGCCGAGCGGGATGAGCCAGGGAAGATGCGCGGCGCCCAGGAACAGGCCCGCGACGACGGCCACGACCACTCCCAGACCGGCGGACAAGAGCCGGTGGAACGCCCGGCCGATCCAGCCGAGCAGCACAACCAGGACGAAACCGATGTTGGTCCAGCCGGGCCTCCGGCCCCGGGAGCGCCCGCGGGCGGTGGGTCGCTCTGGCGGCGCGAACTCCCCGGAAGCCGCGGTGGCGAGGGCGCCGACGGTGGCCCGGAAGCCTCCCGCGAAATCGCCCGCCGCGAAGCGGGGCGCCAGCTCGTCGCGGATGATGCGACCGGCAAGGCCGTCGGGAATGGCCCCTTCGAGCCCATACCCCACTTCGATCCGCGCCCGGCGGTCGTCGCGGGAGACGATGACCAGCGCCCCGTTATCGGTCTCCGCCTGGCCGATCCCCCACGCCGTGGCGAGGCGGACGCCGAAGTCCTCGATCGATCCCTCGATCCGGGGCAGGGCGACGAGGACGATCTGGATCGAGGTCGCGGCCTCGAGTTGCGCCAGCTCCGCTTCGAGAGCGGCAGCGTCGGGGGCGGCAAGAAGGCCGGCCTCGTCCACGACTCTCCCGGTGAGCTCCGGGAACGCCGTCTCCTGCCCGGCCGCGACGGCGGGCATGCCCGCTGCCAGCAGCGTTGCGCCGAGGACCGCCCGCAGGCGGGAACTCCTCACCGGCTGAAATCCACTTCGGGGGCTGTTTCGGCGCCGGCCTCCGCTTCGAAGTAGGCCGCCTCTTCGAATCCGGACCAGTCGGCCACGAGGCGGACGAAGAAGCCGCGCCGTTCGGTGTTGTACGCCTGCGCCGCCTCGTTGAAGCGACGCCGCTCCACCGCGATCCGGTTCTCGGTACCCGCGAGTTCGTCCTGGAGGCTCAGAAAGTTCTGGTTGGCCTTCAGGTCGGGATAGCGCTCGACGACAACCATGAGCCGGGAGAGGGCGCCGGAAAGCGCTCCCTGCGCCGCCTCGAAGCGGCCGAGGGCTTGCGCGTCGAGACTTCCGGGGTTCAGCTGGACGGAGGTCGCCCGGGCGCGGGCACGGATCACGGCGTCCAGCGTTTCCCGTTCGAAGTCCGCCGCGCCTTCGACGGTGGCCACGAGGTTCGGCACGAGATCGGCCCGGCGCTGATAGACGTTCTCCACCTGCGACCAGCCGGCCTGAACCCCCTCGTCGAGCGCCACCAGGCGGTTGAAGACGGACCGGTAGGAGCCGACGAGGACGACCGCGGCGAAGAGCACGACGGCGATGGCGCCGCCGCAGCCGATAAGCAGGATGCGTGGGGTACGGGTCATGACGTCAGACCTTTTCGGCACTCATGGGTTCGGGAGCCGGCAGCATGATCGGGAGGACGAGGGCGGCGAGCCAGGAGAGAGGAAATCCGCCCGGGTCGCCGAGGTGGCTTCACCGCCATGCCCATGGACACGACCCGGGGCAATGCACAGTCCATGACCCTCGATGCGACGAGGTTGGAACGGGAGCGGACGGGTCCATGGCTGTCGTGGTGGTCCGCCGAGCCGGTCCGGAAGCGACGGCCTGCGCCACGGAGCGAGGCGGGGAGCCCCTAGCGGTCGTGGTTGGGCGCAGGTTCGGTCCCCGGCAGAAAGGCCTCGACGATCGTGCCCGGCCCGTGGCCAGCGGGTTGCCCGGTCTCGAGATCGACCGGAACGAGGGCGACGGTCGGAGGCGGGCGGAAGTCCTGGCGGGGCGGGTCGGATCGGGCGGTTTCCATGAAGTGGATCCACGCGGGCAGGGCGACCCGGGCGCCGCTCTCCCGGTTCCCGAGGGTCTGGTTGTCGTCGTGGCCCACCCAGACTCCGGCGGTGATCTCCGGATCGAACCCGAGGAACCAGGCGTCGGTGAAGTCGTTCGTGGTTCCCGTCTTGCCCGCGACGGGCCGATTCAGGCGGCGCGCCTGGACGGCCGTTCCCCGGGCCACGACCCCCTGGAGGAGGTGGGTGAGGACGTAGGCGAGATCGGCCGGGATGACGGACGCCGTCTCGGGGTGCTGGGTCTCGAGTTCGCGCCCGTCGCGGTCCGTGATCCGGGAGATGAACCAGGGGCGCATCCGCACGCCGTGGTTCGGCAGGGCGCTGTAGGCGGAGACCATCTCCAGCAGCGTCACGTCGGCCGAGCCGAGAGTGATGGAGAGCACCGGGAGGAGCGGACTCCCGATGCCGAGCCGTTCGGCCAGGGCGACCACCCTGTCGGGGCCGATGTCGTGGACCATCCGCACCGCCGGCACGTTGCGCGAGCCCTCGAACGCCTGGCGCATCGTGATCCACCCCTTGTGCTCCTCGTCGTAGTTGTCCGGGCTGTAGGGCACCTTCGTCACCGGATCGTGGAAGGTGAACGGGGCGTCGAGCAGGAGCGAAGTCGGGGAGAGGCGCCTGGTGGCCAGCGCGGCGCCATAGGCGAAGGGCTTGAACGAGGAGCCGGCCTGGCGTCGGGCCTGCACCGCCCGGTTGAACTCGCTGCGGGTGAAGTCGTGGCCTCCCACGAGGGCGCGGATCGCGCCGGTTTCCGCTTCGAGAGCGAGGAAGGCGCCTTCGGCCCGCGGCTCCTGCTCCAGGGCGACGAGCAGCCGTCTGCCATCGAGGGACAGCGGAGCCGGCTCATCGGCCTCGTCGCCCGCGTTGCGGAGGACCCGGAAGAGGCCCACGTCACCCACCCGGAACAACCGGTCGGCCGTGCGAAAAGTCCACCGCAGCGAGTCGGGATCGACGTGCGCGGTGAAGCGGCCGATCCGGATCTCGGGCTCGGCGCCAGCCCGCGTCACCACGCCGGTCACGATGGAGCCGATCGCGAGCGGGCGATCCCAGGACCCGTGGCTCCAGGTCAGCGGATCCTCCCCGTCCTCCACAAGGTTCGCCGTGAACCCCCGGAACCCCCGCCGCTTGTCGTGGGCGCGCAGCGCGATGTCCACCGACTCCCGCGCCGTGCGCTGCATGCCGGAGTCGAGGGTCGTGTACACCCGGAGGCCGCCGCGATAGGTGTCCACGTCCCCGTAGCGCTCGCGCAGGTGCGCCCGGATCATCTCCATGAAGTGGGGAGCGAAGCGGTTCCCGGCCCGCTCGCGGAGCTGGATGGGGGTGGCGCGGGCTTCCTCCGCCTCCTCCGGCGTCAGGAATCCCTCGGCTTCCATCCGGCCGAGCACCAGGTCGCGGCGGGTGAGGGCGCGATCCATGAACCGGAACGGGTTGAAGCGGCTCGGGTTCGGAGCGATCCCGACCAGCATCGCGGCCTCTCCCGGAGTGAGTTCCGGGGTCGTCTTGTCCAGGTAGAACTGGGCCGCGGCCTCGATGCCGTGGTTCCCCTCGCCGAGAAACACCTGGTTCGCGTAGAACGTGAGGATCTCTTCCTTGCGGTACGCCCGTTCGATCCGGAACGCCGTGATCGCCTCCCGGACCTTCCGCTCGAGCGTTTCGTCCCGGTTCAGGAACAGGTCGCGGGCGACCTGCTGGGTGATGGTGCTGGCCCCGGAGACGATCCGTCCGGTGCGGTAGTTGTCCGCGAGAGCGCGCGCGATTCCGATCAGGTCGAAGCCGTGGTGGCTCCAGAACCGCTGGTCCTCCGAGGCCACGAACGCCTGGACCAGGTGCTCGGGAAGCTGCCGGTAGTCCACCTCGATCCGGCGCTCGATGGCGAACTGCCCGATCTCCACCCCGTCCCGGTCGTAGACGATCGTGGTGGCGCTCGGGACATGAGATTCGAGCTCGTGGATCAGGTCTGTGTCGCTCTGGTAGGCGGCCACGAGACCGACCATGGCGCCACCCACGATCGCGACGCCGAGCAGCACGAACCCACCCAAAACGCGGAGCACCCGGCGCCCGTTGACGCGGCGTGGAACAGGGGTCATGCCCGTCGCGCCGGGAGGCCGGCGGCCGGCCGGCACCGGTTACCCATGCGCTTCGAGGAGTTCGGCGAGCGCCCCGGGAAGGTCCGGGTAGAGGAACCGGAAGCCATCTTCGAGGAGGTTCCGGGGGACGACCCGCTGTCCGGTCAGGAGAAGCCCCTCGGCCATCTCGCCCAGCAGGAGCCGGAGGGCGAAGGCCGGCGCCGGAAATACGGTCGGCCGGCCGAGCGCCCTGCCCAGGGTCCGGGTGAAGTCGGCATTCCGCGCCGGCTCGGGCGCGGTCACGTTGTAGGTCTCCCGGAGCGACGCGGCGCCCGCCTCGAGGAGATGGACGACGGCGCCGGCGGCGTCGAGGCGATGGATCCAGGGCATCCACTGCCGCCCGCTCCCCAGCCGGCCCCCGAGCCCCAACCGGAACGGGGTCAGCATGGACGCAAGCGCCCCGCCGACCGGAGAGAGCACCACACCGAAGCGCAGGCAGGCGGTCCGGACGCCGAGGGCCCGGGCCCGTTGCGCCGCGGCCTCCCACTCCTGACAGACCTCGGCGAGAAAGCCCTCGCCGGGGGCGGCGTCCTCATCGAGGGCCTCGTCGTCGCGGGGCCCGTAGTAGCCGACGGCGGAGGCGGTGATCAGCCGCCCCGGACGCTCTCCGGCCGGCAGCTTCCCGAGAGTCGCGATCAGCGTCCCGGTTCCTTCCACCCGACTGTCGCGGATGGCGCGCTTCTGCCGCCTCGTCCAGCGCTTGCTGATCGTCTGCCCGGCGAGGTGGACGACGGCGTCGAGACCGGAGAACGCGTCGGGGGATCCGGGGGGCCAGAGGCTCGTCCCCGCCCCCTCGGGCACCAGCCCGCCGGCGGACCGCGGCTGACGGCTGAAGGCCGTGATTTCGTGGTCCCGCGCCGCGAGCTGCGCGGTGACCGCGCGCCCGATGAGCCCGGTGGCTCCGGTGATCCCGATCCGCATGGTCAAAAACCCTGTGCAAAATGAATCCTACCCTGCCCGACCCGCTGTTCCCGGGAGTCGCGGTTGAAGCGCGGTGGGCCGGCAAACGACAATGGGTGGTTGCCCAGTCTGATTGGAGATCCTCAGGAGTCCGCCATGCGCTTTCGCCCCGTGTCCCCCCTTGCCCGTCTCGCCTTCGCCCTCCCCGCCGGCCTGCTCGCCTTCGCGGCGGGGCTCGCCGCGCAGGAGAGGCGCCCGATCAGCATCGTCGAGCTGATCGACGTGCCCCGCGTGGGGAGTCCGCAGCTTGCGCCCGACGGCTCGCAGATCCTCTTCACCCGCACGGATACCGACTGGGAGAAGAACGGGCGGACGACCCACATCCACCGGGTGAACGCCGACGGGACCGGCGCGGTCCAGCTCACGAACGGAGAGACCGGCGAGTCGAGCCCCCGCTGGTCTCCGGACGGCCGCCTCGTGGCCTTCCTCGCGAAGCGCGGCGAGAGCGAGCACACCCAGATCCACGTCATGCGGAACACCGGCGGTGAAGCCTCGCCGCTCACCGGGCACGACGCTTCGGTCGGCACGTTCGCGTTCTCGCCGGACGGCGCGCACATCTTCTTCGTTGCCCCGGACGCCAAGACCGAGCAGGAGAAGAAGAAGGACCGGCTCAAGGACGACGTCTTCGCTTACGACGAGGACTACAAGCAGCGCCACCTCTGGAGGGTTGCGGTCCAGGAGAGCGGGACCGCCGAAGCGGTGCGGATCACCTCCGGCGACTACTCGGTGACGGGTTTCCGGCTTTCCGACGACGGGGCGCGGATCGCGCACCATCGCGCGCCGTCACCGCTCTACGACAACGCCGACGAGGGCGAGGTGTGGATCATGGACGCCGACGGGGGGAACGCCCTCCGGTTGACGGACAACACGGTCACCGAGCGGGGCGCCCAGTTGTCGCCCGACGGCACGCTGGTGATGTTCACGTCCGACTCCAGCGCCGACTTCGAGACCTACTTCAACGACAACATCTTTGTCGTCCCCGTCGGCGGCGGCCCCTCCCGGCTGCTCTACGAGGCGATGCCGCACGAGGTGTCCTCGGCGCGCTGGGCGCCTGACGGCACGATCCATTTCCTTGCGAACACCGGCGTCCGCTCGCAGCTCTTTCACGCCGCCGTGGAGGATGCCGAGCCGCGCGCGCTGACCAGCGGCGACCACTCGCTGTCGGGCTGGAGCTTCGAGGCCGCCGCCGGCCAGCACGTGTTCGGGATCAACAGCCCGACGAACGCCGGCGACCTGCACCTGCTGGCGGCGGACGGCGGTGAGCCGCGCAAGGTGACCGGGGTGTTCGACTACCTCGCCGAGACCTACCGGCTGCCGAAGCAGGAGGCGGTCCGCTGGGACGGGGACGACGGCATGGAGGTCGAGGGGCTGCTCTACTGGCCGCTCGACTACCAGGAGGGGACGCGGCACCCGCTCGTGGTCCAGACCCACGGCGGCCCGGCGGCGTCCGACAAGTTCGGCTTCGGCTCATGGTCCAGCTACGTCCAGGTGCTCACCGCCCGGGGCTACTTCGTCTTCAAGCCCAACTACCGGGGGAGCACCGGCTATGGCGACGCCGTTCTCCGCGACATGGTGGGCCACTACTACAGACAGTCCCACCTCGACGTGATGACCGGAGTGGACTACCTCATCGACCGTGGGCTCGTGGACGGCGACCGGATGGCCAAGATGGGCTGGAGCGGCGGCGGCCACATGACGAACAAGATCATCACGCACACCGACCGCTTCAAGGCGGCGTCGTCCGGGGCCGGGGCCGTGAACTGGATCTCGATGTACGGGCAGAGCGACGTCCGCATCTACCGGACCCCGTGGTTCGGCGGCACGCCCTGGCAGGAGGACGCGCCGATCGACGTGTACTGGGAACATTCGCCGCTCAAGGACATCTACAAGGTCACCACGCCGACGCTCGTCCTGGTGGGTGAGAACGACCTTCGGGTGCCGGCGGCGCAGTCGATCGAGCTCATCCGCGCGCTCAAGGCGAACGGGGTGGAGAGCCATCTCTACATGGCGCCCCGTGAGCCGCACGGCTGGCAGGAACTCCGGCACGAGCTGTTCAAGGTGAACGTGGAGATCGACTGGTTCGAGCGCCACGTGCGCGGGATCGAGTACGAGTGGGAGGTCGCCCCCGGCGACGAGGAGGAGGACGCCGCCGCCACGGACAACCAGTAGGCCAAAGGAGGCATGGGAGTCCCCCATGCCTCCGGAGCACGGGTCCGTACGGCGCGGGACGCCTTCGGCGCAACGGGCTGCGCAGCAGCCTGTGGATGAGGTGGCGTCGGCGCCGGAAGTGCCCGGAGATGCGTGGCCGGGAGATCCTCCGGCAACGAGGCGCGTGGCTTACACGTCGGAAGCGCAACGCAGAAGCGCAACCCCGAAGGCCGCTTTGCGGCCTGGTTCCGCCGCGATGGATGCAAACCGGGGCGGGATTTCGATCATCGCCCTGTTGATGAGGACGGCCACCGCACCGGGAGCGCCGGTGTCCTCACCGGCCACCGCCGAAGGCGGGCATGGTCCGTGGGCCTCCCTGGCCACCCGAATGCCGCGTCCCTCTGTCCACAGGCTGCTCCAGGCTGGCGGCGCCCGGTGAGCCGGTGAGGAAGCACGGCGGGGCCTCCCCCCGGAAGAGACGGCGCGCCTCCGGCGCCGGACGTGGGATGATGGGGGTGGATCGCGTTCGTCCCGGGGAGACGGGCGCGTGGGAGAGAGACATGTCGTCAGGCCGCCGCGTTGCTTCGTTCTTCCTTGCTGCCGTCTTTGCGGCGGGATTCGCCTTCGCCCAGGAGAAGCGGCCGATGACGATCGTGGACCTGATCGAGGTTCCTTCGGTCGGCAGTCCGCGCCTCTCACCCGATGGCGCCCAACTGCTCTACACGCGGAGCGACGCCCACTGGAAGGACAACGCCCGCACCACCCACATCCACCGGGTGAACACCGACGGTACGGGTGACATCCGGCTCACGAACGGCGAGCACGGGGAATCCAGCCCGCTCTGGTCTCCGGACGGCGCCCACATCGCCTTCCTGGCCCGGCGGGGGGCGGCGCCCTTCCAGCAGATCCAGCTCATGCGCGCCTCCGGCGGGGAAGCCGCGCCGCTGACCGAGCATCCGACTTCGGTGCAGCGGTTCGCGTTCTCGCCGGACGGCGCCCACATCTTCTTCCTGGCCCAGGACCCGAAGACCGCGGAAGAGAAGCGGAAGGACGACCTCCAGGACGACGTGTTCGCCTTTGATGAGGACTACAAGCAGCGTCACCTCTGGCGCGTGGCCGTCCGCGAAGGGGCGCCGGTCGAGGCCGAGCGGATCACCGGCGGCGACTTCTCCGTCCTCGGCTTCCAGCTTTCGGACGACGGAGCCCGGATCGCCCACCACCGCGCCCCCACGCCGCTTTTGGACAACTCCGACGAGGGCGAAGTCTGGATCATGGATGCGGACGGCGAGAATGCGCTCCGGTTGACCGACAACACGGTGATCGAGCGCGGCGCCCGCCTTTCGCCAGACGGCTCCCAGGTGCTCTTCGTGTCCGCCTCGAGCGCCGACTTCGAGACCTACTTCAACGGCAACCTCTTCGTCGTCCCCGC
Source organism: Vicinamibacteraceae bacterium (assembly GCA_012271265.1). GTDB lineage: Bacteria > Acidobacteriota > Vicinamibacteria > Marinacidobacterales > Marinacidobacteraceae > JAAXGQ01. Next base: position 16,601 of record JAAXGQ010000011.1, read on the forward strand.
CTCGGGCGGCCCCGCCCGGATCCTCTTCGAGGACTTCCCCCACGAGGTGAACGGGGCGGACTGGGCGGCGGACGGGTCGCTGTACCTGACCGCAAACACCGGCGTGCGCAGCCAGCTCTTCCACGCCGCCTCGGAAGACGCGACGCCGCGCGCCCTGACCGAAGGCGACCACGCACTCTCGGGATGGAACTTCGCGCGCGCCGCCGGGCAGCACGTCTTCGGACGGAACACGCCGACAAACGCCGGCGACATCCACCTGCTGCCCTCGGACGGCGGGCAACGGGTGAAGGTGACCAGCGCCTTCGACTACCTCGACGAAACCTTCCGGTTGCCGCGGCAGGAGGCGATTCGCTGGGCCGGCGAGGACGGGACCGAGGTCGAGGGTCTGGTCTACTACCCCCTCGACTACCGGAAAGGGGACCGCTATCCCCTCGTGGTCCAGACCCACGGCGGGCCGCGGTCCTCGGACAAGTTCGGCTTCGGCCGCTGGAGCAGCTACGTCCCGGTGCTGACCGCCCGGGGCTACATGGTCTTCAAGCCCAACTATCGGGGTAGCACCGGCTACGGGGACGAGTTCCTACGCGACATGGTGGGCCACTACTTCAACCAGGCTCACCTCGACGTGATGGCCGGCGTGGATGCGCTCATCGAGCGGGGGATGGTGGACGGCGGACGGATGGCCAAGATGGGCTGGAGCGCCGGCGGTCACATGACGAACAAGATCATCACCCACACGACCCGGTTCAAGGCGGCGTCGTCAGGGGCCGGGGCCGTGAACTGGATTTCCATGTACGGACAGAGCGACGTGCGCCATCCCCGCACTCCCTGGTTCGGCGGAACCCCGTGGCAGGAGGATGCCCCGATCGACGTCTACTGGGGGAACTCCCCGCTCAAGGACATCTACCGGGTGACCACCCCGACCATCGTGCTCGTGGGTGAGAACGATGCCCGCGTGCCGGCTCCGCAGTCGGTCGAGCTCTACCGCGCCCTGAAGACGAACGGGGTGGACACCCACCTCTACATGGCGCCCCGGGAAGGCCACGGCTTCCGCGAACTGCGCCACCAGCTGTTCAAGGTGAACGTCGAGCTGGACTGGTTCGAGCGCCATGTCCGCGGGATCGAATACGAGTGGGAGAGCGCCCCGGGAGACACGGACGACGGCGTCGGCCGGGCTACCGACGACGCCGACCGTTCCGAGGAGTAGGCCGCGTTCCAATCCTCCCCGGCGAAACGACTCAGGCCGGGGGGACTGCCGGAGTCGCCGCCAGCCGCCTGCAGTACCAACGCAGCCAGCGGTTCGACCGACCGAGCAGTCTCGCGGCCCGCGTGATGCCCGCCACCTCGGGGCGCGTCATCTTGACTTCGTGATCCAGCACCGCCGGGTTCCGGCGACTGAGCGCCAGGGTGCGGACAGCGAAGAGAAGAGGAAGGGCGCAGAACAGCCGAACCCGGTGGGAACGCCGGGGAATCAGACAGATGTAGCGCTTCGCCGCCTCCAGATGCCGATCGGCCTTCTGCGCGAGGGTGGAGACGGCCGCCATCGCCGCCTTGCGGCGCCGGGGATCGAAGATCCTCCGGTCGGGGACGAAGCTGCGGGGCACGTAGACCCAGCCCCGTGAGGGATCCTCGTGGAGGCCCCGAATCACGTTGACGGTCTGAAGCCCAAGGCCGAACTCCCGCCCCAGCCGCAGCATCTGCTCCCGACGCTCGCGCACGGCGGGCAGCCGCAGCGCGAAGAGCTCGGTGAGGAGAAGGCCGACCCGGCCGGCCACTTCGTGCATGTAGTCGTCGAGATCGGCCTCGCAGTGGAAATGGGAGCCGCGGCGCGTCCAACGGGCCATGCCGGCGGTGGACTCGGCCACCCGGCGCGTCACGATTTCGCGCGGCCTCGAGGCCAGCCTGTCGAGGCCGGCGAGCACCGTGCGAGCGTTGCGGGCCACCAGGGCGTCCGGCGTGTCTTCGCGCGCGGCCTTGAGCCTCTGGAGCACGGCGGTCCGGTCACCGCCTCCGAGCACCGCCCGCCACCGGTCCAGCAGGTCGATCTTCTCCCGCGGCGTCAGCTCTCTCGTGTCCTCGAGATAGTCCGACACCCGCAGCAGGAGATAGGCGACGGTCACTTCGTGGCGAAGCGTCCCCGGCAGCAGTTCGATGCCGACGGCAAACGTCCGGCTGGAACGAACGAGCAGTTCGTCGAGAGTGGCCATCCGTCCTTCCCGCACCGACCGCCCGGCGTGGACTGGCGCCGAATCCGACCGAAGCATCGGGGCTATCCGAAGCTGAACAGGCTTGGCGCACGCGATCTCCGAAACTCGGCGGCGGTGAGGGGCGCCGCGCACTCGGGGCCTTCCCGGCGCGGGTCGTTCACGCGTCGGCTCACCGGGTGGGCTTCCATCGCGTCGGCGGGAACCGGGCCTGGCAGCGGTCCGGCGGCGAGCCAGCCTTCGATGGCGTCCGGGGCGACGATGACGGGCATCCGGTCGTGAATCGGAGCGACCCGCGCGTTCGCCGCGGTGGTCAGCACGGTGAAGGTGCGGTCGGCCCCCTTCCAGAGGCCTGCCAGCGCGAACAGCTTCGTCTCGCGCATCCGGATCAGCCAGGGCTGGCTGCGTCCGATGCCGCGCGCCCACTCGTAGAACCCGCTCACCGGGATCAGGCAGCGCCGCCGGCGGAAGGCGCGGCGGAAGGCCGGGCGGGTTGCGGCGGTCTCGGAGCGGGCGTTGATCAGGAGCGGCCCCGGACCGGGGCCGCGCCCGGCCGGGATGAAGCCCCAGCGGAGCAGTTCCAGCCGGCGCTGCCCGTCTTTCAGCCGGCAGACCGCCGCCTCCTGCGTCGGCGCCACGTTGTAGCGCGGACCGGGGAGTTCCGGGGGCGCGGACGACGGATCCCGCGGCTCTCCGAGGTCGAAGTACTCGACGAGTTCGGCGGCGGAGGCGAGCTGGGTGAACCGGCCGCACATGCGGGGAGCCTATCCACGGCCGCCGGCGCCCGCTGTTGGTGGCAACTTGAACGTCCGCGTCTTGTCCATTATCGACCGCCGCCCCCATGGAGGGCCGGCCCCATGGAGCGCCGGCGTCCTCGCCGGCCTGCGCTGCACCGCCGGCCCCTCAGGCAGTCTCCTGCCGACAGCGCCGCCCTCCCGACCGACCGTGGGCCGGGAGGCCGCCGG
>JAAXGQ010000085.1:0-742 GCA_012271265.1 Vicinamibacteraceae bacterium
CACCTCATGGATGAACTTGCCGAGAAAGGCCTTGCGGGTGGCCCGGAGCCCGTCGCGGGTCCACTCCAGGGAGACCGCCCCGGTGGCAACCGCCGAGCCACAGCTCGCGGCGACGAGCGGCGCCACATCCCATCCGACCGGCGTGTGGGGGAGGAGGATGCAGTCGGCGCCGGTGTCCTCGGCGGCGGCCCGGACCGCTCCGGCCCAGCCGTCGGCAGTGACCGCGGCGAGGGCGGGGCCATCCACGACCACGACTTCGTCCGCGGGGAGACTCGCGGCGATCGTGGATGCCTGAGCGGCGTCTCCGGTCGGGACGACGGCGCTCACCCGGCCATCGGCCCCCTTGAGGCGGGACGCCGCTTCGAGCAGCTCGTGCGAAATGCCCGCGGCGGCGGTGCCTTCCGGTTCGACCAGGACCAGGATCGAAAGGGCGGTCACGACCCGCCTCCATCGATCCGGATTCCCGCTCCGGTGCGGATTCGGTCGACCAGAGCTTGGGCGGCCTCGCTCACGGGGCCGGACAGGATCTCGGCCGAAGCCGTCCGTTCCGGCTTCGAGAGCGCCACGCTGACGAGACCGGCGGCGTCGCCGGGAGGGCCCTGGAGCGCGGGAGGCGTGACCCGGCGCACCGGCTTCCGCCGCGACGCCATGACGCCTCGGAGCGTGGCGTAGCGCGGAGTGTTTGCCCCGGTCTGAAGCCCGACGACCGCGGGGAGCCGCAATCCGACCCGCGCCATCCGTC
>JAAXGQ010000085.1:787-15661 GCA_012271265.1 Vicinamibacteraceae bacterium
GCCTTCGAGTTCACGCTCCACCTCGAGGCCGCCGTTCGTCCACTTCACCCTTGTGACCGCCGACGCCCACGCATAGCCGAGGAGACCGGCCACGAGGCCGCCCACCTGACCGTGGCCGCTGTCCTCGGAGAGGAGTCCGGACACGACGACCCCGGGGGCGAGGGCCTTCACTTCGGCGGCGATCGCCGCGGCCACGGCGAAGGGGTCGGCCAGCGCTTCGCGGGGGCAGAGCAGGTGAACGCCGTCGTCCACGCCCATCGCCAGACAGGTCCGGAGGGCCTGGCTCGCATCCGGTGGGCCGGCGGTGACGACGGTCGTGGCCTCGACGTGGCCGGCGTCCTTCAGGGCGAGCGCTGCCTCGACCGCGTAACGGTCGTAGTCGTTCAGGTTGTAGCCGAGGCTTGATTCGTCGATCCACGCCCCGTCGGAACGGAACGCGGAATTCCGGTCGGGGACCTGCTTGGCGAGGACGACGGCGCGCACGGTACTGGGGCGGGTGGAATGCGGAACGGAGTTGGGGCCGCATATCATCGTTCCCTCGGCGTTCGGGAGCAACATGGGGCGGGGATTTCTGACGGCCGGCGCGATCGTCGCGCTTGGCGCGGCGCTCGGCGCGCTGGCGGTGCTGGGCCGGCCCTCGACGATTCGCCGGCCCGATCCGGCCGGCCGTCCGGTGCTTCTGGTGCCGGACTTTGCCGACCAGACCGGGCGGCCGGAACTCGGTGGCTTCGCGCGGGAGCTGGGGGACGCGGTGCGGAGACGGTTGGGCGAGGACCGGGACGGGATCTTCGAACTCTCGCCCCGGACGCTCGCGCCGGTGCTGGGGGCGCGGGAGCGGGAAACGGGCCTGCTGTCGATCGCGGCCCGGCTGGGGGCCGATTACGTCCTGGTCGGCAGCCTGGAGGAGGGCCCCGGCGGCGATGTCGCGCCGGGCGCCCGGTGGCCGCCGCTGACCGATCTCGACGGCGGCGACGAGGCAGTGCGGCTGGATGTGCTGCTGGTGCGCGACTCCGAGCCGCCCCACGTCTTCGCCGAGCGCTTCCCCCTCGGCGATCCTCCCTCCGACCCTGGGTCGCGCGCTCGCCTCGCCCGCGCCGTCGCCGACCGCATCGCTCTCTCTCTTCGCCGCCCCTGACCGCTTCGACTCCCCCGCGGCGACGACCGGAGGATGGCCCGCGCCCGTCAGCCCGGCCGGGAGCGCCGATTGCCGCTGCTCAGGCAAGCGCGAGCCGGGCCGCGTGGGGGCCGATGGCCAGGAAGGCATCGGCGGAACGCCGGGGCGCCGTTCGGAGGCAGCGGAAGCATCGTCACCTGAGGTGACAAGTCCCTCCCGCTGGCAGTTCATGCTTCCGGGGGGGAATTAGCGGTACCTTTCGGTGATGTTTGTTCGTTCGATCCTTGGGGCTTTCGTGGTCGCTGCCGCCGGACTGGCGGGCGGGGTGGCGTTGGCGGCGGGACAGACGCCGGCGGAAGGAACCTTCGACGCGCTGCACTGGCGCCACATCGGCCCCGTGGGCAACCGCGTTTCCGCGGTGGTCGGCGTTCCTGGCAAACCGCACGAGTATTTCTTCGGCGCCGCCTCCGGAGGCGTCTTCCGCACGCGAGACGGCGGGGTGCACTGGACGCCGGTCTTTGACGACCAGCCGGTCCTCTCCATCGGCGCGTTGGCGGTGGCGCCGTCGGACGCGAACGTGATCTGGGCCGGCACCGGGGAAGCCCACATCCGCAGCAACGTCTCGCTCGGAAACGGGGTCTACCGTTCCTCCGACGGCGGCGATTCCTGGACCCACGTGGGCCTCACCGCCACGGGGCGCATCTCCCGGATCGTCGTGCATCCGGAGGATCCCTACACCGCCTGGGTGGCCGCGCTCGGCCACCTCTACGGGCCCCAGGAGGCGCGGGGGGTCTTCCGTACCGAAGACGGCGGCGCGACGTGGCAAAGGGTCCTGTTCGTGGACGAGCACACCGGGGCCTCCGAGATCGTGATGAGCCCGGCGAACCCGCGCCTGCTCTTCGCCGGCATGTGGCAGATGCGCATCTGGACGTGGGGCCGCGAGAGCGGTGGTCCGGGCAGCGGCATCTTCCGCAGCCTGGACGGAGGCGACACCTGGGAGCGGATCGAAGGGAACGGGCTCCCGGCGCGGCCGTGGGGCAAGGTGGCTCTGGCGATGACCGCGGCGGACCCGAGACGGATCTACGCCCTGATCGAGACCAGCTCGAACGAGGCCTTCGCGCCGCTCGACGAGCAGGACGGCGTGCTCTGGCGGTCGGACGACCTCGGCGGCACCTGGGAGCTGATCAGCCGGGACCACACCCTGATGCAGCGGCCTCACTACTACACCCGGGTGGTCGCCGCCCCCGACGATGCGAACGAAGCCCATTTCCTTGCCACCCGGCACACGACGACGACGGACGGCGGCAGCACCACCTTCCTGAACGACTCCGGGGGCGACCACCACGACATGTGGATCGCCCCCGACGACCCCGACAGGATGATCGTGGGCCACGACGGCGGAGTGAGCATCTCGGTGAACCGGGGAGAGACCTGGATGCGGCCGAGGCTGCCGATCGCCCAGATGTATCACGTCTACACCGACGACCGGATTCCCTACCGGGTCATGGGGAACCGCCAGGATGGCCCCTCGTCGCGCGGCCCGTCGAACAGCCTCACCCGGGGGCCGATTCCGATCGGGGCGTGGGCGCCCGTGGGAGGGTGCGAGTCCGGCTTCGCCATCCCCGATCCGTCGGATGCCGGGGTGATCTGGTCCGGCTGCTACGAGGGGATCCTGGAGCGCTACGAGGATGCCACCGGCCAGGCCCGCAACGTGAGCGTCTGGCCGGACAACCCGGAGGGCTGGGCCGCCGGCGAACTGCGCGACCGGTTCCAGTGGACATTCCCCATCCACATCTCCCCGCACGATCCGGATCGGGTCTACGCCGGCAGCCAGCGGGTCCACGTCACGACGAACGGGGGCCGGAGCTGGGCGACGATCAGCCCCGACCTGACGACCGACGACCCCGACCTCCAGCTCAAGACCGGGGGGCTGACCTTCGATGACGTGAGTCCGACCTACGCGGCGGTGCTCTTCTCCCTCGCCGAATCCCCCCACACCGCGGGCGTGCTGTGGGCCGGGAGCAACGACGGAAAGCTCCACGTCTCCCGCGACGCCGGCGACTCGTGGGAGGACGTTTCCGACCGCCTGCCGGAGCTCCCGCCGCTCGGCACGTTCAGCAACATCGAGCCGTCGCGCCACGCCGCCGGGACCGCCTACGTCACCGTGGACCTGCACCAGATCGGCGACACCCGGACCTTCGCCTACCGCACCGAAGATTTCGGTGAGACCTGGACGCGGCTGGGCGTGAACCTGCCCCACGACACCCACAGCTACGCCCACACCCTGCGCGAGGACCCGGTCCGGCAGGGCCTCCTCTTCCTCGGGACCGAGAACGCAGTGTGGGTCTCCTTCGACGACGGAGCGACGTTCGCCTCCCTCCAGTCGAACCTGCCCCACGCCCCGGTTCACTGGCTGACGATTCAGGAGCGGTTTTCGGACCTCGTCGCCGCGACCTACGGGCGGGGCTTCTGGATCCTCGACGACCTGACCCCGATCCGCCAGTGGACGGCGGATGTCGAGGCGGCGGCGGTGCATCTTCTCGCCCCGCGCGAGGCGTGGCGCTTCCGGATGCGGCCGACGCCGATGGCCCAGCCGGAGGATCCCGGCGCCGGGCAGAACCCGCCCTACGGGGCCACCATCCACTACCGGCTCGGAGAAGCGCAGGCGGCCCCGGTGGCGATCGAGATCCTTGACGGGGAGGGGATGGCGATCCGCGCCCTTTCGGGAAGCGGCGGGGCCGGTCTCCACCGAGTCGTCTGGAACCTGCGGAACGAGTCCACCCGGCAGCCAAGGCTGCGGACGCCGCCGCTCGACAGCCAGGAACAGGTCCTCCCGGCGCGCGGCTTCCGCCTGCTCACCGAATCGGGGCCGGTCTCCACCCTCATGCCCCCGGGGGAGTACACGGTACGGTTGCGCGCGGCCGGAACCTCCATCGAACAGCCGCTCATCGTGCATGCGGACCCCGAGGCGCCGGCCGGCGGGGCCGGGATTCCGGAACAGGTGGCCGTCCTGCTGCGCATTCAGGACATGGTCCGCGAAGTCGGCGCGATGATCGAGGAGATCGAGTGGCTGCGGAAGCAGATTGGTGAGCGGCGCGCTCTCGGCAGCGCCCGCGCCGCCGGGGTCGTGGAAGCAGCGACCGAATACGACAGCGCGCTCCGGGAACTCGAAGCGCGCTTCTTCGAGCTGCGGCTCACCGGGGGGAACGCCGGCCAGGACACCCTGCGCTGGCCTCGGCGGCTCCACGCCAAGCTGAGCAGCCTGCACGGATACATCGCTGGCTCGGATCATCGTCCGACGGACCAGCACCTCGAGGTGCTCGCCCTCTACGAGGCGGAACTCGGCGAAACCAGGGCGATGCTCGCGCGGCTGGCCGGCGAGGAACTCACCGCCTTCAACCAGCGGCTCTCGCGGGCCGACCTGCCTCCGGTCGTGCGGACCGCTCCGGAGGAGCCCCCCGGGTAGACCCGGTCAACGACCTGCGAAGGTCTCTTCCGGCGCGGCTACCTGGGGCGATCTTCGAGGCGTCGGGCGCGGAACTCGCTCGTCTCGCTCCATCCGGGCCAGACGCCGGAGTCGGTGAGTTCGCGACCCATCCGGTAGAGGAACTCGAGGTCGTCGACCATCCCCGCGAGGTCGTACCAGTCCTGCACTTCGTCGCCCGGCTTGTGGTACGCCTCGGCCGTGTACCTCTCCCGGACTTCAATCCCGAATCCCTCCGGCTTCCCGATGAAGTCGATGCCGGCGTCGGGGTAGAACGCCGGGATGCCGACCTTGGCCATCTCGAAGTGGTCCGAGCGGTAGTAGAAGCCCTTCTCGGGCTCCGGATCGGGTCGGAGCACGCGGCCGAGCCCGGTGGCGACGGACTCCGCGATCCCGTCGAGTTCGGACTGGCCCAGCCCGACGACGATGATGTCCGAGGTCCGCCCCCAGACGTTCATCCCGTCCAGGTTGACGGCCGCGACCGTGTCACGTGTCGGGTAGAGCGGGTTCGAGGCGTAGTGGCGGGAGCCGATCAGGCCCTGCTCCTCGGCGGTCACGGCGAGAAACAGCACGCTGCGCCGCGGCGCCGGACCGGTCATGAACGCTTCCGCCAGGGCGATCAGGCCGCTGGTCCCGGTGGCGTTGTCGAGGGCGCCGTTGTAGATGTTGTCGCCTTCCATCTCCGGCACGGTCCCCAGGTGATCCCAGTGGGCGGTATAGATCAGCAGCTCTTCAGGCGACTCGGAGCCCGGCACGAGCGCCACGACATTGTTCGAGTCGATCTCCCGATGGGTCGTCGCGAGGGAGAAGTTCGCCTCGATGCCGAGCGGGATCGGAGTGAAGTCCGCTTCAGCGGCGCCGCCGCGGGCTTCCTCGAAGTCCATCCCCAGGGCGTCGAAAAGGGCGACCGCATGCTCCCGCGATATCCATCCCTCCACCTGCAGGCGGTCCATGTTGCCGTCCGGGCTCCGGAGGTCGAACTGTTCTCCGGTCCAGGAACCGCTCACCACCTCCCACGGATAGCCGGCCGGCCCGGTCTCGTGCACGATCAGGGCGCCGAGGGCCCCCATCGCGGCGGCCTTCTCGAACTTGTAGGTCCACCGCCCGTAGTAGGTCATCGCGTCGCCGCCGAAGTGGTGCTCACCCGGCGGGTCATTGACCAGGATCACCAGGATCCGGCCGGAGAGGTCGGTCTCGCCAAAATCGTCCCACCCGTACTCCGGGGCCTGCACTCCGTAGCCGACGAACAGGAGCTCGCCCCCGGCCTCCACCTCGGGGACCAGGCGCTTCGTCCAGGCGACGAAGTCCACGGCCCCGGTCCACGCCCCGCCCGGGTCGGACGCCGCTTCCATCCGGGTCGCGGTGCTGCCCAGGAGGGGCACCGACTGGGTCCAGGTTCCGTCCGGATTGCCGGGCTCGAGACCGAGTTCCTCGAACGCCGCAACGAGGTGGGCCACGGTCTTCTCTTCGCCAGGGGACGCCGGCGCCCGGCCGCCGAACTCGTCCGACGACAGCGTGGCGATGTGGGCGAGGATTTCCTCTTCGTCGAACCGCGGCCCTTCCGAGGCGCAGGCAGGGACGAACGCCGCGGCGGCGATGATCAGAAGCGTCCGGGACCGGCGTGCGCCGGGCTGGAAAGGATGTAGGCGAACATCGTTCATGACGGCTCCGTTCGGGCGAGGGAAGGGCAGGCGTCGAAGTCTGCCAGAATCCCGCCTGTCCGCAGGGCGCGCCCGTCCTGGAGCGCCGGTGTCCTCACCGGCCACCGCGGAGCCTGCCCGGACAAGCCGCTCCCACTCACTCGACTGGAACTTCCCATGATTTCGTTCTCCTCCGCATGGTCCCTCGTCAAAACGGCGGTCCTCATCTCTCTCGCGGTGACCGCCCTCCGGCTGGTCGGCGCGCTCGGTGGGCTGCCCGACTTCCTGGTGAATCGGGCGGCGGGGGGAACCGGGGCGATCATCGGCATCAGTTGGCTGGCCCCCATCTTCGCCATCTGGTTCGGGAGGAAGCTCGCGGCCCGGGGCGACGCCAGCCTCAAGAGCGCCTTCATGACGAACTTCGTCTACAGCCTGGGGGCGCGGATTCCGGTCATCCTCATCATGCTGTTCGCCACCCTTGGCGACTGGGGCACCCACTACGACGCCTACCCGCCCGACATGGAAGCCATGGAGCCGATCGCCCAGTGGTTCCTTGGCGGCGTGCTCCCCCAGGTCGGCTTCTGGATGGGCGCCTGGACGACGCTTCTCGGCGGGCTGATCAGTTGGGTGACGGTGCGGTTCACCGGCGTCCGCCCGGCGTAGGCGATTCGTCCCGGCCCCCGGCGCCCAGCCGGGGTTGGAGTCGGGGCTTCAGTAGGCGACCGACAGGCGGAACTGCGCCCCGGCGCGCGCGGCGTCTTCCAGGAGCTGCTCCAGCGCCGCGAGTTCGTCCCGAAGTCGCCCGGACGAGGGGAACTCGTCCGGATCGCGGGAGACGCTTTGCCGCAGCGTCCGGACCAGCTCCAGGCCGGCTCCCGGATCGAACCAGCCGGCGGGGGTGATCGCATCCACGTCGGAGTCGAAGTTCAGATCGGCGGCGAGGATTTCGGACTCCTCCGGGCTCAGGCTGACGAACTCGTCGAGCGGCGCCAGCCCCGCCTCCTCCGCCGCGTCGGCCAGCTCCCAGCGGGCGAGGTTCAGCGCCCGACCGGCGAAGTCTTCGGGATCGCTCCCCGGAACTTCCCGATCGAACGCGACCGCGATCCCGACCAGAGGGCCGCTCAGTCCCCGGTGGGGGCCGGGCTGTGGTGGTAGCGGCGCTCGCCGGCTTCGACCCGGAACGGCAGCCGGTTCTGGGGCGGGGGCGTCGGGCACGTGGTGAACGCGCTGAAGCCGCAGGGCGGGTTCACCGCGCGGTTGAAGTCCACGACCACCCGTCCATTCTCGGCCGGCGAACTCGTCAGGAAGCGCGCCGAGGGGTAGGTCTCGACGCCGCTCGTGCCGTCGGTGAGGACGAAGAACAGGTTGCCGTTCGAGCGGGTGAAGGCCTGCATCCGGATTGCCTCGCCCTCCCAGTCGAACACGGCTTCGCCGTGCGAGACGTAGGGCTCGATGTCGCCGCGGATGTTGATGGCTTCGATGTGCCGCTCCTCGGGGTAGCGCTCGAAAGCGGCCTCGACCCGAAACGTCGGATCCAGCGGGAACCACTCCCGTCCGGTGAAGTCCCTCCGCAGCGGGAAGTCGAGATCGCGGAGGCGCAAGGCGCGCCGCTCGCCGCTGTAGTGGAGCCAGAACCAGATGCGGTCGTCGAGGTGGACTGCGCCGTCCTCTCCGAGTTCGAGTTCGCCCTCGCGGAACGGTTCGCCCCCGACGGTGGCTTCGACGCCCTCGGCGACCCAGGCGTACGCCGTCCGGTCCGAGGTCCAGCGAACGGTGACGGCTTCGTCGGGGAAGCGCTCGGGCAGCCGGAGGTCGGCCTCCTCGCCGCTCCCGACGACGTGCTCGCCGACGGTCAGGAAGTGCAGTCCGGCCACCGTGAGCCAACTGCGGTCCGCGGTGAGCCGCTCCTCGACATCGGCCCGATACTGCTCTTCCCCCGCGCGCCAGACTGCCTCGTCGAACGGCGCGGGCGCGGCGCCGCCGCAGCCGGCGAGGACGAGCGCGAACAGCGCGAGACCGGCGCCCAGCCGACATCGCGCCGCGCCGGGGGAGGCGGGCAGCGCGAGGCGAAGTGGGCCTTGGACGGTCATGATGCCGACAATGTTAGCCGGGGCGCCCCCCGTCGTCGTCGGCGCCCGCGGCCATCCGCAGGCCGGCCTTGATGAACCCGTCGAGGTCCCCGTTCATGACCCGATCCACGTCCCCTGCCTGGTGGTTCGTGCGGTGATCCTTGACCAGCCGGTAGGGCTGGAACACGTAGGAGCGGATCTGGTTGCCGAAGGTGTTGTCCCCGAGACTCTGCTTCTGGGCCTCCTCGCGCGCCTTCTGTTCCCGGACGGCGCGGTCGTAGAGCCGGGCCCGCAGGACCTTCATGGCGCTCTCCCGGTTTCGGTGCTGCGACCGCTCGTTCTGGCAGGAAACGACAAGCCCGGTGGGCAGGTGGGTGATGCGGACGGCGGAGTCGGTGACGTTGACGTGCTGCCCGCCTCGGCCGCTGGCGCGGAAGGTGTCGATGCGGAGGTCGTTCTCGTCGATCTCGATCTCGATCCGGTCGTCAAGACTGGGGAAGGCGGCCACCGAGGCGAACGAGGTGTGGCGCCGGTGCTGGGTGTCGAAGGGAGACATGCGCACCAGCCGGTGGATTCCCGATTCCACCCGGAGCCGCCCGTAGGCGTGGTCGCCCTTGATCTCCAGCGCCGCTCCCTTGATTCCGGCTTCCTCCGCCGGCTGGCGGTCGAGGATGTCCACTTCGAAGCCGCGCCCCTTCGCCCAGCGCACGTACATGCCCACGAGCATGTCGGCCCAGTCCATGGCGTCCGTTCCGCCCGCGCCGGGGTTGATCGTGAGGATTGCATCCTCGGCGTCGTATTCGCCGGAAAACAGTCGCCGCAACTCGAAGTCGTCGAGCTGCCGGCCGAGTCGGCCCAGGTACTCCCGAAGATCGTCCTCGACGTCCTCACCCTCGCGGAGCCACTCGGCCAGGGTCCCCACCTCCTCGAACAACCCGGCGAAGGCGGCGTGGCGCTCCAGTTCCGAGGCCAGGAGAGCCCGGCGCCGCGACAGCGCTTCGCCTTCGCCGCCGGCCGCCCAGACGGCTGCGTCGCTCAGGCGCTCGTCGAGTTCCTCGAGCTCAGCTTGCGCGGCGGCCCGGTCAAAGGAACCCCCGAACCAGCCGCGCGCGGGCTGCGAGCGCGCCGAAGCGGTCGAAGAGTTCCTGGCTCATACGGAGTTCCTGCCCGAATTCCCGTGGAAAGGGCGGCGGATTGTAGCCACCGGGCGGGGGCTGCCGACCCCGGTTTCCTCAGCGGCGGGTAACCAGGGTCTGGAAGTCGGGCTGCAGGCTGGCGGCGACCAGGCGCGCGTCGTCGCGCGACCGGTAGCGCCCCACCCGCACGCGGAAGATCCCGGCGGGGGTGCCTTCGATGTAGGCGTCACTCTGTCCCTTCTCTGTGAGCCGGGTGACCATGGCCTCGGCGGCGCTCCGGTCGCGAAAGGCGCCAACCTGGATCGTGAACGGACCGTCCGGCGTGCTTGCCGGGAGAGGCGCCGGCCCCGCGGTTGCAGCCGGGGGCGTCGTTGTCCCGGGTGGAGCGGAAGCCGCCGGGGCCGGGGCCGAGGTCGTGTTTCCGGAGGCAGCCTGGGCCGCGAGGTGGACCGGGCTCGTGGAAACCGCCTGGGGCGCGGTGGGTGATGGATTCCCCGCGGGCCGGTTTCCGGTTGCGGCGCCGCCGGCCGGAATCGGGAGCTGGAGTCGGCGGCCCTCGGCGCGCCCCCCTTCGTCGGCCGCCGCACCGGCGCCGGGGAGCGACGGGGTCGCGGCATCCCCGCCTGTCGCGGCTGCGGCCGGGGTCGCTGCCTGAGCGACCGCGGTCGGCGGTGGAGTGCGACGCGCGGCCCGGGCTGCGGACTCCCCCGGGGAGAGCCCCCTTCCGATCACGATGCCACCGACGAAGACGCCGGCGACGACGAGAACCAGGCCGCCAAACAGCAGCGCCAGCTGGCGCGTCGTGAACTGGATCTCGTACTGCTCGTCGCTCTGGTATCGCCGCGCCATGATGTCCTCCGGGATCCGACCCCGCGGTTCGCGGCGCATCCCGCGCGCCGCGACGGGAAGCCGACCCCCCGCCAAGGATACCGCTTCCCTAAAGCATCACTTGAACCTGAGGCGCCATGTCTCCGCCGGTCCCACCGCAGGCCAGAACTGGCGCGCCCTGACGCATGGAGCGCCGCCGCATGGAGCGCCGCCGCATGGAGCACCGCCGCATGGAGCACCGCCCCCATGGAGCGCCGGCGTCCTCGCCGGCCTGCGCCGCACCGTCGGGGCCGGATCCCCAGCGGCCGCGCCGGAAGGTGGGACCGCCCCCCCTCCCGGCGAGCGGCTCAGTCCGACGCCGTGGGCGCGACCGCGCGCTCCTTCCGGGCCTCGGCCATCTCCAGGAAGGGCTTCACGATGTCCATGGGCAGCGGGAAGATGATCGTCGAGTTCTTCTCCGATGCGATCTCGGTCAGCGTCTGGAGGTAGCGCAACTGCGCGCCGAGCGGGTGCGCGCCCACCTTTTTCGCAGCGCTGGCGAGCTGCGAGGCCGCTTCGTCTTCACCCTGCGCGTGGATGATCTTGGCTCGGCGCTCGCGCTCGGCCTCGGCCTGCTTCGCCATCGCCCGCGCCATCTCGCCCGGCAGGTCGACGTCCTTCACCTCGACCGTGGTGACCTTGATGCCCCAGGGGTCCGTGGCGTCGTCAAGGATCTCCTGGACCTTCCTGTTCAACTCGTCGCGGTGGGAGAGCAGCTCGTCCAGTTCCGCATCCCCCAACACCGCGCGGAGGGTCGTCTGCGCGATCTGGGAGGTGGCGTGGACGAAGTTCTCGACCTCGATCACCGACCTCACCGGATCGACGACCCGGAACAGGATCACGGCGTTCACCTTGACCGAGACGTTGTCCTTGGTGATCACGTCCTGGGGAGGAACATCGAAGGTGACGAGGCGGGTGCTGACCCGGACCATGCGGTCAATCGGGGCAAACACGAACACGAGCCCCGGGCCCTTGGGTTTCCGGAGCAGCTTTCCGAAGCGAAAGACCACACCCCGTTCGTACTCACTGAGCACCTTGATCCAGTTGAAAATGAAGAGCGCGGCGAACACGATCGCAATGAGTGTTCCCAGGGGAAGTCCGAACATCGTGGTTTCAGCTCCTCGGGGCGGGCCCCGGATCGGTGGCGGGAGAGAAGGCGGCGGCCGGCCCGGAAAGCGGGGATCCGACCTCGAGAGTCAGTCCTTCGATGGCTGTGACGGGAACACGGTCGCCTGCCGCCACCGGATTGACCGCCACGGCCTTCCACAGCTCGCCGTGCACCAGAACCGTGCCGATGCTGCCAGGGGCGATGTCGCTCTTGGCGACGGCGGTCATTCCCACCATCCCTTCCCGACCGGTACTGGCCGGGGTCTGGTGAGCCCGGACCACCATCCGCCCCAGCAGGAACACGAGAGCCGCAAAGACGAGGATGGTCGGAACGACGAGACCCCAGGACAAGTTCAGCACCGGGGTCGGGAGAGACTGGTCTTCAAAGAAAAAGAAGAGGCCGAGCGCCAGCGCGACGACCCCGGAGGCCCCCATTATCCCGAACGACGGGGTCAGCGCCTCCGCGGTGATGAGTCCGATCCCGATCAACAGCAGCAGCACACCGAGAACGCTCACCGGCAACAGGTTCAGCCCGAACCCGGCCAGGAGCAGAGCGAGAACTCCCAGGATGCCCGGGACGAGCAGGCCGGGGTTCGAGAATTCCAGGTACAGGCCGAGCAGGCCGATCATCCCGAGCAGCACCGCCAGATTCGGATTCGCGATGAAGGAGAGCGCCCGGTCACGGAAGCTCCACTCGGTCATCACGATCTCGGCGTCGGCGAGATCGAGCGTCGTTTCCGCGCCGTCGATGCGACGGACCGTGCGTCCGTCCAGGGCCTCGAGGAAGCCCGGAACGTCGTCGGCGACCAGGTCGATCAGCCCGGCGTCGAGCGCCTCGGTGGAGGTCCAGCTCCGCGCTTCGGTGACACCCTGTTCCGCGAGAGCGACATCGCGGCCCCGCCGCTCGACGATGGAGCGCAGATAGGCCGCGGCGTCGGACTCCACCTTGCGGCTGAGGGTCTCGGGCATCTCGCCCCCGGTCCCCGCCACCGGTGTTGCGGCGCCCATGTTCGTTCCCGGCGCCATGCCGGAAACATCGGCGGCCAGCGTGATCAGGTAGCCTGCGGAAGCCGCCCGGGAGCCGGATGGTCCCACGAAGACGGCCACCGGAACGGCGCTGTTCAGGATGGACTCGATGATCTCCCGCATCGCGGTGTCGAGCCCGCCCGGCGTGTCCAGCCGGACCAGGACCAGCGCTGCGCCGGCTTCTTCCGCGGCTGCGATCGTCGTGACGACGCGCTCGGCGGAGACGGCGTGGATGATGTCCACCACGTCCACCTGGTGAATCGGCGCCGCCTCGGCCGCCGCCGCCGCCCCAAGGGCCAAGGCGAGCAGCCCGGCGGGCGCGAGCCGGCGCATCTCGACCGGATCCGACGCTTCCGGCGCCGGCGACGGGCGGGACGGGAGCGGGTTCAGTCCTGCTCCCGGTCGTGGATGGTCCTGAGCTCGAGCACCTCGAGCTCCCGCTCGCCCCGAGGGGTTACGAAGCTCACCTCGTCGCCGACCACGGCGCCCATGAGGGCGCGACCGATCGGGGACTGGGTGGACACTTTCCCGTTGGTGGCGTCGGCCTCTTCGCTCACCACAAGCTCATACCTGCGCGTTTCCTCCGTGTCGAGATCCCGCACGCGAAGGCAGCTCCCGAGCGAGGCCCGGTCCGTCGGAATGTTGTCCAGGCTCAGCATGGACAGCGCCGCGAGCCGCCGCTTCAGGTGCGCGAGGCGGACGGCGACATAGCCCTGGCGTTCCTTGGCGGCCTCGTATTCGGCGTTCTCCGAAAGATCCCCGTGCTCGCGCGCCTCCTTGATCTGCTTCGGCAGGTGAATGTGGAGCTCTTCCTCCAGCTCACGGACTTCGGCCTCAAGCCGGGAACGAAACGTCAGTGCCAAGGGTCTGAGCCGCCTTTCGGGGAAAAGCCCCTCCCCGGCCGGGATCGGCGCGTCGGGGCGGCCTGTCAGAATAGCACCGGAACCGAGGGAAGGAGGGCAGTTGCCGGGGCGCCAACCGATGGGCAGAATTCAGGCTTCCTGCGATGCATTCCGTCCCCGAGGAGGTGACCCATGGAGCCAGGAACTCCTTCCATCCGCCGATCCGCGGCCGTGGTGATGGCGGCAGCCGTGGTGATGGCGGCAGCCGGCGCGGCTGACGTTGCCGCCCAGGACGCCGTGCTCCAGGTGGGCGACAGGGCCCCCGCCTTCCCCGCCGCTCTTCCCTCGACCGCCGGGGAGCGGCCGGGCGCCCGCACGATCTCGCTCGACGAGGTGATCGGGCAGAAGAACATCGTCCTCGCCTTCTACGTTGCCGACTGGACGGGTGGTTGAACGACCCAGTTTTCGTCCTATCGGGGCGACATCCAGAAGTTTCTGGATGCGGACACTCAGGTCTTCGGCATCAGCGTGGACTCTCCGTTCTCGCAGTGGAACTGGCTGGAGAGCTTCTCGGAGAACGCCGCGGCCCCGAACGACCCGGATCCGGAGAGCGGACTTCCCGGCCTCGTTCTGCTTTCCGACCGCACCGCGCAGGTCGTGAACGCCTACGGCGTCAAGCCGCTGGAGATCGGCGGGGCCACCTACGCCTCCCGCGCCACCTTCGTGATCGACAAGGAGGGAATCCTCCGCTACGTCAACTACGACTACCAGATCCGCGCAGACTACGGGCCGCTGATGGATGCTCTGAACGCCCTTGAGTAGGGCGGCGCTCGTTCGCCTCGACCATCCGCCGGCGAACGCGATCGGCCCGGCACTGATCCGGCGTCTTGCCGGTGCGCTGGCCGGGGCCCGCGCCGAACGCCGGCCGGTCGTCCTTACCGGCTCCGGCCGGTTTTTCTCCGCCGGCCTCGACCTGAAGGGGTTGCCGCGCGACCGCGAGTCCATGGGCGCCTTCGCCGACGCCTTCGAGGACTTTCTGCGGGATCTCTTCTCGTATCCCGGGCCGACGGTGGCCGCGGTCAACGGACACGCGGTGGCTGGCGGCGCGATCCTTGCCGCCTCGGCGGATTTCCGGATCGGCGCGGAGGGCGACTATCGCGTCGGCGTCTCGGAAGTCGCGTTGGGCGTCGCATTTCCGGCGATCGCGTTCGAGATCGTCCGCGCCGCGCTGGCGGCGCCTCGCACCGCGGACGTGTTGCTCCGCGGTCGCCTGACCGGGCCGGCCGGGGCGGTGGAAAGCGGTCTCCTGCACGAGCTCGCGCCCGCGGCAGACCTCCTCGACCGCGCCGTGGCGCTCGCGGAGGAGCTCGGCGCCCTCCCCCAGCGCGCCTACCGCCACACGAAAGGGAGCCTGCGCGCCGAATTCCTGGATCGCGCCCGGGAGCGCCGCGCCGCCTGCCGCGAGCTGTTCCTCGACACCTGGTTCTCCCCCGAGTCCCGGGCTCGCCGCACCGCCCGCCTCACCAAGGCCTGACCGCGCGTCCCGGGCCTTCGCTAGCGCTCTTGCGGCCTGACGCATGGAGCGTCGG
>JAAXGQ010000085.1:15722-15963 GCA_012271265.1 Vicinamibacteraceae bacterium
GCCTGACGCATGGAGCGTCGGCCCCATGGAGCGCCGGCGTCCTCGCCGGCCTGCGCCGCGCCGGCGCTCCCTTGGGCAGTCTCGTGCCGCCCGTGCCGCCGTCCCGAGGACCGGTTGTGGCCGGCGAGGACGCCGGCGCTCCATGACTAGCGCGAGCGCGGCCTGACGCATGGAGCGTCGGCCCCATGGAGCGCCGGCGTCCTCGCCGGCCTGCGCCGCGCCGGCGCTCCCTTGGGCAGTC
>JAAXGQ010000086.1:0-1993 GCA_012271265.1 Vicinamibacteraceae bacterium
AGCGCCGGTGTCCTCGCCGGCCACCGCCGCAGGCGGGCATGGTCCCGTGGGCCTCCCGGCCGACGGTGCAGCGTAGGCCGGCGAGGACGCCGGCGCTCCAGTAGGGCGGCGCGGTCGGCAGGAGACTGCCCGAGGGACCGAACGTGCAGCGTAGGCCGGCGAGGACGCCGGCGCTCCATGGGGCCGCCGCGCTCATCGTCGTTTTCCCTTATATTAGTGTTTCCGACTTAGGTTTTCTTGTTGTGTTCCGGCTAAGGACTACTTGACAGGCTCCCCGCCTTCGCCTATCGTTCCCGCCGGCAGCCGGGGTCCCGGCTGAAGGTTCCCTGGCGGGTCGTCATGCGCGGCGGTTCCACCCGCACCGACCGACCTGCTACCTCACCCGCATTCGCGTGGGCGGCCGGCGCCGCTCACCTCCTCAGAGGAGACACACCGCATGAACATCACGCCACTGAGGGAGAACGTCGTGCTCCGCCGCCTCGAGGCGGAAGAAGAGCGTGTCGGCTCCATCATCATCCCCGATTCGGCCAAGGAAAAGCCGATGACCGCCGAGGTGATCGCGGTCGGCAAGGGGAAAGTCCTGAAAGACGGCAGTCGCCAGGCGCCCGAAGTCAAGGTCGGGGACACGGTCCTGATCGGGAAGTACTCGGGCTCCGAAGTCAAGCTAGACGGCGAGGACCTCCTGATCGTCCGCGAGGACGAGATTCTGGGCATCGTCGGCTAGGACGGCCCCACCCATCCACTTACCTTAGGAGTAGAGAAAGACAACCGCCATGGCCAAGAACATCAACTACAGGGAGGATGCCCGGCAGGCGCTCATGCGCGGGGTCAGCAAGCTGGCCTCGGCCGTCCGGGTGACCCTCGGCCCCAAGGGACGCAACGTCCTCATCGAGAAGAAATTCGGCTCGCCGGTCGTGACCAAGGACGGCGTCACCGTCGCCAAGGAAATCGACCTCGAAGACGCCGTTGAGAACATCGGCGCCAAGATGGTCCGCGAGGTCGCTTCCAAGACCTCCGACGTCGCCGGTGACGGGACCACCACCGCGACGGTCCTCGCCCAGGCGATCTTCGCCGAGGGCCTCCGGAACGTCACCGCCGGACGGAACCCGATGGAGCTGAAACGCGGCGTCGACCGCGCCGTGGACGCCATCGTCGGTGAGATCCAGGCCCGGTCCAAGGAAGTCGGCGGGGACATGATCGCCCAGGTCGGGACGATCTCCGCCAACGGCGACGAAGAGATCGGCCAGATCATCGCCCAGGCGATGGAGAAGGTCGGCAAGGACGGCGTCATCCAGGTCGAGGAGAGCCGGACGCTGGACACCGAGCTCGAGATCGTCGAGGGCATGCAGTTCGACCGCGGCTACCTCTCTCCGTACTTCGTCACCGACAGCGAGCGGATGGAAGTCGTCCTCGAGGACTGCCTCGTGCTGGTTCACGAGAAGAAGATCTCCAGCATGAAGGACATGCTTCCGGTGCTGGAGAAGGTCGCCCAGGCGGGCCGGCCGCTCTGCGTGATCGCGGAGGACGTCGAGGGCGAGGCTCTGGCCACCCTGGTCGTGAACAAGCTGCGCGGCACCCTGAAGGCGGCGGCGGTCAAGGCCCCCGGCTTCGGTGACCGGCGGAAGGCCATGATGGAGGACATCGCGATCCTTACCGGCGGGCGGGCGCTCTTCGAGGACCTCGGGGTCAAGCTGGAAAACCTCCAGATGCACGATCTCGGTCGGGCCAAGAAGATCATCATCTCGAAGGAAGACACGACGATCGTCGAAGGCGCCGGCACGGAAGGCGCCATCGCAGGCCGCATCGGGCAGATCCGGTCCCAGATCGAGGACACGACCTCGGACTACGACCGGGAGAAGCTCCAGGAGCGGCTGGCCAAGCTGGTCGGCGGCGTGGCGCTGATCAAGGTCGGCGCGGCCACCGAGACCGAAATGAAGGAGAAGAAGGCGCGTGTCGAGGACGCGATGCACGCCACCAAGGCTGCGGCCGAGGA
>JAAXGQ010000086.1:2106-3697 GCA_012271265.1 Vicinamibacteraceae bacterium
CCGAGACCTACGAGGACCTCGTCGAGGCCGGTGTCATCGACCCGACCAAGGTCGTCCGCCACGGCCTCCAGAACGCCGCCTCCATCGCGAGCCTCCTCCTCACCACCGAGGCTGTCGTGACCGAGATTCCGGAGAAGGAAGACAAGCCCGGTGCGGGCGGCCCCGGCGGCCCCGACATGGGCGGGATGGACTACTAGGTCCCCCTGCTCCCCTCCCAGGGCGTCGGCGCCTCAGCGCGCCGGCGCCCTTTCTTTTTCCCGGGCCCCTCTCCGGCGCTCCAGGCGGCCAGTGGTCGGTGAGGACACCGGCGCTCCAGAACTCGCGCGCCCTGACCCATGGAGCGCCGGCCCCATGGAGCGCCGGCGTCCTCGCCGGCCCGCGCCGCACCGTCCGGTCGGTGCAACACTTCACCGCAGCCACGCCGCCCGCTGCCGCACCCGCAGACCGGAAACAACCCGCTCCAGAACTGGCGCGCCCTGACCCATGGAGCGCCGGCCCCATGGAGCGCCGGCGTCCTCGCCGGCCTTCGCCGCACCGCCGGGTCGGTGCAACTCCTCACCGCAGCCACGCCGCCCGCTGCCGCATCGGCGGTCCGGAAACAACCCACTCCAGAACTGGCGCGCCCTGACCCATGGAGCGCCGGCGTCCTCGCCGGCCTGCGCCGCACCGTCGGGTCGGTTCAACTCTTCACCGCAGCCACGCCGCCGGAGCGCCGCTATCCTCCCGGCGCTGTGTGGCACGACGGATTCCGTTCGCGGCCAAGGGCGGCGCCTGCTGCACTTCTTGCGTTCACCGCCCTTGCCGGCAGCGGCTGCTCCGCCTCTCCGGAGTCGCCCCCGCCCCAGGACGCCACCGCAAGGATTGCCGCGGCGATCGCGGCGACGCCGGCTGACGCCTTCACCGGCCTCGGGCGAAGCATCTGGATTGGCGCTGCGAACGCGGGCGAGGCGCTCTACCGCGAGTCCGACGATCTCCCGAGGCCGGCTGCGAGCTCGATCAAGACCGCCTATCTGGTGGAGTTCTTCGCCGACCGCGCCGGCGCCCTCGACGAGCCCGTCCCCGACGCAGCCGCCGTCGTGGGTGACCCGCAACACGCCGCCATCGTGCACTTCGACGCGGAGGTCCAGACCCAGATCCGGGAACACCTCGAGCCCGCAACCGCTCGCACCGTCGGCCGCCACATGATCCGGGGGACCGATGTCTCGAACGCGGTCTACAACGCCGCCGCAAACCTCGTCACCGCCTACCTGGGAGGACCTCCCGACCTGACCCGGCGAATCCACGAACGCCATCCGGACCACGCCGGGATCACCGCCCGCCGTTACATGCTCGCGGCGCGCGACGTGACCGGCGACAACGAGGTCACCGCCCGATCGCTCGCCGCGGTGCTGCGTGGGATCGCGCGCGGCGATCTCCCGGGGATCGCACCCGAAACCCACGAGGCCCTGCGCGACGTGCTCTTCCTCGAAGAGTCCCCCGAGGGTCGCCACTACTACAAGGGCGGCTCGCTCAACAGCAGCCCGATCACCCGAGTCCTTTCCGGCTACTTCGAGCGCCCCGGCGACGTCCCCGGGCAGCAGCTCGTCTACGC
>JAAXGQ010000087.1 GCA_012271265.1 Vicinamibacteraceae bacterium
GCCGAGCACGGCGGCGAGCGCCTCCAGCGTCGTGCGCACCACGTTCACCTGGGGTTCCAGCGCGGTCAGCGTCGAACCCGCGGTCTGGGCGTGAAACCGCAGCATCCGGGCCCGCGGACTCCGGGATCCGAAGCGTTCCCGGAGGAGCCGCGCCCACAGGCGGCGGGCGGCCCGGAACTTGGCGATCTCCTCCAGGAAGTCGCGATGGGCGTTGAAGAAGAACGAGACCCGGGAGGCCACACGGTCCACCGCGAGGCCGCGCCGCACGGTCCACTCCACGTAGGCGAGGCCGTTCGCCAGGGTGAACCCGACCTCCTGAGCCGCGGTGCATCCCGCTTCGCGCATGTGGTAGCCGCTGACGCTCACCGGCTGAAAGCTGGGCAGTTCGCGGCGACACCACTCGATCAGGTCGGTTGCAATCCGCATCGAGGGGCCGGGCGGGTAGATCCACGTTCCCCGGGCGGAGTACTCCTTGAGAATGTCGTTCTGGACGGTGCCCCGGATCCGGGCGAGCGGGGCTCCCTGGCGTCTCCCGACGGCGACGTAGAGAGCCACCAGGATCGCCGCGGTGGCATTGATCGTCATCGAGGTGGACACCCTCTCGAGCGCGATGTCCGTGAACAGGGTCTCCATGTCATCGAGGGAGTCGATCGCGACACCGACCCGGCCCACCTCCCCGGCGGCAAGGGGATGGTCGGAGTCGTAGCCGATCTGGGTCGGCAGGTCGAAGGCGACGGAAAGGCCGGTCTGTCCCTGTTCGAGGAGATAGCGATAACGCCGGTTCGACTCGGCGGCGGTGGCGTAGCCGGCGTACTGCCGCATCGTCCAGAGCCGGTCGCGGTACCCCCCGGGCCGGACGCCGCGCGTGAACGGCGGCTCCCCCGGCGAGCCGATGCGGGCTTCGGGGCCCTCGGCGTCCTCTCTCCGATAGACGGGAGCCAGCGGCGTTCGGGAGCGGCCGGGAGCCGGCGCCTTCATTCCGGCGCGCGCTCCTGGTCGGGGGGGACGCAGAGGAACGCACACACCAGGACCTGGTTCCCCCAGATCTCCGAACGCGAGGCGTCCAGGGGACACAGCTCGACAAGTTCCTCTTCGTAGAAGAGCGGGCACTCCTCTTCGATGCGCATGTCGAGGTCGTCCGGCCGGGCGATCGTGAGCTCGAGGCGCCGGGGGATCGGCGTCCAGCCCTCCGCCTCGGCCAACCCCTTGAGCGCGTTCAGCAGGCGTTCCACCCGCACCCGCGCCGCCGTCAGCGAAAGTTGGTGGTCTTCGACTTCCCGGAGGATGGAGCGTGCCTCCCGGCGCAGTTCCCGAGCGGTCGCCGACCCCGAAGCGGCCGGCCACTGCCGGGGCTCCGAAGCCGCCGCCGGAAGGAGCGACGCCAGACCAGCGAGAGCTACCGTGGCGACGCGCAGGCGAAGGACCGTGGTCCGGGGGACGGGCCAGCGGCGGCGCAACATCCCCGAGTCGGTCAGGAGTCGCGCGAAAGCGCCTGCTGCGGTTGCGTGGAGGGCGGTCGCCACATCCGGTCGGCCCCCAGGTTTCGAACGAGCCAGGCGCGTAGCGGGACGTCCTCCGGCTCCGGCTGATACCAGCCCACCTGCGTCTTTCCGTCACCGAGGAGCTGCCGCAGCACCGGGTCGCAGCGTTCGAGGAGCTCCGCCGGCATGCTGGTGTAGTCGAGGGGCCGCAGCCAGCGGTAGCCGTACCCGAAGAAGAGGGCGCTCCGCACCACATCGGAGGTGTTCCTGCCGTGACGATGCCAGAGGCGGCGGTCGAAGATCGTGGCGTCGCCGGCCCGCGCCTCCAGCCGAAGGAAGCCGTCCCAATCGGGGTCGAAGGCTCCGGCCGGCGGGGCGTCCCGGTTGTGGCTGCCGGGAATGGCCTCCATGGCGCCGCGATCCGGGCCTCGGGTGTCTGTCAGCCAGTACGCCACCTTCAGCGAGAGGCGGGGGGCCGGCCGCTCCATTTCCAGCACGGGGCGTCCGCTGTCCTGGTGCCAGACCGGCTCGCGGCACTGGGTGCCGCCCCAGGTTTCCGGCGGATACACCACGAGGTGGGAGATGTAGAGCTGGATGTTCCAGCCCAGGACACCGCAGACCCTGGGAAAGGTCCGCGGGCAGGTGACGAGTCGAAGCAGATCCGGATCGTCGCGAATCACGGCGAAACGGGACACCATGTCGCCCCTCCCGAGTCCGAGCCGGCGGCGTTCGCGTGTTTCGAGACGTGACACCGCGTCCCGCACGCGGTCAAGATGCTCCGGCGGGAGCGCGTTCGGGATCGTGAGGTAGCCACGCTCTTCGAAGCGGGCGAGATCGGCCGCCGACGCCGCGTGCGCAAGGTGCTCCGGCGCGAGTCCTCCGAACCGGAGTCCTCGCAGCGGAAAGCACTCCGACGCATCCGCCCGCTCGATGGGCGGCCGCACGAGACGTCCCACGAACCTGCCCTTCCTTCTCCCCCGGGTAGTATTGCCGCAGTGAGTCGGTCCCGCCTCTGGCTGCTTGCCGGCTGGACGGCCCTCCTGGCGCTGGCTGGCAGCATCTACCTCGGCCCCTACATCGCCACCTGGCGCATCCGCGAGGCGGTCGTCGCCGGGGACCACGAGACGCTGGCCCGGCTCGTGGACTTCTCTGCCATCCGCGAAGACCTGAAGGGCGAGTTGCGGCGCCGCGCCGGCGCCGAGCAGCGGGCGCGCGAGCGCGACGACAACGGAAACGGGTCCGGAGTCGACGCCGGGGGCTCGCTGAGAGAGCGGCTGGCAGTCGCCGTGGGCGAGGCGATGATCGATCGCATGGCCACGCCGGAAGCGCTCGGGGAAGCGATTGGCCCCGCGTCGCGGGACGGCGGGTCGCGAGAGGGTGGAACGGGACGGGACGGGACGGACATTGCGTCGTTCCTCGCGTTCTTCGGCGAAGAGGGCGCCGGGGACGCGATCCGGGTCAAGGCGGACTACGACGGTTGGAGCGACTTCCGGGTGCGCCTCACGGCGAGGGCGCCCGGAGTCGGCGATGCGCCGCTCTGGGCCGACATTCTGCTGGAGCGGCGCGGCATCTGGTTCTGGCAGGTGACCGGCGCCCGACTGAGTCCGGACGCCATTCCGGCGCTCACCCGCTGACCGCGCGGACCGGATTCCCGGCGCCGCCGGGGCCGGTTTGCGGGCCCTCGGGCGTCGCTACAATCGCGGTGGATGAACCGGGATGCCCGGGCGCGGCCCGGGCCGGGCGCCATCG
>JAAXGQ010000012.1:0-1471 GCA_012271265.1 Vicinamibacteraceae bacterium
GTCTCCTCATAGCGGATGCGGACATTCCCCCTTTCGTAGAAGCGTCCGCCATCGTCATTGCCGCCCTGCCGCGCGAACAGCGCCCCCGGCGTAGCGGCCATTGCCGCCGCAGCGGCGCCAGTCTTCAGCAGCTTGCGTCTGATCGGGTCCACCATACCTCCTCCTCTCGGCCGTGTTTCGCCTCGATGACACGGCGATCATCATGGGGGACCAGTGTAGCCCATAATGCGGCCCCATCCTCGGTGCCGAGTCGCCAACCGGGAGGCGGCGGCTCGGCTGCGGCCAGCGCGCTGCGCGCCTCGTTGTCGATGCCGTCGTAGCAGCGGGCGAGGCCCGTGACGGTGAACCCCATCGAGGGCGGTGGGTTGCGTTGCCGGACGTTCGGGGAGAGGACACGGGGGCGCCGTCGGACTCGACAGCGTCACGAGCCGCGCCGACCTCATCCGCTATCGGCCCGGCGGTGAGCGATCTCCGTCGCATCTGCGGCTATCGACCCATTGATCAACGACAATTATTTTTGCCGGTCGCCGACGCGGCTATCAGCCGGTCGCGTGGGCGGCCGCGAGGCGTGTGACACTGCTCGTTTTCCTCGCGGAGGACGGGTTGGTCACCGATGCCCAGGTACGGCGATTGCGCGAGAAGCGGATGGCAGGCAAGACGGTGGCGGCGGCCGCGGCGGCGGCCGGGATGAGCGAGCGGGCGGCCCGCAAGTGGCAGAGCGGGCCGTTGCCGTCGACGGCGAAGGCGCCGCGATGGTGGCGCACGCGGGAGGACCCGTTCGCCGAGGTGTGGCAGTCGGAGGTCGTGCCGCAGCTGGTGGCCGACACCGACGGGCGGCTGCAGGTGCTGACGCTGTTCAAGGCGCTATGCCGTCGGCATCCGGGTCGCTTCCAGCCGGGGCAGTTGCGGACCTTGCAGCGGCGGGTCCGCGATTGGCGGGTTCAGTACGGTCCCGACTGCGAGGTGTACTTCGAGCAGGTTCCGGTCCCGGGTCGGGAAGCGGCGTTCGACTTCACCGACTTGAGCGACTTGGGGGTGACGCTTCGGGGCGTGGCGTTCCCGCACCTGCTGTTCGAGTGGGTGCTGAGCTACAGCCGGTGGACGTACGTTGAGTTGGCGCTGAGCGAGACGTTCGAGGCCCTGGTGTCGGGTCTGCAGGGCGCGCTCTGGACGCTGGGGGCGGTGCCGGCGGTGCTTCGTCACGACAACCTGTCGGCGGCGACGCACGAGCTGAGGCGCAGCGGCGGTCGTCAGTTGACGGCGCGGTTCCGGCAGGTGCTGGACCACTACGGGCTGCTCTCGTCGCGGATCCAGCCGGGGAAGCCGCATGAGAACGGGGTGGCCGAGCAGGCGCACTTCCGCACGGCGACGGCCATCGAGCAGGCGTTGCTGCTGCGGGGCGAGAGGGACTTCGTCGACGAGGCGGCGTATCTGCGCTTCGTGCGGATGGTCGTCGACGAGGAGCGGAATG
>JAAXGQ010000012.1:1520-3772 GCA_012271265.1 Vicinamibacteraceae bacterium
GGCTCGGCTGGCCGAGGAGCGTCCGTATCTGCGGTCGTTGCCGGCGGCTCGGGTCCCGGAGTACACGACGTTCCAGTGCCGGGTGCGGAAGTGGAGCACGATCCGGGTCGGCGGCCGGGTCTACTCGGTGCCGTCGCGGTTGATCGGTCACATGGTCGAGGCTCGGCAGCATCCGACGACGGTGGAGGTCCTCTACGGCGGGCGGGTGCTGTGCACGATGCCGCGTCTGCGGGGCTCGGCGGAGCACCGCATCGACTACCGCCACATCATCGGGAGCCTGGTCCGGAAGCCGGGGGCGTTCGCGCGGTATCGCTTCCGGGAGGAGCTCTTCCCGTCGCTCGTGTTCCGGGCGGCGTATGACGCACTCGGCCGGACGCACGGTGAGCGGGCCGACGTCGAGTACGTGCGCCTGTTGCACCTGGCGGCCACGACCAGCGAGCGGCGGGTCGAGGCGACGCTGCGGGCCAAGCTCGCCGCTGGCGACCCCTGCGACTACGCCGCCGTCCAGGCCGAGGTTCGTCCGCCGGTACCGGCCATCCCCGTGGTCCACATCCCCCGCCCGGATCTCGCGCAGTACGACGCGCTGCTGGCCGGAGGTCGAGTCGGATGACGGCGCCGAGCACGCAGGTGACGTCGCTGCTGACGCAGTTCGGGCTGACGACGGCGGCCGAGGAGCTCGTGCCGCGGCTGACCGAGGCGGGCCATCCCGAGGTGATGCCAGTGCTGGTCGAGGTGTTCGAGGCGGAAGCCGAAGCGCGCCGTCAGCGCCGGATCACGCGGTTGCGTCGCGCCTCGCGGTTGCCGCCGGGCAAGACGTTCGCGACGCTCGACACCGGCAGGTTCCCGGCAAAGGTCGCGCAGCAGTTGGAGACGCTGGCTACCGGTGCCTTCCTCGAGACGGCGACCAACGTACTCGCGTTCGGCCTGCCGGGCGTGGGCAAGAGCCACGCGCTCTGCGCCGTCGGGCACGCGTTGGTCGAGGCCGGCCACAGCGTGCTGTGCGCCCCGGCCTACGCCCTGGTGCAGGAGCTGCTCGGTGCGAAACGCGACCTGGACCTGCCCCGTGCCCTCCGGAAGCTCGATCTCTTCGAGGCAATCTTGCTCGACGATCTGGGCTACGTACAGCAAAGCCCCGACGAGGCCGAGGTGCTTTTCACGCTTCTGGCCGAGCGCTACGAGCGGCGTTCGGTGCTGGTGACGAGCAACCTGGTCTTCAGCCAGTGGGACCGGATCTTCCGCGACCAGATGGCCACGGCCGCGGCGATCGACCGCCTCGTCCACCACGCGGTCGTGATCGAATTCGACGTACCCAGCTACCGCACGGACCGGTCGCGCCGGAAATCGCCGCCCGCACCTGCCACCCGCGGTCGTGCTCCCGGTCCGCTGTTGCCCCGAGCCCGCCGACGCTCGACGTCGTGAACGTCCGGGCGCCGAACCGCCTGTCACCGATCCGTTACGTAACGGTGTGGAGTTGATCGTGGCGCTGACGAACGCGGAGCGGCAGGCGCGTTACCGGGAGCGGCGGCAGGCCGGCGAGTCCCGGCTCCGGTACCGCCGGCCGGCGGACCGGAGGTCGCGGCCACAGCAGTGGAACGACGCGGTGCAGACGCTCCTGGCGCTGCAGGACCAGTACCGGGAGTGGCGGCACGCGTTGCCGGAATCCCTCGCCGAGTCGGCGACGGCGGAGTTGCTCGAGCAGGTCTGCGATCTGGACCTGTCGGTACTGGAGGCCGTTGATCTGCCCAGGGGCTTCGGGCGTGACGACTAGACCACCGGCGACGGCTTCCGGTTGGCGGCCACGAAGCCGTGCTGGGCGCTGGGCGCCCGGCATCCGGAGGCCGTTCGAGCTCCCCGGGACGCACGACAGCCCTGTCGGGAGGTCGGGGACGCGTAGCTGCGGGACGGCCGGCGTGTCAACGTGCTGCGCACGTCCTCCGCTCCGCTACGGCCCTGCGGGTGACACGCCGCCCGCCCCGCGGCTCGATTGGCAGTTATGGGCCTTGCGGCCCGGCCTGGACGGGGGCGTCCCGGCCGACCACGACGCTCTCGGGGACGCCGCGGACCGCCGGATTCGGGGCCACCAGGGGACTGTGCTGCTCAAGGCAGACCACGGCGACGCGGACCCTTCGGAGCCGGAGCACGCCGCGTGTCGCGGCGTGCTCCGGTCCCGCCTGATTCTCGATCCACGACGACCGGAACCGGCAAAAATGGTCGTCGTCAAGCGGCAAAAGTAGTTGACGCTGAACACCCAT
>JAAXGQ010000274.1 GCA_012271265.1 Vicinamibacteraceae bacterium
GGCGGTGAACCCTGAGGTCGACGCCCGCATCCACCTGGTGAGCGTTGAGTTGGAACGGATCGAAGCGCTGGAGCTGGTGGGGATGGCCGTCGCGCATCTCGACGTAGCCGAGGCGTCCGGCGATCTGTCACCGCGGATCGGGACCCTGCTGGCGATCCGCGACAAGCTGGCCGCTGGCCTGCGGGAGGCGCCATGAGCTACACCGAAGCGGAGGTGTCCGCCGCGGTCGCGGCTATGCACAAGTACCGCTCCGGGCTCGACTACGAGATTGGGGCCGCTCTGGCCGTGGTCGGTCTCAGTGCGGAGCGCGCCGGCAAGGAGATCGCCGTCCGCGACGACATGATCCGGGCCGCCCATCGTGTGGGTGCCTCGCTGCGACAGATCGCAGAGGCGTCGGGACTCGGCCGCAAGACCGTCACCGCCATCGTCGAAGCGGATCCTCTCCGAGCGTGACACCTCCTCGGTCGAGCCCGTCAGGCTCCCAGTCTGGGGGTGTGGTCGTCACAGGAGCAGATCGGTGACTAGGCCTGCGGCGACGGCCACCGCGAACACGTAAGCGAAGAACGCGGCGACCATCCGGCCCCGGACTACCTTCGTGAGCAGGGCGAATTCGGGGATGTTGGCGCCGGCGCCTGCGATGACTAGGGCCACGATGGCGCCCGGGCCGGCCCCGCCCGTGTGGAGGGCGTCGCCGATGGGCAGCAACAACTCGGTGCCGAAGTACAACGGAACCCCGGCGGCTGCGGCGGCGGGAACGGCCAGCGGGTTCTGTGCGCCCGCGATGCCGACGATCGCCTCGGCGGGTACCAGCAGGCTGATGGCTATGCCGATTCCCACGCCTGCGACCATCAACCAGGCCATGCTCCGCAGCAGGGCTGCCGCCCGGCGCCAGGCCGCGGGCGCCTCGTGGCGCCATCCGGCCCACGGCTCGGGCGGAGGCGGCGAGCCGGGTGAGGACGGGGGCGGTGACTCCGGCCCGGCCGGCGGGGACTCGGGTGAGGACGGGGGCGGCGACTCCGGACCGGCCGGCGCAGGCTCGGCCGCGGTCGGGGCGAAGGCGAGTGCGGGCACCGGCTTGAGGTGCGGAGTGATGTCGACGGCGTCGACGATCAGGGCCAGCAGGAAGGCCGCCGCGAAGGCTGTGACCACATAC
>JAAXGQ010000088.1 GCA_012271265.1 Vicinamibacteraceae bacterium
GCCTACGCCGCAGCGTCGGTCCCCGGCGCTGGCCGGTCTCCAACCCGGACGGGATCCCGCCGTCGGCATGGCGGCGCTCCCAACGTGAGGGATGGGCCAGGAGGGTCCGGCCACGAGACCCTGCTGAACCTGGGCGTGGACCATGCGGTTCCGAGGCGGCAGTGGCCGGAGGTGGTTCTGGTGACCGGGGTTCTGTTGGCGGGCCTGCGACCGAAGAACACGGACACATGGCGCCAGGCTGCGGCCGCCGGAGGGCCGCCAGGCCATATGCTCGCTTCGCAACCGTTCTCGGGAGTCCGACGTTCGTCGGGCTACCCGCTGCATACAAGAGCCGTGAACGGCTTGGGGTAGCTCCTCGAGCTGGCGAACAGGCGGGGCCTTCTTCTCCATCCCGAGAAACGGTTGCAATGGCCCGGCACGCCGGCACGGGCCGGGAGGAGAGGCGATGTCGACGCGCCTGGGCCTGTTGGCCGCGGTTCTTGTGTTTCCGCTGGGTCTCGGTTGCGGGGGCGATGGAGGGGGCGCCGCCCCTGCGGCTCCGCCGCCGCCGACCCCGCTCTCGTGGAACGAGGTTCCCGACGAGATCACCGTCAGGGTGGCCGAAGAGGAGACCTTCACCGCCCTCCTGTCAGCCGCAGTTCCAGCGACCTATTCCGTATCCGCGAGCAGCGGGGCCGTCACCGTCGCGGGCAGCGAGGTGCGGGCCGGCGTTTATGAGGTGACCGTGACGGGCGTCGAGGCCGGCGAGGTGCAGGTCACGCTGGGCGCGAACTACACCGGCTACACGGCCGCCACGGCTACGGTGGATGTGGTGGTCGAGGATCCGTTCGACGAGAGCCTGTGGCGAGAACTGGTCTTCGACGCCTTCGCCTGCCCGAACGGGTCCACCTCCGAGTTTTGCATGTTCCTCTGGGGAGAGCGGGAGGTCGAGCAGAGGATCACCGTCGTCCTTGACGGCCAGCCGAACTTCCACCTGAGCGTGAACGACCCGCTCTGGCCGTGGGACTTCACCGCTACCGAGCAGGACACGATCGAGCGCGCGATCCGGGAAGCCGTCCCGCAGGCAACCGGCGAAACGTTCGCAGGCGAGATCACGCGCGGCTGGGAAGTCCGGGGTCAGGCAGGCTGGGTTGACGTCGTGCCATTCGGGAACGAGCTGCTCGGGGATGGTTCTGTTCCTCTTCCATGCGGTCTTGCGGACGTCGGAGAGCCGGCGGGATTCATCCTCATCAACGTGGACCGGCTCGAGGACTGCGATCTGGCTTCCGTGACAGTCCACGAGGTCGGGCACGCCCTCGGGTTCTTCCACGTCCTTGACGTTGGTGACTACATCATGTCGCCCCGCCTCTCCGCGATTCCACCGGAGTTCAGCGAGAGCGAGATGTACCATGCGCAGCTCGCTTGGGAGTTGGGCCGGGGCCACCCGTACACACCGGATCCGCGGTGGGAGTCCGCGGTCTCCGGGATGAGCACGATCCGGTCAACGTTCACCGGACAAAAGACCATCACCGCGGTCAGGGCCGCACTCGGTGAAATGACCGTCTGCCCGCTGCATTGACCGCCTAATCCGGAATCGACCGCGCTTCCCCCGGCGCGATTCGCCGCGCTATGGAGCGACGCCCCCATGGAGCGCCGGCGTCCTCGCCGGCCGGCGCCGCACCCTCGGTCCCTTGGGCAGGGCGAACCAGCGTGCGCCTTCGGACCTGACCGGCCCGGAGGGGCGCATTCCGTGCCCCCCCTCCGGGAAAAATCCGGGCGCTCCGGGGGCCAACTTTGCCCGCGGCCCGGCGCGTCCGAGGACGCAGCGGCCGAATCTCGTCCTTCCCATCCCCCACCGATTCTCGGCGGGCTCCCGGATCACCCCGCGGTCGCTGAGTTCTCGCACAGCCCGATCGGCTTGTGTGCAGCACCGGATCCGCGGAGTTGGCCTGGCTGACTGCGGGCGGGGGCGGCTCCTGCGCCACAGAAAGGCCAGCGGCGACGAACGGGATCGCGGCGAAGACGCCCGCCAGCGTCCGGTTCGGGAGGGGAAGCACTTGCCGCATGCCGCCGAACCTACCGAAGCCCGGCACGGGTCGCGAATGCTCCGGCCGGCGCCTCCGGGCGGCAGAGCGGCGGTCAGCCGCCTTCCTGACCGGCGGCGAACTCCTCGGCCGCCTGCCGGGCCCGGGCTTCGAGCTCTTCCTCGGTGAGATCCTCGACGTGGGTCGCGATCCCCCAGCGATGCCCCTCGGGGTCGATGATTGAGGAGTGGCGGTCGCCCCAGAATTCGTTGGTCGGAGCGCGCAGCTCCCGGGCGCCGTTTTCGATGGCCCGGGCGTGCACGGCGTCGATGTCCCTCACGTAGAGGTGGATCGTCGCCGTCGTGCCGCCCAGGGTCTTCGGCGCGAGGAAGCCCGCCTCGGATGCCGCGCCGGGGAATTCCTGGGCCAGGTAGATCTGGGCCGGACCGAGCCGGAGTTCCGCGTGCATGACCGCGCCGTCCGGCCCGTCCATGACGGATTCCACCTCGGCGCCAAACACCTTGCGATACCAGGCGATCGCCCCCTGTCCGTCACGGACGACCAGGTAGGGAGTCACCGCGTGCGCGCGGTCGGGGATGTAGTGAGCGG
The DNA here is from genome assembly GCA_012271265.1 of Vicinamibacteraceae bacterium. Taxonomy (GTDB): domain Bacteria; phylum Acidobacteriota; class Vicinamibacteria; order Marinacidobacterales; family Marinacidobacteraceae; genus JAAXGQ01. Next base: position 2,613 of record JAAXGQ010000088.1, read on the forward strand.
CCTTGGCCATGGGTCGATGGGCTCCTTCAGGATGCAGGAAAGGGAGCGCCGCCGAACGCGGCGCCCGGGCAAGTCAACGCCGGGGATCGGTGAAGTCCAGGATCCACTGGAACACCATCAGGATCTCGTTGTCTTCGATGATGCCGAAGCGGCGCCGGTAGTCGGCGGCGAGGTGGCTGTTCGTCCAGGGCAACTCGAAGCGAACGCCGGCGAGGAAGTAGCTGGCGGTCCCGACGATCTTCTCCGCTTCGTTGTTGGACTCGGAACCGAGCTCCAGGGCGCCCCACACGCCCACCGGAAAGCGCTGCCGCACCCGGGCAAACCCTCCGAAGTGATCCTGCCCGTACTGGTCGCGCCGATAGAACGCGGCCCGGAAGTAGCGGTCCGAGCCGAAGTCGGCGTCGAGGTGCACGCCGCTCTGGCGGCGCGGCGTCTGGGCGTCCCCGTCGCCGTCCCGGCCCTCGTAGTGGCCGATGTCGAATTTCCAGGTGCTCCGACCGGCTGCGAACGAGCGGCCGGTGCTGGCCACGATGTCCTTGAACGAGTTGTCGTCGGGAGCCCAGCCGGAGCCGTTCACCACGTGCAGCCGCGCGTTCCAGGCCGCCCGGTCGAAGAACAGGAAGACCCCGCTCTCCCGGATCTGGGTCAGCGCTGAGCCCACGGCGTTCCTGACCATCTGGAAACCGAACGGCGGGTCGGTGAACTCGGGCAGCCACAAGGGGGCGCTCCGTCCGGCGCGGACCCGGAATCCGCCTCCGAGGTCGTACTGCGCCCAAAGGTCGTGCGTTCGCTCGGCCCCGACGTCATAGGTTGCCCTCACCTGAATGCGGGAACCGATCCGCGTGTCGCTCCAGAGCGAGAGGCGTTGCACCCCGACATCCCCCGGTTCGGACGCCTCATCAAGGAAACGGCCGCGCAGCCGGAAGACGAAATCGATCGGCGGTTCCCCGGAATCGGCGTCGGGGTCCTGCGTTTCGGCTTCCGGGGGACCCTTGTCGCGCGGATCCTCGGCGAGCGCCGTGGCGGAGATGCCGAACAGCAGGAAGACGCACCCCGCGGTCAGCACGCCGGCGAGAGTCCATGGCCGCGAGAACCGGCCGGAGAAAGAACGCATGGCTTCGGCTCTCCTCGAATCCTTCAGCCGTCGGTAACTCTACGCGGGACGCCTCTTCAGCCTCTTCAGCCCTCGCGGAGGATGCGGGCGGCGCGCGTCGTGTTGAAGACGCCGCACGAGCAGAACCGAGCCATGTTCTCGGAGCATTCCTCGGGAGAGCGTCGCCCGGCGCGAACCCAGTCGAGCATCTTGCGGGCGAAGCCGAAGGAGAGCATCCCGTGGCCGCACATCGTCGAGAGGCAGAGGGTGGCCCGGTCCGGCAGCCGGTCCAGGTTGCCGAAGAACCCCAGCGAGTACTCGACGCTGTGGCGGGTAATCCCGGCTTCCCGGGCGAGCTCCGCGGCGCGGCCGGTGAGGCCGCTCACGTTGATGGAGAGACCGAGATCGGCTTCTCTCAGGTCCTTCAGGAACGCAACCAGCGGTTCCTCTCTGTCGAACACGGCCGAGACGACGGTGGGGCCGCTGACGCCCGCGCGGATCGCCTCCCGGGCGAGCCGGCGCCGCCGACGCCAGTGGGCCAGCGGGTTGAGCCGGGAGGACCGAAAGATGCCGCCCTTCGTCGCGTCGCCAAGATTGATCGGCCGGCGCCGCAGCGCGATCTCGGTGAAGCGGCGCAGCTTCTCCCCGGAGCCGCGATCGTTGATGCCGCGCGCGGCCATCGCGAAGACGATGTAGTCGTCGACCAGGGTCTCCGGGGCCCCGTAGCGATGGAGGGTGTTCGTCATGCCCTCGGGATTTCACCACGGTTGCTACGCTCGCGCATCCTCGGACGGCGCCGGGCCTCGGGGAAAAGGGCGACGACGTGACGGATTGGGCTTTCTTTCCGGCCGAGCCCGGGGCTCTGGCCCCTGAGCCGGCTCTCGCTGCGGCCCGCCGCCTGAACAGCGGGTGGCCGTCGCACCGGCCGCCGACCGGGGGCGTGCGCTGGCGCCTCTTTCTGAGTCCGGGAGGGGAGAGCGCCCGGCTCGCTCTCGGCGGCGGCGTCGTCGGACGGGCGGTCGCGACGCCCCCCTCCATGACCGAGCTGCCGCTCTGGCTCCACGAGACCGGGCCGGTCCCGGAAGCTGCGGAAGTCCTGGCGCTGCCCGATCTGCACCTCGCCTTTCCCACGCGGACCCCCGTGCGTCGTCCGGGGAAGCCGCCGGAACAGCCGCCCGTCCCGGTCATCGCCACGCCGGCCTACGTCCTGGCCCGGCTGATCCACCTGGGGGCCGGAAAGCGCGATCTGGCGGCCTCCGCAGACGAGGGCGCCCTGCTGACCCGGGCGAGCGACGTGCTCACGGGCCGCGGCGCCGCATGCGCCTTCGCGGTGGCAAGGAGGCCGGTCGCGCCGCCGGAGGCGCGAAGCGCCCTCGTCGGACCGCGCCGGGCACAGCTCGACGCGGCCGGCGACGACCCCCGGGTGCTGCGCGCCATCGCGCTGCGGGCGCCGGAGCTGCCGGTTCGCGCCGAGGCGGCCGACCGCGGCGCCGTGGCCGATCCGGACAACGCCCTCGCACAGCTTCTGCACGGCTGTTCGCTGATCGAACGGGCGCGGGTGCGTGAGGCGCGGGCCGCTTTCGAGCGGGCGGCGGAACGGGATGAGGAGCTCGCCGCCGCCCACTTCGAGCTCGGCAAGACGATGATCCGGCTGGACGACCTGGACGGAGCACTGGCCTTCTTCCGGAGGGCCGCCGAAATCCTGCCCGACTTCGCCCCCGCGTGGGCCAATGCCGGAGCGTCGCTCGGGGAACTGGAGCGTCCGGCGGAAGCGCTGCCGTGGCTGGAGCAGGCGGCGGAGCGCGACCCGCTCAGCCATTCCCACGCATCGAACCTGGGGGTGACGCTCCGGGACCTTGGCCGGCTGTCGGAGGCGGAAGCCGCGTTCCGGCGAGCGCTGGAACTGGCGCCGGACTTCGTGTTCGGTCACTACAACCTGGCGAATGCGGTGTACCTCCAGGGCCGCCACGCGGAGGCGGTGGGTCTGTTCGAAGCGGCGCGGGAAATGGATCCGCAGAAATCCGCCCGCCAGGGCCTCCTTCTCGCGGTGGCAAGGCTCGCCGCCGGCGACGAAGCGGGCGCGATGGCCGGCTACCGGGAGGTCTTCGGCGCCCTGGAGGGACAGATGCGGCGCGACATGCGCACCGTCGCCCAGTGGGATCTCCGCCGCCTCGCCGAACGCCTTGGCGGGATTTCCCCGTCCATCCGCCGCACCGCGCTGTTCCTCAAGGATCCCGGTCCCTGATGCCGCGAGGCGGTCGAGGAGCCGCCGCGACCATTCCAGAGCGGCCGCGTTCCCGGGCACCGGGGCGGCCTTGACGATGACTGCGGGGCGGGCCGCCTCCAACCCCCGAACCGCCGCCGCCGGGCGCCCGGATCGCGATTGACTCCCCCTCGGAAATTGGCTATAAGAGCCAGTTCCGGTCCGGAATTGCGGGCCGCCTCCGGACCTCCGGATCACCGGGGCGCCGCGAACATCCCAGGGGCTCGAATCATGAAGTTTCCGTCTCCCAGAAACCCCCGGCGCGCGATGCGCGGCCTCCTGGTCGCAGGATGCGCCCTGCTGCTCGTCGCGTCGTTCGCGGGGGCGCAGGAGGAAGAAGGCGCACAGGAGGTCGGGAAGCCGGAAGGCGAATCCCACCCGCTGCTTCCGGACCACGAGGTGCTGAACGAATACGGGGTCATCAGTTCCTCCGGCCACGACGATGGCGGCTGGGCGCTGCCGCCCGAGTTGCGGGTGCCGGAGCAGTACCAGTACCGCCGGCGCGACCAGCAGTTGAAGGAAGTCGACCTGAGTGGGAACCAGCTGCCTCCGGTCCTGACCGAGATGCGGGTCCTCACGAAGTCCGTCGAGCCAGGCGGCGAGGTCCGGGCGATCGCCCGGGTGGTCTCCCCCTACAACAAGGCGCAGTCGTTCGTCTCCCTGTTCTACAACCGGGAACTGGGGCGGGCTGCGACGATGTACATCAACTTTCAGCCCCACGACAGTGACGACACGCTGTTCCTGGGCCGGGGCAAGCTGTCGCGCTACGCGGCGCCGGGCCGCTACGTGGTGGGCACGACGATCATCGCCGACCGGGTCGGTGACCGGAAGGCCTACTGGGCGGACTTCCACAAGGCCATGCAGGAGGAGGACGGACAGCCGATCGGCTTCATGGTGACCGGGGGCGAGACCGCGGACATCACCGCCCCGACCCTCGAGTGGGTCAAGGTCGAGACCGACCGGGTCCGGGCCGGGGGCGGGCTCGTCCACTACAGCCTCATGGCGAAGGACGAGATGTCCGGGCTGACCGAAGCGCAGACCCAGTGGGTCTCGCCGAGCGGCTACCACCAGATCCGCTCCACCATGGTCATGGTGGGCGGCACGCCGGGCCTGTTCCGGGGCGCCCTGCAGATCCCGCAGTGGTACGAGGGCGGCGAGTGGCAGATGATGGGGATCACCCTGAAGGACCACGCCACGAACATCCGCTACTACTTCAACCGGACGGAACCGATGATGAGCGCCGCGACGGTCCAGGTGGAGCAGGAGAAGGAGATGATCGACCAGACTCCGGCGGAGATCCTGGCGGTGCAGTTCTCCAGGACCGAAGCCAAGTTGGGCGAGCAGGTGGTCATCACCGTGCTGGCCGACGACAACCTGTCCGGGGTCCACGCGGTCGAGGGCTACGTGCGGTCGCCGAACGGCGCCGACGCGGTCAAGGTGAAGTTGAAGAGCCTGACTCCCGAAATGGGCGGCTTCGTGGACCTGAACCGCCCGTCGAAGCTCCCGGAGCCTCACATCTGGACCGGGAACTTCACCGTGACCGACACGATGGAGTGGGGCGAGTGGGAGCTGGTGCGGCTGGGAATCTCCGATGCGGCCCGCAACTTCTACACCTACTACGAGGATCGCGACCCGGAGATCGGCGGGATCAGCGTGCGGTTCTACAATGAAGACGAAGAGGCCGCGGAAAGCGGCGAGGAGGATCCGCGATGATGGATCGACGCGACTTTTTCAAGATCGGCGCCGCGGCCGGGGCCGGGGCGGTTCTTTCCACCCGAAACGCCGCCGGGAGCCCGATCTTCGAGGCCGGAGCGGGCATCCCTCAGGGCGGCATGGTCCTCCCCGAGAACCCGGGCTTCAAGACGAAGCACCTGGTGACGATCATCCTGGGCAACGGCGCCCGGAAAAACGACGTCATCGACAACCCGGAGCACTCGCCCTTCCAGACCAAGATGGCGGCCGACGCCACGGTCTTCATGGAGGACTACGGCGAGACCGCCAACCTCCACGGTTACATGTACACCGAGGTGCTCTGTGGCCGCGACGCGCCGGCGCAGCGGCCTCGCTACCCCACCTGGGCCGAGTACATCCGGCGCAAATCCGGCGGTAGCCCGACGGACTACTGGACCCTCCAGGGAGCCTCGTACTACCGGGCCTGGACCTGGGACGTGAAGCACTTCAGCCAGCATCCCGAGTACGGGGTGAAGTACGGCTCGACCGGGCTCACGATGAACCGGATCTTCTACCCGGAGCAGAACCTCACCCCGGCGCAGATCGTGGATCTGAACGTGGAGAAGGGTCTCGGGCACAACGCGAAGCAGCGGAAGCAGGTCGAGGACTTCATCGGCAGCGTGCTGGAGAGCAAGTCCTACGTCCCGCCTTCCACCCGGGAGCCGGTCATCAACCGGGAGATCCCCTACGGGGACGCGCAGGTGCTCACTCTGGTGCCGCAGATCCTCAAGGAGTTCAAGCCCCGGTCGATCACGGCGCAGGTCCTGGCGCTCGACGACGCCCACGCGGACTTCGGTTTCTGGGACTACAACACGGACTACTGGGAGTACATCAAGCACATCAAGACGACCGATGAGCTGATCGGAAACCTGTGGGCCGAGATTCAGGCCGATCCGTATCTCCGGGACACCACGGCCCTCGTGATCCGTCCCGAGTGCGGCCGCGACGACGAAGTGAACATCTACGGACAGCTGGGCCACAGCCCGGGCAACTACTACGCCCACTACGTGTGGTGCATGGCGCTCGGCCCCGACTTCAAGAAGGGCCACACCGTGACCGAGCGGGTGCAGCGGCGGGATCTGGTTCCGACCCTCACCTACCTCATGTCCGGGGAGAATGCCGAGTACGCCACCGGCCACGTCCGCACCCAGATGTTCAAGGACGAGTACAACCTGCCACAGTACATCCTGCCTCCCACGGCGGAGGTCACGGAGCCCGCGGTAGACTGGGAAAAGATCGTCGAAGAGCGGCAGACGGAGGCGAAGGTGAAGGAATTCGCCCGTTCGACCGTCGGCTACGGCGACTGATCAACGCGCAGCTGATCGCGAGGAGACACTCAAATGGACGACTTCAACCGTCGCGACTTCCTTCGGGGCGCCGGTCTTGCCTTCGCGGGCGTGCTGGGCGCCGCCTCGTTCGCGGCCGGCCAGCAAGAGGAAGAAGAGGATACGAAGACCTCCGAGGAAGAGCAGGAGGAGCTCGACTACGACGCTCTCTTCGCCGAAGACTCGGGGGACGAAGACACGCGCGCCTGCCCGCAGTGCGGCGCGCTCATGTACCGCCAGGGTCGCACCTGGACCTGTGAGAACTGCGGCTATTCGTACGTCGAGTAGCTGATCGTCCTCACCGGGCAGCCCGGCCGGAGCCCCGCTCCGGCCGGGTTTTTTTGTGCTCACTCATGGAACGTCCGGCTCTCGCGGTGGGGGGCCCCGTTTCCGTCGAGCCCGCCCGGTTGGAGCACCGGGGTCAGAGGGGGCGCGGGATCAGGTGGTGACCGAAGACGAGCAGCAGGAAGATGGGAAAGGACAGCGCCGTGTGCTGGGCGCTCCCCCGGGGGTAGTCCCAGTAGGCGAAACGTCCTGTCGGCTCGCGCCCTTCGAGCACCGCGCGGGTGTACAGGATGCGCTGGGCGGCGATGAGGTTGGTGAACGCCGCCGAGACCAGCAGCGCCATGTGGAGATTGCCCGCGAGCAGACCCACGATCACCGTGACGACGCGTTCCGGGCGCTCGAAGAAGCCCACGGCGCAGCCCGGGATCAGCTTTTCCGCACGGGCCCGGGCATAGGAGGTCCCCACCGTTCCCACGAGCGCGACGCACCATGCGGCGAGCCATGTACTCCGCGCCGCCGGGTCGAAGAACTCCAGCAGGTAGACCAGCAAGGCGAACAGAAGCAGCAGGTCCGCATAGCGGTCCACGACCGAGTCGAGGTAGGCGCCGAACCGCGTCACCTCACGTGACCGGCGAGCGACTGCGCCGTCGAGCGAGTCGAAGGAAACCGCTACCAGAACCAGCCAGCCGGCGGTCCAGGCATCGCCGCGGAGCAGCGGGATGAAGACGAAGGCCATCGCCACCGGCCCCGCCAGGGTCAGGGCGTTGGGAGGGACCCGCGCCCGTATGATCGCGCGCGCCATGCCGTCCCGAACCCACGCGAGCAGCGCGGCTGCGCTCCCGCCCCCGGCCGCGAAAACCCGCTCCAGCGGAGACGGACGACGGCGGGATGCGCTCACGAAGACTCAGGCAATCGGCCGCCCCAGGCTGTCCGCGGCGCCGCTCCGAGGTAGAGCATATGCCCGAAGACAGCGCGGCTGACCAGCGACCCATGGGGAGCGTCCGCCCGCTCATCATCGCCAACCCGGTTGCCGGCCGCGGGCGCGGACGGCAGGTCCTACAGGCCGCCGCCGGCGACGTATTGGGGCCGCTCGGGCCTCACCGTCTGCTCTGGACCGGGAGGCGCGGGGACGCCGTCCGGATCGCCCGCGAGGAGGCGTCCCGGCGCCGACTGATCATCGCCTACGGCGGCGACGGAACCCTCTCCGAGGTTGCCCGCGGGCTCTGGCAGGGTGGGGGCAGAGCGGAACTGGGCATGCTTCCGTGCGGCACCGGGAACGACTTCGCGAAGGACGGAGGGATGTCGGGTTCGCTCCCCGAAGCAGTCCGGGCACTGCTCGCGGCGCCGGCGCTACCGACCGATCTGGGCCTCGTGGAAACCCGGGATCCGGACGGCGGGGCGATCCAGCCGACCTTCCTGAACAGCCTGTCGCTCGGACTCGCCGCCGGGGTGGCGGATCGGGCGGCGCGCGGCGAGCGCCGGCTGGGCCAGGCAACCTACGTCGCCGCCCTGCTGAAGGAACTCGCCGTCTTCCGGGCGGAGCCCTGGGGGGTTCAGCTGGACGGCGACGCGCGCCGCCCGCGCCTGTTGCTGAACTTCACGGTCCTGAACAGCGGCCGCTTTGGCGGCGGAATTCGCCTCACCCCGGACGCGGACCCGGGTGACGGCAGGCTGGATGCGGTCCTGATCCGCCCGTTACGGCCCATCGCGCTCGCGGACACCCTGCGGCGGCTCGCGATCGGCACGCACTTCGAGCGGCCCGAAGTGGAGCATCGCCGGATCAGGAAGGCCAGCCTCCGTCCCCTTGCCGGTGCGCGCGCCGGCGGCGCGCTCGAGGTCGATGGCGACCCGATCCGGTTTCGGGGCGAGCTGCGGATCTCGTTGATTCCGGGCGCGATCCGGGTGCGACGGATCGCGAAAGGGTCAGGCGAGACCGCGACCCTGAAGCCAGCGCACCGTGTCGAGCAGGGTGATCCGCCCGCTGCGCGAGGTGTGGCCCAGTTCGTCTTCGGCCTTGTCGGACCGGAAGTACCAGAAGCATCCCGCCATCTCCCGGCTGATCCGGTCCACCGCCGGCTCGCGGCCGAGCTGCCGGGCGAGTTCCTCGGCAACGAGCCCTCCGGCGGTGTAGAACCGCCGGGATAGGCGGAGCCCGGGCGCATCCACACCCGACACCTCGGCGAGACGGAGAAAGAACTCGGCGAAGGTCCAGTTGGGGCCGCCGAGGAGGTAGCGCTCGCCCGGCCGCCCGCGCCGCATCGCCGCCGCGACGCTCCGGGCCGCGTCGCGCACATCCACGAAATTCAGCCCGCCCGGTGGCGTCACCCGGATCTGCCCTGCGAGAAAGCGGAGCACGTCCCCGGTGGAGGAGAGACGCCCGTCCCCCGGACCGAGGAGCAGTGAGGGGTTCACGACGACGACCTCGAAGTCCCCCGACGCCGCCAGCAGCGCGCGCTCCTGGAGCCACTTGCTGCGGTAATACGGCCAGCCGCCGATCAGCGCCACCGGGGTTGGCGCCGATTCATCGCGCTCCGGTTCGGGCTCGCGCGTCACCGCGATCGTTCCGCTCGTCGAAACGAGCACGACCCGCTCGACGCCCGAAGACGCCGCCGCGGCCGCGAGGGTCCGGGTCCCTTCCACGTGCACCCGGTTGAGGGATTCCGATGCCTCGGGGTCGCGGGAGACCTTCCCGGCCAAGTGGAAGACCCGCCGCACCCCCTCAAGCGCCGGCCCAAGCGAAGCCGCGCTCGTGACATCCCCGACGGCCACCTCGAATCCGCGGGCTTCCAAGGCCGGCGCCGGCTGCCGCGTCAGCACCCGAACCGCCGTTCCCTCCTCGCCCAGTACGCGCAGCAGGTGCGCCCCGAGAAAGCCGGTGGCTCCGGTGACGAGGACCGGCCGCTCGCGGGAACGCCTCACGGATCCTGCGGGAAGGGGGGTTCAGACCCCGACCGGAACGGGCTCTCGCGATGTTCCGAAGGCGGCGGCGAGGTCCTCGAGCCGCACCGCCTCCCCCCGGCCCAATCGCTCCACGATGCTCTGCACCAGATGCGCCACGCGTTGATCGCGGGCAGCGCTCCGCACCCCGGCGCCACCAAGGGATTCGAGGAACTCCAGCGAGAGGAAGGGCCCGATGCGGGCGGCGACCTTGCGCGAGCGGAGGCTCACCGCGCCTGGGGGAAACGCCTCGTGGGTGTCCAGGTGCATCGGGAGCACGCCCACGCGGCAGCGGAAGGCGAGGTGGGCGAAGCCGCGCCGGAATTTCTGGATTTCACCGCTGCGGGAACGGGTTCCCTCGGGAAACACCAGAACGTTGTGCCCGGTCTTCAGATAGTGGGCGGCGAGGTCGAGCGATTCACGCAGGGAGCCCCGGCGCTCCATGGGGACCAGGTTCGTGAAGTTGTGGAAGAACGTCCGCTTCACCTTGTTGTCGAAGAAGTAGTCCGCCGCTGCGAGGGCGATCAGGTTCTTCCCGCCGTCCCCGAGAGCGAACTTGACGAGGCCCATGTCCAGGTGGGACGCGTGGTTAGCGACGACCACGAAGTGGGTGTGGACCGGGACGTAGGCGCGGCCGGTGAAGGTGGGTTCCAGGACCTGGTGGTAAAAGCGGCGCTGGATTTCGGTGAGCCCCTTCCGGCCCATCCGCGCCACCGCCCCCGGGATCCGGACCTCGTCCTCGGCTCGCTTCCGGGCCTTTTGCCGGCGCACCCGGCGCCCGGGGCGTGCGCGGGCATCGCGCCCGCGGACCAGCGGCTCGAGGTCGGCAAGGGTGCCCATCGCCGCCAGGGCCTCCGGCGCGATGGTCTCGCCGAACTCGCTCTCGAGCGCCGCCGCCAACTCGTTGTACATGAGGCTGTCGAAACCCAGTTCCGCAAACGAGGACGCAAGCCGCACTTCCTCCGGGCTTCGCTCGCAGATCGAGGCGACGATCTCCACCAGCCGGCCGCCGAGCGCGGCGGCCTCGGCGCTGCCGGCGTCCTTGATCTGCCGCCTGCGGATGAACCATCGCACCAGCTCGGCGCGCTTCACCTTGCGCGTGGCGGTGCGGGGCAGTTCGTCGCGTCGGAATTCGAGGATCCTGACCCGCTTGTGGAAGGCGAGCCGCGACGAAACCTGCTGGAAGTGCTCGCGCACCCGCCTCCGGCCAGCCGGAGTGTCGTGCTTCGCGACGACCACGGCCGCCACCTGTTCGGCCGGACCATCGGGCACCCCGATGACTCCCATCTCCCCGATCAGGGCCGCCGCCCGATACAGCTCCTCGATCTCGTCCGGGTAGATGTTCTTGCCGCCCCGGTCGACGATGACGTCCTTCCGTCGGCCGACCAGGAACAGGTGCCCGTTGTCGTCCAGCCGGCCGAGGTCGCCGGTGTAGAGCCAGCCATCGCGCAGCGCCTCCTCGGTGGCGTCCGGGTCGCCGTAGTACCCGGCCATGATGTTCGGGCCCTTCGCCGCGACTTCCCCCACTCCGGAGGCGTCGGGCTCCACGATGCGCAACTCGATCCCCGGCAGCGCCTGGCCCACGCTTCCCATCGGCACCGCCCCGTCGGGAGGCGTCACGGTGAGCACGGGAGCCGCCTCGGTCAGGCCGTATCCCTGGGCGATCCGGAAGCCGAGCCCGCGGAAGGTCTTCCAGGTCGTCTCGGAGAGCGCCGCCGCCCCACTGATGAGGTACCGGATGCGGCCGCCCAGCGCGGTATGGACCGGCAGGAACAGCGCCGGGCCGAGGTTCACCCCGGTGTCCTCCCGCAGCAGATGCGCGGCGTCGATCAGCGCCGTGACCAGGTCCTCGGCGCGGCGGGAGCGGTCGGAGAACGGCGCCAGGATCCGCCGGCGCAAGAGGTCCCACAGCGCCGGGACGCCGACGATGCAGGTGGTGTTGCCCTTCCTGAGCTCCCGGGTCAGCGAGTCGGCGCCGAGTTCGTCGAGATAGGCGATCTGAGCGCCTCGGGACAGTGGCAGCAGGAAGCCCGTCGTGAACTCGAAGGAGTGGTGCAGGGGAAGGATGCTCAGGGCGCCGTCTTCCGGCGTGATGTCGTAGATCGAGAGCAGCCTCGACACCAGGGTGGTGAAGTTCCGGTGGGTCAGCATCACCCCCTTCGGCTTGCCGGTCGTGCCGGAGGTGAAGAGGATGGATGCCAGCGCGTGCGGGCTGGGGAGGGGGGGCAGCGACTCGACGGCCCGGGCCTCGGCAGCCTCGGGGCCGATGGCGAAGACTTCGTCGAACGAGTGGAGCACCGAGGGCAGCCCCGCGGCGTCCCCGGCGAAATGCTGGCGGTGAAGATCGGGACTGACGAGGAGCGCGGCCGCGTCGCCGGCGCCGAGGAGCCGGACGATTTCCTCCCGCCGGAGGTCCCGATCGAGCGGCAAGGCCACGGCGCCGATCCGCGAGATGGCGAAGTAGGCCATGCCCCACTCGGGGGAATTGGCGCCGCTGAGACCGATGTGGTCTCCGGGGCCGTAGCCCGCCCGCTGCAGGAAGACGGCGGCGCGGAGAACGCACTCCCGCAAGTCGCGGAAGGTGTAGCGCTCCTCCCGCCCGCCACGCTCGATCCGCATCGCCACCCTGCCGGCGTGGTTCTTCGTGCAGGCCTCGAACAGCTCCGGAATGGTCCGGTAGGTGTAGGCGCGCCGTGGTCCGCGGCGATCCGCCTCGTCGAGCGCCGGGAAGACCCATTTTTCGAGCCCGGGCAAATGGACGTGGAGCCAGTAGTCGTACCAGTCGATCTCGTCCGGATTGAAGAAGAGTTTGCCCTCGTTCCCGTCAAGGCGGGAGAACAGGTCGTGCGTGTTGTCGGCGCGGAAGATGAACCGCTCGCCGGCGATGAACGGCTTGAAGGTGTGGTACTGCCGCTCCCCCTGGGACACGAAGTCCTCGAAGGCCTCCACGTTGCGGCGGAGGTTTCCGACGAGACCGCCCAGCGGGCCGATCGGCTCGGCCTCGGCTCGCGCCAGCCCGTCGGAGATCGCCTCGGTCGAACGGCCAAGCCATTTCAGGGCCGTCTTCTCGAAGGCCTNNAAACGGCGAGGGTGGCGGAGGCCACCATGTCCACCGGGACCACATCGAGCACGACCTCGGGATCCACCGGGAAGAGGTTCTGCCCGCGGAGCGCCATGCGGACCATCGGAGCGCTGGTCGTGTAACCCTCGTTCCAGCCGGCGTGGGGAAAGGCGATCGCGCTCTCCACGATGGCCGGACGAACGATCGAGCGGACCACCCCCTCGGCGCCGGCCACGAGCTGGTCGCCGAGGCTCTTCGTGTAGGTGTAGATGTTCGGCCACCCCCAGCCCTGCGCCTTCTCGATGCCGAGATCGCGCAGCCGGCTGCGGATCCAGTCCTTCCGCTCGCGGGCGACCGCGAGCCTCATCTGCCGGGCGTCGTCGGGGTCCCGCCCCTCTTCGCGGAAGCGCTTGCGGGCCGCCTCGCGAAACCCGTCGACCCGCGACTTGTCGCGGGCTTCGTCGCGCACCCGTTCCGCCAGGCGGGCGCAGTCGTCGATCTCGCGCTCGACCCTGAATTCCTGGTCCTCCCGGTCCCGGCGGGGAAAGTAGCCGATCAGCGGCTCGTCCTCGCGGATTTCCCCGGCGCGGTTCCCGGCAACGAAGCAGGTGCTGATATGGACCAGGGCCGGCCGCTGCATCCGGCGAGCGAAGGCAATCGTGTTCTGCGTGCCCTGGACGTTCGTCCGGATCGAAGCCTCGAGAGGCGGATTGAACGTGACCCTTCCGGAGCAGTTCAGGATGAGGTCGATGTCCGACGCGATCGAATCGGCGAGGTCTTCCCCATAGCCGAGCCGGTCGTGAGTAATGTCGCCGCCGAGAACGACGACCTTCTCCTCCACGAACGCACGGAGACGGTCGCCGTGGCGGTCGCGCAGGGGAGCGAACGCGGGCGAGTGCTCGATGAGGTCCCGGAAGCGGGTCCGGCTCTCCGATGCGCGGTGGGCGCGCACCATCGCGTAGACCCGCCGCACCTCCGGGAAGTGCTCGAGGAGCATCGAAAGGACGACCTTCCCGAGGAAACCGGTGCCGCCGAGAAGCAGGATGCCTGAGCCTCGAAAGGCCTCGCCGACGTCGATCCGCGGACGCGCGTCGGGGGCGCTGCCCGGAGCGGCGGGGCCGGTCACCGGCTCAGGAGACCTCGGGAATCATGATCGGCGGCACCTGGAGCACGGTCATCTCCGCCGAAGGACCGTGCCCGCTCTTCGCCATGGCGATCGCTTCGGAGACCGTGTCGGCCGATTCCCAGCCCAGGACCTCGGGGACGTGCTGGTTCTTCGCCCCGGCGGCAATGATCCTGCCGACGTGCTGGCGCCCGTTCTCGCCCCAGTACCACATGAAGAACGGATGGGCCCCGTGGTACGCGTTCCCGTCGCGGTACATCTGGACGTAGGAGGGGTTGTTCGCGAACTCCTCTTCGTACTTCGTCCGCAGTTCGAAGGCGTCCCGGGTCTCCGGCAGCAGGCGGTGGAAGAACTCGATGTAGCTGGGGTGGAAATCCGGGTCGAACTCGTCGTGGCAGGGGTGGACCAGGATGAGCGTCCCCCCCTTCTTCACCAGCGGTTTACCCCGGTACAGATTGAAGAGGTAGCCGGGCCCCATGACCTGCACCAGCAGCGGGTTCAGGATCGAGTTCACGTTGTAGGGAGAGATGTACGGCACCCCGCAGAGCAGGATGTCGCACTGCCCCTTCACCGGGACCGCGTACTGCTCGAACGAGCGCTCCAGCGTGCGTTCATGGACCGGTACGGTGCGGCCGGCGTAGCAGCCGATGAGTTCGAAGGCGCCGGGGATGCTGTGGAGAAACTTCCGCTTTGCCGCCCCGGGGAGGCGGGCGAGCGACCAGCGGGTGCTTGCCATCTTGATCCGGTCCAGGTCGCTGTACTCGTCTTCGTTCCTGGCCAGGAACGAGAGCGGGTCGGCGTACATCCGGTTGTTCAGGACCGTCTCCACGTGAAAGACGTTCATGTGGTCGTCCACGAGGGCGCCCATCCGGTCCACCTTGCGGGTGAGCGCCGACCGGGCGGGGTCCATGTAGCCGTCCGAATCGCGGATCGTCTGGGGTTCGTGGTGGGGCCGGAGGCTCCGGTAGTCGCACAGCCCGACCGTGACCGACTTGTGGCCGCCGTCCATCGGCACCAGGTTGATGTTCAGGTAGATGACCAGGTCCGATTCCACCGCCCGCCGGTTCACCCGCACCGGCTCGTGGTGCCGCGTCTCGCCCAGGGCGACGACGCCCTTCGGGTCCTCGGCGTCATGGTTGTAGTAGCGGTCGGGATGGAACGCGTTGTGGATCTCCGCGCCCACCATCCGCTTCATCTCGCTCTCCGTCATCTTCCGGTGGAGCGAGTTCGCGATGATCAGGTGGACATCGTCGACCCCGTGGTCTCCCAGCATCTCGAGCACCACCTCGAGCGCGGTCTGACGGATGTCCGGGGTCGCCATCGGCGGCAGCGGCAGGCTGATGTCGTCGAGGGCGATCGTGACGCGCATCCCCGGCCGGAGCTGGGCGTGGAGCGGATCGCAACCGAGGGGATGATTCAGCGCGTGGCGGATCGCGCCGCGCGGGTTGGGCAGCCCCCGGATCGGAGGCGGCGGATAGATCACCCGCGTCCCCACCGGCAGGTGCTCTTCGAGGAAATCCTCGCCGTAGTGCAGCACCCGGGGAGCGGAGTCCCGCTCGATGAAGACGATGTCCGGATCGGTCCGGTAGCGCAGCCGGGGGCTCATGACGTTCGCGTTCCCATCCTCTGGAGCGGGTCTCGGGGTTCGGAGAAGTTCTACGGCGAAGCAGCGGCCGACCGCCACGATTCCCCCGACCGGGACTCCGGCATCGGATTCGTCCGGCTGAGATCGATCACCGGCCAGTCGTGCCGACGGGCGGTGCTGCGAAGCCTGGAATCGGGGTTCGCCGCGGTCGGGTGGCCCACCACGCTGAGCATCGGGAGGTCGGAGAGGCTGTCGGCGTAGGCGAAGGAATCGTTCAGCGACAGTCCCTCCCGCTCGGCGTAGGTGCGGATCCACAGCGCTTTCGTGGCGCTCGCGATCACCGGGGGGATCAGCCGGCCGGTGGCCCGGCCGTCCTGGAATTCGAGCCGGTTCGCGACGAACTCGGTGATGCCCAGCTCTTCCAGCAGCGGCCGGATCGAGACTTCGAGCGCTCCGGTGATGACCACCTGGCGGAGGCCCTGGCGGCGGGACTGTTCGATCAGTGCCCGGGTGCCCGGGTAGATCCCGGGGCGGATCACGCTCTCGTGAAGTTCGTCGGCGAGATAGCGCAGCCGGTCATACGACTGGCCGCGGTACCACTTGAAGAACACGTCGTTGAACAGTTTGCGGCTGTAGAAGTCGGTCGCGAGAAACAGAGGAAGCCCGGCGATCGTCGCCCCGACCGACTTCAGGCTTCGGAGGAGGCCCTGGTCGTTCCGGGCGTAGTAGCCGAAGACGTGCACCAGATTCGTGCGGATCAGGGTGCCGTCGAGGTCGTAGAACGCCGCCGCCCGCCGGGTAGCCGTCGCCTGCGTCCGATCCTGTGCCATCACGGGGATTATCGCCCTTGAAGGGGCTCTTGCGGCTCCTGCGGCGCCTCCGGGTCCCCCGGGCGCCGGCCCCGGCAGCCCACCACCGCCAGCGCCGGAACGGCGCGCCTTCCGGCTGCGGGCTGACGTACCATTCCCGGCTCCACATGGCCAACGGAGCCGCCCCCGGCCCGTGAGAATCCGCCATCCGGCCGCCTTTGAGCGGCGGTCCCAGGAAAGGACGAGTTCCCCGTGATGCAACCGCCGCGAGTGCCCGGCCAGGCCGTACGCCGGGTCGCCATGACCGCCGTGGGCGCCTGCCTGCCCGAACGCGTTCTCTCCAATGCCGATTTCGAGCGGATGGTGGACACCTCGGACCGCTGGATTCGGGCGCGCACCGGTATCCGCGAGCGGCGGGTGGTGGAGAAGGGCACCGGGGCCTCGGTCCTCGCCGCCGCGGCGGCTCGCGACGCGCTCGCCCGGCGGGGCATGGATCCTGAAGACATCGACCTGATCGTGGTCGCCACTGTGACTCCGGACACCTTCGTGCCGGCAACGAACTGCCTCGTCCAGCACCTGATCGGCGCCCGGAACGCCTGGGGTTTCGACCTGAACGCGGCGTGCAGCGGATTCAACTTCGGACTCGCGGCGGTGACGCAGTTCGTCGCCAGCGGCGCGGTCGAACGGGCCCTGCTCATCGGCGCCGACGTCATGAGCACGATCACCGACTACCAGGACCGGACCACGTGCATCCTCTTTGGTGACGCCGCCGGGGCCGTGCTGCTCGAGCCGGCACAGGACGGGGAGGGCATCCTCGGGTTTCACCACAAGGTGGACGGTTCGGGCAGCGACCTGCTCGTCGTCCCCGCCGGCGGCAGCCGGCTGCCGGCCTCGCACGACACGGTGGACAACCGCCAGCACTACCTCCGCCAGGACGGGCGCCGGGTCTTCCGCTTCGCCGTGCGGAGCTCCGCCGACGCGGCGGTCGAGCTCCTCGAGGAACTCGACATCGCCAGGGAGGAGGTCGCCTTCCTCGTCTGCCACCAGGCCAACGCCCGGATCATCGACGCCATCGCGAAGCGGCTCGGCATGCCGCAGGAGCAGGTAGTGAAGACGGTCCACAAGTACGGGAACACGACCGCGGCTTCCATCCCGACGGCGCTTCGCGACGCCCTCGACGGGGAGCGGATCGCCCCAGGGGACATTCTGCTCTTCAGTTCGGTCGGCGCCGGGCTCACCATCGGAACCTCGGTCGTCCGCTGGGGAGGCGAGCGCGGCCCTGCCTGATTCGGGCGCGGAGGGCGCCGGGCAGAACCGGCTCCGCGAGGAAACCAGCCCCTACCTGCGCCAGCACCGGGAGAACCCGGTCCATTGGCAACCGTGGGGGGCCGAGGCGTTTCGCGAGGCGGAACGTCGCGATTGCCCGGTGCTGCTCTCCATCGGCTATTCGGCCTGCCACTGGTGCCACGTGATGGCGCACGAATCGTTCGAGAACGAAGCCATCGCCCGGCTCATGAACCACCACTTCGTTCCGGTCAAGGTGGACCGGGAAGAGCGGCCCGACGTGGACGAGATCTACATGGCCTTCGTCCAGGCAACCACCGGGGCCGGCGGCTGGCCGCTCACGGCGTTCCTTGCCCCGGACCGCACGCCCTTCTTCGGCGGCACCTACTTTCCGCCAGAGGACCGCTGGGGCAGGCCGGGGTTCCCCCGGATCCTCGAGGGCGTGGCTGCCGCCTGGACGGACCGGGCGCGGCGGGCGGAGCTGCTGGGAAACGGGGCGCGCCTTCTCGACCGTCTCCGGGCCGCCGCCGAGCTGCCCGGCCGCCGCGCCGCGGGGGGCGTCCTGATCACCGGGGATCCGGTGCGACGGGCGGTGAGCGGGTTGACCGCAGCTTGGGATCGTCGGGATGGCGGGTTTGGCCGGGCTCCCAAGTTTCCGCCAGCCCGGCAGGCGGCACTCCTGCTGCGCCACTACCTGGACGCCGGGGATGGGGACGCGCTGGAGCCGGCTCTCCACACGCTCAGGCGCATGGCCGACGGGGGCATCTCTGACCACCTCGGCGGGGGGTTCCACCGCTATGCCACGGACCGGGAGTGGCTCATCCCCCACTTCGAGAAGATGCTCTATGACAACGCGCTGCTGGTCCCGGTCTACCTGCTCGCCTACCGAATCACCGGGGAAGCGGCGTTCCGCGAGGCGGCCACCAGCGCCCTCGCGTGGATGCAGCGGGAGATGAGCGCCTCCGGCGGCGGCTTCCACGCGGCGCTTGACGCCGACTCCGAGGGGCGGGAGGGCGCGTTCTACGTGTGGACCGCCGGAGAAGTCGCCTCCGCGCTCGCGGAAGCGGGGCTCGCCGACGCCGAGCCCCTGGTCCGGGCGGCGTACGACGTGCGGCCGGGCGGCAACTGGGAAGGGGCCACCATTCTGCGCCGGGTCCAGGACGACGAAGGGCTGGCCGAACGCTTCGGGAGGACTCCCGAAGCCATCCGTGACACGCTGGCCCGGGGGCGGGAGGCGCTCTGGAGAGTGAGGGAGCGCCGTCCGCGGCCCGGCCTCGACGACAAGGTGCTCCTGTCCTGGAATGCCCTCACGATCTCGGCTTTCGCCAAGGCGCATCGCGCGCTCGGGGACCAGGGTCTGCTGGAACGGGCCCGGGAGGCTGGTCGCTTCGTGCTGGACGCGATGCGTGCGGACGGCCGCTACTCCGTGGTCTGGGACGGAGCCCGAGCGAAGGTCCCGGCGCTCCTCGAAGACCACGGGTTCTGGCTCTCGGCGCTCCTCGACCTCTACGAGAGCGACCATGACGAGACCTGGCTCGACGCGGCCGACGAGGTCGCGGATCTGCTCGAGCGGCATTTTGCGGCGCCGGGCGGGGGCTTCTTCACCACCGCCGACGATCACGAGCCGCTTCCGGTGCGCACCCGGACCGGCCACGATGGGGCCCTGCCCTCCGGGAACGCCGAAGCCGCGGACGGCCTCCTCCGCCTCGCGGAGATCACCGGCCGGCCGGAGCGGCGCTCCTCGGCGCGCGGGGTGCTCGCGGCCTTCTGGGACCAGGCTCAGGAAGCCCCCACCGGGTTCTCGACCCTCCTCGCTGCCGGAATGCGCTACCTCGGCGAGACGAAGCAGGTCGTCGTCCTCGGCCGACGACGGTCGCCAGAGGCGCGGGACGCCCTTGAGGCCCTCTGGCAGGTCCCGGCGAACCGGGCCCTGGTCCTCTTCGCCGATCCCGGGACGGCGGTCAGGAGCCGGGTGCCGGCGGTTCGTTCCGCCGCCCAGGCCCCCCATCCGCCGCCCGGCGGCGTCACGTTCCTTCCCTGCCGCGGCGGGAGCTGCGGCCTTCCCCTCGACAACCTCGAAGCCGCCCGCTCCACCCTCACCTCCTGACCGCCGCCGCTTCTCTCACCCCCATGGAGCGCCGGCGTCCTCACCGCCCACCACCCCCATGGAGCGCCGGTGTCCTCACCGCCCACCACCCCCATGGAGCGCCGGCGTCCTCGCCGGCCACAACCGGGAGCGCCGGCGTCCTCGCCGGCCACAACC
>JAAXGQ010000089.1 GCA_012271265.1 Vicinamibacteraceae bacterium
GGCAGCAGCCGGGCCACTTCCTCCTCGACCCGCTCCGTTCCGACCCCCTCCGCCCGGAGCACGTCGCCGCCGCACGCCGGACACTCGTCGGGGGCGGCCCGGCCATGGCCGCAGGCGTGGCAGATGGCCAGGAGACCGCGGCGGTGCAGCGTGAGGGCGACGCTGCAGTTCGGACACTCCAGGACCTCCCCGCAGCGGAGGCAGAGAAGGCGCCCGCCGTAGCCCCGGCGGTTCATGAGCACGAGCGCCTGCTTGCCCGAGGCCGCCGTCATCTCGAGGGCCCGGGCGAGGGGAGGAGACAGGATGGGCGGCGGCCCGGAGGTCCCGGCCTTCCGGTGCGCCCGGAGGACCGGTCGCATGTCGACCAGGCGCGCGGACGCCAGCCGGCGGTCCCGGATCCGCCTCGGGAGCCGAAGGCGCCGCAACCTCCCGGCTGCGCCGGCGTGGACGAGTTCCAGCGACGGGGTCGCGGAGCCGAAGATCAGAACCGCCCCGGCGCCGCGCGCCCGGAACCATGCGGCGTGACGCGCGTGATACCGCGGCGCTTCGGTCTGCTGGTAGGCGGTGTCGTGGGCCTCGTCCACGACCACGAGTCCGAGGTCGGCGACCGGGGCGAAGACCGCCGACCGCGCCCCAAGGACGACGGGGGCCTCGCCGCGCCGCACCCGCCGGTGCGCCTCCCGCCTCTCCGCCGCGCCGAGCCCGCTGTGCATGAGCGCGATGCCGCGGCCGAAGCGGCGGCGGAGCCACCGGTCGAGCTGGGCGGCGAGCGCGATCTCGGGAACCAGCAGGATCGCGCCCCGGCCGGCGGCGAGGCACGCGGTCACCGCCGCGAAATACACCTCGGTCTTCCCGCTGCCGGTCACGCCGTCGAGCAGGAACCCGGAGAACCGGCCCCGGTGGACGGCCCGGGCGAGGACCGCGGCGGTGGATTTCTGGTCCGGCGTCAGGGTGGGGGCGGCTTCGAGCTCTTCGGGGCCGGCTGCGGCGGGGGCGCCGGGTCGGGTCCGGGCGGCGCCCTCGATCCGCTCCCTGGACAGCGCGAGAAACCCCTCGCGAGCCAGGCGGTCGAAGCTCCGCCCGGGGGAGAGGTCGAGCTCGCGCCGGATCCGCACGAGCGGAACCCCGCCGTCCGAAACGGCGAGGAGCGCCAGGATCCGCCGGTCGTCCCCACTCAGCCGGGACCTCCGCCCCAGCGGTCGATCCGGCGCCGGCTCGGTCAGGCGCGCCAGGCCTTCGGTGGTGATGCGGGCGGTCAGGAGAAGCCTCCCGCGGCCTCGGTAGGGGGCCGGCGGGAGCATGGCGTGCAGCAGCGTCCCGAGCGGGCAGACGTTGACCTCCGCCAACCGGCGCGCCAGCGCGACCAGGTCCCGGGTGAGCGCCGGAAGATCGGGATCGAGTCGGTCTGCCACCTCCTTCAGCGTCGGTTCCGGTCCGGTCCCTCCGCCGCCCGGCGGGCCGAGCGCCACGCCCGTCACAAAGGTCCTGCCGAAGGGCACCCGGACACGGGAACCGGGCGGCAACGCAACCTCCCCCGGACGCAGGAGGGCGTCCGGAACGAGGTAGGTGAAGCTGCCGAAGACCGGCCGGGGAACCGCGACCTCGATCCGCGTCACCGCCGGGGAGGCGCCTCCGCCCGGCCCTCGAGGAGGCGGATCGCCACCTTGCAGTCGTCGAGCACCTTCCACTTGAGGTCCACGAGCGCCTTTCCGCTTTGGCGGATCAGGTAGGCCGGGTGGTAGGTCGGCACCACCGGGATCCCGGCGAACGACAGCGTCCTGCCACGAACGGCTGCAACGCTGGTCCGCTCGGGGAACAGCGCCTTCAGCGCCACGCCGCCGAGGAGACAGATGACGCGGGGGCGCACCGAG
The DNA here is from genome assembly GCA_012271265.1 of Vicinamibacteraceae bacterium. GTDB lineage: Bacteria > Acidobacteriota > Vicinamibacteria > Marinacidobacterales > Marinacidobacteraceae > JAAXGQ01. Next base: position 1,872 of record JAAXGQ010000089.1, read on the forward strand.
GCGATCTGGCGCCTCAGGAAGGGAAGACAGGCGGCGACCTCGTCCGCCTTCGGATTCCGGTTGCCCGGCGGCCGGCACTTGACGATGTTGGCGATGTAGACGTCGTCCCTCCGGCGCTCGAAGACCTTCTCGATGATGGTGGTCAGCAGCCGTCCGGCGCGGCCCACAAAGGGCTCTCCCAGGCGATCCTCGTCCGCGCCCGGCCCCTCTCCGACGAACATGAGGTCGGCGTCCGGGTCGCCGACCCCGAAGACGATCGTCTGCCGTCCGGCCGCGAGCCGGCAGCGCGTGCAGTCACCGAGGTCGGCGCGGACCGTCTCCAGCGCCTCGCGCGCCCCGGCGCCCGCTTCGGGCTTTGCGATGAGGGAGCGGACACGCTCCGCACGTTCCGGGTCCGGCGGGAAATCGGTCAGCTCGCGCAGGAAGCGCAGCCTCGCGGCGACCTGCCCGGGCAGATCCCCGGCCGCTGCCCCGCTCACGATGCGTTGCCGCCGGGATCCGGGGCCGCCGCCAGCCGGCGGGCCACCACGTCGAGGATGGCGTCCGCCAGGTCCCGTTTGGTCTCGGGAGGACGGGGGGTCACCGTCGGCGCGGATCCATCCGCGCCGGCGCGCTCGACCAGAACCGCCTCGGTGCGATCCTCGCCGAACACCCGGCCGGGGCCCACCCGGTTCCCCACGATCAGGTCGCAGCGCTTCCGCTCCAGCTTCCGGATCGCCTCCGGCGCCGGATCCGTCGTCTCGGCGGCGAAACCGGCCAGCACCACCGGGCCCCACCCGGGCTCCGCCGCCCTCCGGCCTCCGAGTTCCGCCAGGATGTCCGGGTTCCCGACGAGCCGCAGCACGGACGCCCCCGCCGCCGCCCCGCCCGGAGCGCCGCGGAAACTGCCGGTCTTGAGCTTCTCGCCTGCGGCTCTCTCCGGGCGGAAGTCGGCGACCGCCGCCGCCATCACCAGGGCATCGGCCCCCGGAGCCCGCCGGACGACCGCGTCGCGCATCTCCCGGGCCGTCCCGACGGGAATGACCCGGACCCCGCCCGGCGGCGGGACGCTCCCGGGCCCCAACACCAGCGTCACCGCGGCGCCCCGGTCACGCGCCACCGCCGCGAGTGCGGCGCCCATCCTCCCCGACGAATGGTTCGACAGGTAGCGAACCGGATCGATGGGCTCCCGGGTGGGCCCGGCGGCCACGAGCACCCGGCGCCCCTCCAGGTCGGATTGGGCGCGGCCGCGGCGAAGGGCGGCCTCCGCCGCGTCGGCGAGCACCCCGATGTCGGGGAGCCGGCCCGGGCCCAACCACCCGCAGGCCAGTTCCCCGACGCCCGGCGCGATCACCTCGGCCCCCCGGGCGGCGAGTGTTTCGAGGTTGGCCCGGGTGGCGGGGTGCCGCAGCATGTTCGTGTTCATGGCCGGAGCGATGAGCAGGGGGGCGCGCTGAGCCAGGTGGAACGTGGTCAGGAAATCGTCCGCGAGGCCGAGAGCCAGGCGCGCGATCGCGTGGGCCGTGGCCGGGGCCACGAGGAAGACATCGGTCTCGTCGGTGAGCGAGATGTGACGGACGCCGCCGGCGGCATCGTCGTCGCCGCGTCCGGAGCCGTCGTCGAAGAGCCGCTCCAGCACCGGCTCGCCGGAGACGGTGGCGAGCGCCAGCGGGGAGACGAATTCCCGGGCGGCGCGGGTAAGGATCACCTGCACCCGGAAGCCGCGGCGCCGCAGCTCCCGGACCAGGTCCGGCGCCTTGTAGGCCCCGATGCAGCCCGTGACCCCGAGGACCACCTTGCCCCGGTCGGAAGGCGTCACCGGCGCGCGTCCCCCGACCCGCCGGGGGCCTCGGCGCGGGCGGCGCGCACGATGGCGGCGACCTTCTCCACCGTGGGTCCAAGGTCCTCGTTGACCAGGCGATGGTCGTAATCGCGCGCGAGCGGCAACTCCTTCTCCGCCGTGCGCAGGCGGCGGCGGACCTCCGCCTCGGACTCCCGCGCCCGCCCGGCGAGGCGGAGGCGCAGGTCTTCGAAGGACGGCGGCCCGATGAAGATGCTGACCGCGGAGGGGACTTTCTCCCTCAGGGTCGCGGCGCCCTTGACGTCCACTTCGATCACCAGGTCCCCGGCGCCGCCATCGAGCGCCGCGCGGCTCGTACCGTAGCGGTGGTCGTGGACCCGCTCCCACTCGAGGAACGCTCCGGCAGCCGTGAGCCGGTCGAACTCCTCGTCGCTCACGAAGTGGTAGTCGCGGCCGTCCACCTCCCCGGCCCGCCGGGGGCGGGTGGTGTGGGACACGGCGAAACGCAGCCCGGACACGGTCTCCAGCAGGCCGCGCAGGATCGTGGACTTGCCCACCCCGGACGGTCCGGAGATCACGAAGAGGCGCGGGGGAGCCATGCGGCTCAGGCGCCTCGCAGGGCGTCGGCGAGGCGGGCGACGGCGCGGCGCAGCGTTGCGGCGGGGAGATAGCTGAACGAGAGGCGAAGCGACCGGCGGGCCCGGGCCGAGGTCGGGTCGGCGAAAAAGCAGCTGCCGGCGACGAACGCGACGCGGTTGCGTTTGATGGCGACCTTGAGCAGGGCCTCGGTGTCGACGCCCACTTCCAGCCACACGAAGAAGCCCCCGGCCGGACGTTCCACCGGGCCTCGCGTCGGGAGAGAAGCGAGCTCTTCCAGCATGGCGTCCCGCTTGGTCCGGTAGAGGTCCTGCGCGGCCGCCACCTGCTTCCCGATTCCGCCGGCTTCGCCGTACGCCAGCGCCAGCCGCTGGACCAGCGCCCCGCTGCACTGGTCGGTTCCCAGCTTGAGGAGGCCCATCCGGCGGATCAGGGAGCGGTTCGCCACCACCCATCCCAGCCGAAGTCCGGGGCCGAAGATCTTGGAGAAGGTGTGGACGAAGATCACCCGGTCCGGCGCCAGCGACTTCAGCGACGGCGGAGGCGGCCCGTCGTAGCCAAGTTCGCCGTAGGCGTGATCCTCGATCACGGCGAGTGCGTGGCGCTCCGCCACCGCGAGGATCTCGCGGCGCCGACGGAGGGACCACGTCCGCCCGGTAGGATTCGAGAAGCTGGGAACGGCGTAGAGCAGCCGCGCCGGCCTCCCCTCGGCGGCGAGCCGCCGGCAGGCGGCGTCGAGCGCATCGGGAAGCATTCCCCCGGCGTCGCCGCGAACCGGCGCCGGAGCCGCGTTCAGCTCGCGGGCCACCTGGAGCGCCACCATGTAGGTCGCCTCTTCGACCAGGACCGGATCGCCGGGATCGAGGAGCGCGTTCAGCGCGTGGCGGATTCCCTCGAGCCCGCCGCTGGTCACGAGGATCTCGTCGGCGGCGCAGTCGACCGACTCCACGCGCTGCATCCGTTCCGCGAGAAACTCGCGGAGCGGAGT
>JAAXGQ010000090.1 GCA_012271265.1 Vicinamibacteraceae bacterium
ACCTTGACGTACTTCGTGAAACAGTGGAACGCCAGGAACCACCCATGCCCCTCAACCCCGTAGAAGGGCGAGTTCCACCTCACCGCCTTGCGCACGCCGGGCACGCTACTCTCGACAAGCGCATCGAGCGACCGCCCCACCCCCCGCTTCCACCCCGGCATGGCCGCGATATAATCCCGCACCGGCCCATCCCCATCCCCCTTCGGAATCTGCGGATTCCCGCCCGATAGCAGCTTCGGCTTCGCGCCCTTGCGCCTGCCGGCACCCCCCGCAGCCCGCTTCGACACCGGAAATCAGCTCGCCGCCGGCACGACCCGGTACTTCTCGAACCACGCCACGATATTCGCCACCTTCGCCATCAGCTGGCTCGGCCGCCGACTCATGTCGTGAGACGCACCCGGCAGCCGTATCACCGCCGTGTCGATCCCGCGCATCTTGAGCGCGTGGAACATCTGGTACGACTCGGACAGCGGCGTCCGCAGATCCTCCTCGCCGGTGATGAAGAGCGTGGGCGTGGTCACGTTCCCGGCCAGCGAGATCGGCGAGAACCTCCAGTACGGCTCCGGGTTCTCCCACGGCAGGCCCTCGTAGCGGCTGAAGTAGTAGCCGTACCAGTTGTCGGCGGTCAGCGTCTTGCTGATCCAGTTGACGACGGGCTTCTGCGACACCGCGGCGCGGAAGCGGCCGGTCTTGCCGACGATCCAAGCGGTCATGATCCCGCCCGCGCTGCCACCGGTTACGAAGAGGTTGTTCTCGTCGACGTACCCGCGCTCGATCACCGCGTCGACGCCGGAGACTAGGTCGTCGTAGTCCTCGCCCGGGTAGTTGTGGTAGAGCAGGTCGCCGAACTCCTCGCCGTAGCTGGTGCTGCCGCGCGGGTTCGCGTAGAGGACGACGTAGCCCGCCGCCGCCATCAGCTGGATCTCGGCGGAGAAGCGGTCTCCGTAGTTGGAGATCGGGCCGCCGTGGATCTCGAGGATGAGGGGATAGCGGCGGTTCGGGTCGAAGTCCGGCGGCTTGGCGATCCACCCGTGGACGGGGCGGCCGTCGAAGGATGATTCCCACCAGATCTCCTCGACTGCGCCGAGGGTTTTGCCGGCGAGCAGATCCTCGTTGAGGGCGGTGATCGTCCGCGCACCAACGCCGCCACTCCGGCCCACCGCGACCTCGCCAGGCATGTCCGGACGGGTCTGGTTGAGGGCGAAGGTGCCGTCGTTCGCGACCGAGAAGGATCCGCCGCCGTAGGGACGGCCGTAGGAAGTGCCGCCGAGGTCGCCGGCCAGGACCGTGACATCTCCGTCCAGGGTGGTGAAGGCGACCTTTGAATTGCCCTCGTCGTCGTACTGGAAGAAGATGCCGCTGCCGTCCGCGGCCCACACGGGGTTGGAGACGCTGCGGTCCAGGCCGCCGGTCACCACCCGCGCCCCGCTCCCGTCGATGTTCATCACCTGCAGCCGGCTGACCTGGTAGGTGCGGGTGCGGTCCTCGTAACCGACGAAGGCGACGCGGCGGCCGTCGGGCGACACGGTCGGGCTGTGGTCGGGGCCGGGGCGCTGGGTGAGGGCGCGGATATCGCCGGTCAAAATCGACGCGATGTACAGTTCCGAGTTGCGGTAGTCGCGCTCCCAGCCCTCGTCGCGGTTCGACGAGAAGACGAGGTGGTTGCCGTCGGGCGTCCAGACCGCCGCGCTGGAGTGCTGGAAGTCGCCCGAAGTCACCTGCAACGGCGTCCCGCCCTCGACCGGGACCACGAAGATGTGGTTGTGCCCGAAGTCGAGATAACCCACTCCGTCCTGGCGGCTCTTGAAACGGTCCTCCATGATCGGCGGGGCCGCCCACTCGGCGCCCTCGGGGGGCCTGGGCGGCGCGGCCAGGCTCGGCGGCGAATACGGCACGAGCATGTTGAAGGCGATATGGCGTCCATCCGGGGACCAGCGCAGCCCGCTGGGGGACTCGGTCACCTGGGTGAGCGTCGCCGTCTCGCCGGTGTCCATCCAGCGGAGGTGGATCTGGCCGGCGGTGGTGTAGGCGAGCCGGGTACCGTCGGGGGACCAGCGGGGGGAGCTGCCGGCGGCCAGCCGGCGGTGGTCGGAACCGTTCGCGCCGACGATCCAGAGCTCCGAGCGCTTCCGGTCCTTCATGATGTCCATCGAGGTCCGCACGTACACGACCTGGCTGCCGTCGGGCGAAATCTGCGGGTCGGCGGCGTATTCGAGCTGGAAGACGTCCATGGGCTCGAAGCTGGACTGGGGGTGGGCCGCAAAGGGCGTGGCCAGGGTGACCAGGAGGGGGGCGGCGAAGTGGGCGCCTGCCGTGAATGAGCGGGAGCGCGCGTGCCGGAGGGATCGGTTGCTGGTGGGCATCGTGTTCTGGGGCATGGCCGGGATGGGGTTGAATCGTTGGGGCTCGGGGTGTCCCAACTTTCGCCGGCCAAGTGGGAAGGGCAACCTCCGGGACAGAACAATCCCCCGTGTCCCGTGCGGGTTCGTCAGCCGCGGTGACCGACTGTCTTCATGTGTCTGAACCAACCCCGAGCCCCGGTCACGCGCTATCGCCGTCGACAGGCCTCTCGCCTATGTGCGACGCGTACCACAAGTACGACAAGCTCGTCGTCCAGAACTTCGTAGACCACGCGGTACCGGCCGACGCGAATCCGCCGAAGCCCACGCAACTCGCCTTTCAACACGCTTCCGGCCAATGGTTGCTCCCCGAGGCGATCGATGGCCCCCACGATCCGGATGCGATCATGTCGCGGGATCCGCGCTATTTCCTTCGCGGCGCTTCGCTTAATCCGAATCGAGTAGCTCACGCCTGACTTCGTCCCAATCGAGGACGGGGTCGGTGGGGTCGCGCAGCCGCTCCACGGCCACCGTCCGGCACCTTGGTTCGCCGCGACCTCCGAAGTTACCTTCCGGCCCCTCTTCACTTGGCTCACTCCCGGGAGACACCCGCTTGACGGCTGGACGGAAGATCTCATCACCCATCTCCCGCTCGCACCTGACCCGCCCGGCGGAAGAACAGTTCGGCGACTGGATCAAGGCCGTCGTGGACGTGGCGCGGGGCATCATGGCTGTCGGTGGTGACCTCCACGCCGATGACGACGCTATCCTGCTCGCCGACGGTTCCTCGCAGCGGGACCTCTGGGGGATCAACCTCTATCCCGAAGAGGAAGGGCGGGACTGGATCGAGTTCGATTCGATGATCAACATTCGCCCGCGGGACGGCAACCGCTCCCGCGGTGTCGACGACCCACACATGCGGGCGAGCATCCGGAGCGTCGTCGATTCCCTGATCATCAACGACCAGCCGACCTGAAATGACCCGAACTCTCCACAAGCGAGCCGCGGCGGGCGCCTGGGCCCGTCTGGAACTCGTCGAGCAGCTCGGCAACGTGGGCACCGAGGTGGACCGAACCATCAGGGCCCACGAGGCAGGCCGAACGAGCCGGTTCCAAAGCGCCCTCGAAAGAGCGTTGGAGCTCTTCGATCTGACCGCCTCGGACCCCCGTTGGCACGGCCACCGCTGCCAGGAGATCCTGCGGGCGCGCGAGGAGTTCTGCCGCCTCTTCTTCGACCCCGATGTCCCCAGCGGCTCGGCGGAGGGCTTGCGCAGATACTTCTTCGGTTTCGGCCACGCGGCCCGGATGCTGCACTACCGGCGGCTGTCCGGCGGCGGTCCCTCGGCAAGCGGGTGAAGGCGTGAAGTCAGGCGTGCATCGCGGAGCCATCGCCGCGCGGATGCCGAGGGGATTGTCTCCGCGGGCTGCCGGGGACCGCGACCTGTAAACCGAAACCCGCGGCGGCGTATCCTTCCCCAACGGGAGGATGTCATGACCATGACTCGACACTTCGCCACCGTGCCGCTGCTGTGCCTGCTCTCTGGCCTCTCCTTCGTCCTCGCAGGCGGCGCCACCGCCCAGGATCGCACCGGGGAGTCGCCCTTCTCGATTCAAGCCGCGATCGAGGAAACCCGCCGCAGTCCGTTCCACGTTTCACCCGGACCGGGCCTCCCGGCGGTGCTTTCCGGCGAGGTCTCCCGCCCGTTGTCGCACCCGCCGATCCAGACCACGGACTCCCCCGACCGCCCCGTGCGGGGGGGCAACATCTTCTTCTTCAGCCTGCCCGTCGCCGCGGTGCTCGATGTGCTTGTTCTGGCCGAGGTGGGCGACGAGGGGTTCAGCCTCGACCCCCTGATTTCGCTGGGTGCGATCGCGGCGCCGACCCTCATTGCCCGGCTGTTGGGGGCGAGGACTGCGTTCGCCCTGGCCGGATCGGCCCTGGGCTTCGGGAGCGGCGCGTTGTTCGCCAAGGCGTTCGACAAGTTCGGGATTTTTGTGGCGCCGGCCATTCACACCGGAGCGACGGCCGTGTTGTCGATTCTCGGCGACCGGACGAGGTAGGCTGCAGTCCCCTACCCTACCCGAGAAACCTCCGAATCTCAGGCACCATCACCTCCGCATCCAGGATCGCCGCCGTTTCCGCCCCGGCAATCTCGCGCACCTCCCAGCCCATCGCCTCCAGCGCCGGCCGCGCCTCGCGCACCCTCTCCGTCAGCCGCAACGGAATCCCCGCCACCGCACTCTCCGCCTCCGACCCGATCAGCGCCAAACGCGGACAGGCGATCGCCGCGAGGGCCGCCTCCTCATCCCAATCCTGCATCCCCAGGTAGAAGGTGTGCCACTGTGCGTATTGCCCGGGATCGCGCAGGATGACCATGGCGTGGGGCGGCGGCTCGGCCAGCTGCAACTCGACGCCGCGCAGCATGTCGGCGTAGGGTGCGCCAAGCGGCGGCCAGGTGCCGCAGATCAGCGCCGACACCCGGTCCGAACGCGACGCCAGCATGAGGCCGTTGACCGCGCCCCAGAGGTGGCCGCAGTACGCGAACCGGTCGAACCCGGCTGCATCCGCCACGGAAAGCAGGTCGGAGTACACACGATCGGGGGTCAACTCGCCAGGCGGCGGCGTATGCGTGCGCCCGACGTTCGGATAGTCGGCGAGAAGCACCCGGTACCGATCGGTCAGGCGGCTCAGGAAAGCCTCTTTCACGGAACCCTGCTCCGCGCCGAAGATCGTCGCGTAGGAGGCAAACAGAGGGAAGCCGAGGAAGAGGGGCAGGCCGTCCTCGGGGCCGTGCACCTCGAAATGGATGGGGGGGTCGCCAGCGTCTGGCCAGCAGGACGAAACGGCGGCGGCGGCGGCGGCGAAGGTCGCGGAGGTCCGTATGAAGTGGCGACGGTTACATGTGTATACTTTATTTGACATAATGTAATGTAGAGATTACATCATCCGCCCGCCCGCAGCTCCTCCAGCACCCCCCGCACCACCTCCACCACGAAACCCGGCGTCTCGTACGGATAGTTGTGCCCCGTCCCCGGCGGCGTGTGGATGAGCCGGGCGTCGGTCGAGACTTCGAGGTACCGCACCCGCGCCCTTTGGAAGAAGTTCTTCGCGCGCGCCGCTGCCGCCTCGCCCAGCCCCAGCGGGTCGATGATCGCTGAAGGGTCCTCATCGGGAATGACCACCAGGACGGGCAGGTCCCCGAGTTCCCCGTCGTAGACCACGATGTCGGGGACTTCGCCGGTAACCGTCCCCGCCCCGAACTCGCGGAAGATCGAGGCCTGGGCGAAGGAGGTGGCCGGGCGGCGCCGGTTCGCATCCATCGCGGGCTTCACGTCGGCGAGCAGCTCGTTCTGCAGGCGCAGGATGCGACCGATTTCGCCCTGCGCTTCCGCCATCGCCGGCTCGGGGTCGCTCCAGCGCGCGAACAGCTTGGCCAGGCCTTCCCGCTCGCCGTCCCGCACGAGCTGTTCCAGGGCGCCCGCACCGTACACCGGCGCGTAGATGAAGGCGTCGGGCGGTGACGCATCCAGCAGCACCACCGCCGCCGTGCGCTCCGGGTAGCGGCGCGCGAAGTTGGCGGCCAGCAGTCCCCCGTAGGAGTGTCCCGCCAGCACGAAGGGGCCGCGCTCGCCCGCCCGTTCGAGCAGCCTGGCCAGCTCGTCCGCCTCGGTGGCGGTGCGGCGGGGGAAGGGACCCGGATCGCTCCATCCCGTCCCCGGGCGGTCGAAGAGAACGGACCGGGCCTCGTTGCGGATCGCGACGTGCAGATGGTGCAGCGCCAGCCCCTGCGCGTGCGCGCCGGGAATCCAGATCACCGTCGGCCCGCCCCTGCTCTCCCCCTCGGCCAGGATGTGCATCCGGTAGCCGCCGACATCGACCAGCTCACCCGGCGGCGGATGCCGCGCGCCCAGACGCATGAGGGTGACCACCGACGCCCCGGCGCCCGCCAGCAGCAGTGCCGCGCCAGCGCAGACCACCCACCCGAACAGCTTCACGAGTCCCCTGTGCGGCGAGCCCGAACGCCGCCCCCAGATCAGGAGCGCCCACCCGACCGCACCCACCGCCACCCCGATCATCACGCCTCCCCAGGTGTGCGCGAGCAACGGATAGAACGTACTCAGCATTGTTCGACCCCCACCTCGGGCCCCGCGCCGCTCCCCAGGCGCAGCACCGCCGGCGGCTCGAATTCTCGCCGCACATAGCCGAGCCCGATCGCCTGTCCGAACCTCGGCGACTGGGCCACAGAAGTCACCCGCCCCCGCACCTTCGCGCCGCCCGCCTCGAAAAGCTGCTGACCTGCGGCCGGCGCCGCATCTCCAAATCGCAATGCCCGCAGGTGCCAGTTCACCCTCCCCCGGTGCCGGATCCTCACGATGACCTCCTGTCCCGTGTAGCAACCCTTGTCGTGGTCGAAGGCGCGGTCCACCAGCCCCGCCTCGACCGGAATCGTCGTCTCGTCCATGTCGACGCCGAACGCCGGCAGCCCCGCCTCGATCCGCAGCGTCTCCCAGACGGCCCACCCGACCGGCGCCGCACCGCGCGTCTCCAGCCGCCGCCACACCTGGGCCGCATCGTCCGCCGACGCCCAGACGTTCCAGGACGGCACCTGCTCCACCCCGCGAGCCACCAGCAATCCGCCGCCGATCGGCCCGCCGCCCTGCAGCAGGTAGCCCGCCGCCGGAGCCGTCCCGAAGGCGTCCCGCACGACCCCTTCCGCCCCGGGTCCCACCAGCGTCAACAGTCCCGCCCGGCCGCTCAGATCATCGACCTGTGCAAACCGGGGGGGGAGGAAGCGGGTGAAGTGCCCCAACACGGCCGCGTGCCCACTCGTGGCGACATCCAGCCCCAGCCCCTCCCCCTCGCCAGCCCCCAACCAGAGGGTTGTCAGGTCGGTGACCATGCGCCCCTTCGGCGTGAGGACCGTCCCGTAGACGGCTTCGCCCGCCCCCCCAACCGGCGGCTCCGGAATCCGGTTCGTCAGAATCCCGTGCAGCATCTGCCGGGGGGCGCGCCCGTGGACGCGCAGAAGCCGCCGGTCCGCCCGGTGCACCAGCCCACACGACTCCGTCGCCTCGCGGTATTCCCGCCGCGGATCACCGAAGTGGCGCGGCGTGCGCTCGTCCCCATGCCCCGCGAAGACCGCGCCCTCCTCGCGGAGAAGCTCGTGCAGGCCGCCCATCCGGTCAGCCGTTCAGGACGACCCCGACAGCGGCCGCCCCCCGGCCCTCAGGTCCCGCAGCAGCGCCTCGACCCGCTCCACGTCGCCCGCGTTCGGCGCGAACGCCAGGTAGGTCTCGAGCTGGGTCACCGCCTCTTCGTCCCGGCCCAGACGGGCCAGCAGGTAGCCCCGGTCGCGGATCTGGCGGCGGGCCGTGGGGGACACGACCAGGATCCGCTCCACGGCGGCCAGCGCCCGCGCGTCGTCCCCGGCGCGGTGGTAGATGCCCTTCAGGTTCAGGAGCAGCCGCACCACCATGTCCCGTTTCGACGCCGTCCTGAGCAGGCGGTCGTCGAGCCGCGCCGGCACCCCCTGGTGCTTGACGAGGATCTGCTCCACCTCCTTGCGCGACCGGATCATGCCCCCGTGGAACGGATCGATCAGGAACCGCTTCACCCCACCGCGGTAGCGCACCAGGAAATGGCCGGGGAAGTTCACACCTTCCATCGGCAGTCCCAGGCGCCACCCAACCTCCAGCAGCACGATTCCGAGCGTCAGGGGAATGCCCAGGCCCCGGTCCAGCACGTCGTTGAGAAATGAGTTGCGCGGATCGTGGTATTCCTCGCGGTTGCCGCGCAGCTTGCGCATGACGAAGAGGTGCCGGATCGCCTCCGACAGCACCACCGGAGGGACGCTTTCCGAACCCAGCCTGTCCCGTGTTTCCTCGGCCAGCAGGTCGAGCCGCAGGAGGTAGCGGTCCACCGGCAGCTGTACGTACTCCTCCCGCGCCACCAGGAGGGCCGCACGGGCGAGGTTCATCTCCTCCTCGGGGCGCTCGACCTCGCGGGTGAACTCCCGGCGCGACGACCAGGCGGGCGGCGCGCTCATTGCGGGGAGGGCGGGTTCACGGTTGATCCGTCCTTGTTGGTACCTGTGTCATCCCGATAACCTACACCTTGAACGCTGAACCGGGCATCTTCCGGGGTTGGCGAAGCGGCGACCGGAGCAAAGCTGATGGATAGAACGGGGGGAACGGAAGGCCCGGGCGGCAGTTCCGCTTCCGGGCGCCCCATTTGGCTTCGGTGCGCGTTGCCGGCCAGCGTTCTGGTGTTCTTTTCGGGTTGCTGGGGTGCGTCACCGCCGGATCGCGTGTACGACCCGCCCCCACAGGATTCGCTCGCCGCGGTGATCCGCAACATCCGGGCGGGAGAGGACGAGGCCGCAGTGGCAGGGGCGGTAGCCGCCGCGGCGCGGATCGCGCCCGAGCAACTCGACGGCAAACTGCGGGACGCCATGACGTACGCCCTCGCGCTGTCGATCAACGCGGAGGACAGCGCACTCGCCGATCTCGCCTCCGGGCTGGCGGAAGCGCTCGGCGCCGTCTGGACCCGGGAGGAGCTGACAGCCACGATGCGGGAGATCCCGTCCGAGGCAGGATCGCCCACGGCCCGGCAAACGGTCGCGGCGCGCCTGGTGGGCAGGCTCGAAGCGGGCGAGGCCGGCGACGGTCTGCTCGCGGCGATGGCTGCGGCGTTCACCTCGATCGGGTCGGACCACTACACGATGTACGGCATCCGCGACGAAGTGGCCGCCGCGTGGGCGAAACATCATTCCGCGGAGGAGTTCGCCGACTTCATCCGCGCCATCGTCACCGGGACGGAGCGGCCCGAGGCGGCCGCGGCGGCACACGTTCTGGCACATGGGCGTTACTGGGGGACGCCGCCCGCCGGCGTGGACTCGACCGGCGTGACCCACCCGGGGATCCGCGCGGCCCTGGTCGAGGCGCTGGGCCACCTGAACGAGATCGAGAACTCGCGCGAACGGGAGAGCAACCGGCTCGAGGCCGTCTGCGACCGCGCCGGGCTGGACGCACTGTGGGCGGCGGGACGCGGACGATCGTGGGCGAGGCGCGACCTTCGACGGACGGTGGCCTGGGCGGTGTGGGCGATGAGAGATCCGGCCACGATCCGCGTGCTGGCCGACGCACGTGAGACCCGCCACCCGCTCCGGCCCTTCGGCGGGGCCGCGGTCCCGGTCATCCTGGCCGCCCTGGTCGGGACGCATGCCTATCGCGATCAGATCATCGGACTCCTCTCGGACCTGACGTGGCTCGCCGGGGAGGATGCAATCCCGGAAGGCAGCGCGGGGGCCGTGGCCACGACATTGCAGGGATTCCTGAGCGGCGAGACGCTCCGCGCCATGCAGATCGCCGATTCCCAGGGCGTTGTGCTGAGCGGCGCGATCGACCTTGCGGTCGCGCTTGGCGACGCGGACGCGCTGAGATCCGTTCACAGGCTGGCGGCCGACCCGGCGGAGATGGTTCGGGCCGGCGTTGCGGCCGGGAATGCCGACGTTCTCGTGGCGGACGTGCGCGAAGAGATCGACTGGACGCCGCCCGCCATGTCGCAGGCGGAGATCGCGGCCGAATTGAGGATGGTTCCGTTCGGCTCGCGCGAGACCCTCGCACAGATCGAGGCCGCCAGGCTTGCCGCGCAGATCGAGCCCGAACTGGTGTCGGACGCTCTGCGAGCCGTCGCGATCGAGGCCCTGGACCACACCAGGAGGGCCGGCGTGAACCCGAACGACTGGTACCGCGTGCAATCGGCGCTGGCGGACTGGTTGCGCGGGGGATTCACCCCGGCCGGTGCGGTCGCCGCCATCCGTGCGGTGGGGGAGGGCCGGTACGGTGCGGAGCAGGCTCTCGCGATCGAGTACGCGCGCCGCCTCCGCGGGGACGCGGGCGAGGACCTGCGTCTCGCGGTGATCGCCGCGCTCGAACACGTGAACGACGTGCCGGTCGATGAACAGTCCTGGTCGACTTCGCCGGTCGTCCGGCTTCAGTGGGACCTGGCCATCGCCGCCGGCGCGCTGGAGGACCCGAGGGGAATCCCGGCAATCGCGCGCAGCGGCTGGGGCTTTTCCTGCAACACCCATATGACGGGGGACTTCTCCGTCGATATCGCCCGCGCGATTCTCGCCGCCATCGCCGAACCCGACCCTCCGCCCCGGCGCGTGAGTGCGGGACTGGGCGACCTGGCCGCTCTCCTTGTGGGCAATGACCGGACCCGGGACATACCCGACGAACTTGTGGCAGAGATCGTCGTTGCGGCGCGCGGGTATCTCGACGGCAGCTCCATGGAGGGGTTGAGCGCGGTGGGACCGGGTCTTCGCCGCGGGATCGCAAGGAGCGCGATCTTCCTCGCCGCCGTCGCCGACGAGCCCGAACTGGTCGCCCTGGCCGAGGGCCTCGCGGCGGATCCGGCCGCCGTGGCCGCCCTCGGCGTCACCGACCCCGACCATATCGAGAGCCTTCGCGACTACGCCCGGGAACGGCTCGCCGAGCGGCCCATTCTATCCCTGGGGGACTGCTGAGGCCGACACCGGAGAGTCGCGCGCCCGGTGTTAGCTTGATCCATGTCCACCGAACCCCTCGACCAGAAACCCAGGATCAGGCTCAGCACCCTGTCCCACGGCGCCGGGTGAGCGTGTAAACTCGGCCAGGCCGAGCTGGCGCAGGTCCTGCGCCCCCTGCTGCCCACCGCCGATCCCCGCGTGCTCGTCGACGCCAGCACCGGGGACGACGCCGCCGTGTATCGTCTCGCCGACGGGCGGGCCCTGGTGGTCACGCTGGATTTCTTCACGCCCATCGTCGACGACCCGTACGATTTCGGGCGGATCGCGGCCGCCAACGCGCTGTCGGACGTGTACGCCATGGGAGGGCGGCCGCTCTTCGCGCTCAACCTGCTCTCGTTCCCGCGCGGGCTGCTGGACGAGGGTCTCGCCGAGGAGATCATTCGCGGCGGGGCCGAGAAGGCCGCCGAAGCGGGGATTCCAGTGCTGGGCGGCCACTCGATCGACGACGCCGAGCCCAAGTACGGGATGG
>JAAXGQ010000091.1 GCA_012271265.1 Vicinamibacteraceae bacterium
CCGTTCAGCGGCTGGCGCGGCAGCTTCTTCGGCGACCTGCACGCCCAGGGTGCGCACGCGGTCGAGTTCTATACCCAGACGAAAGTGGTGGTGGAGCGCTGGCCCCGCGACGCCTCCCGCCGCTTCTGACGGCCCGGAAGCCCGGCGACGGCTGGCTGCGCCGGACCTGGAAGCCGGCGCTGTGGATCCTGTTTGCGCTGAACATCGTTCTGACGCCGGCCCTGTTCGGGGCCGGCGGCGAGACGGCGCCGCTTCCCCAGTGGCTGCCGACCAGCCCGTGGGCGCTCGTAGCCGTCCACGCGGTGGGGGTTGCCGTCGCCCTTCCGAACACGGTCTTCTGCCTGGCAGCGGGGTCGTTGTTCGGGCTCGGGTGGGGCGTCGTTCTCGCGTCGCTGGGCAGCTTTCTGGGATCGCTGACGGCGTTCGGCGTAGGGCGGCTGCTTCTCAGCCGGAAGGCCCGGGCAGTGCTGCGCCGGTTTCCCGCCGCGGCGCGGTTTGTCGAGGTGTTCGGGCGGGCCGACACCCGGACGGTGCTGCTGACGCGCCTCTCGCCACTCATTCCCTTCATGGCGCAGAACTTCGGCTGGGCTCTCACGCCGGTCGCCTTTCGGAATTACGCTGCGGGTTCCCTGCTCGCCGCCCCGGTCGGGGCGTCCTTCTTCGCCCACCTGGGAGCAGCCGGGCGGGCGGGCGCCTCGATGGCCATCGATCGCTTCACCTGGCAGGCCTTCCTGGTGGTGATCGGCCTGGTGGCCACCTTTCTTCTCGTCCGCCGGATCGCGAAGTTCGCCGAGACGGCGCTCGCCCGGGAGTTCCCGGAGCCCACGGACAGGCCGTAGCCGGCCCCGGCCCGGGCGCGGCGATGCCGGAAGCTCCGCCTACGGCGTCCGGTTCCCGCCCATCACCGGGAGGAGCAGCTTCGAGGGGTGCCCGGCGTCATGGTGCACTCGGTTCTCAGCCGGGACCATCCGGGTGTGGCGCCCGAGCGGTTCTCCGGTGTTCGGGTTCACGTCGAACCGGGGGTAGTTCGAGCTGGAGATCTCCAGCCGGATGCGGTGGCCGGCGGCGAAAACGTTCGCGGTGGGGAAGAGCTCGATCTCGATCTCGTAGACCTCGCCAGGGGTCATGAACGCGGGCTCTTCACGCGAAGCGCGGTAGCGGGTCCGGAGGACGCCGTCGGTGATGTTCAGGTCGAATCCATCCGGGTAATCGTCGCTCGCCGGGTAGACGTCGACCAGCTTCGCCGTGAAGTCGGTGTCCGGCGCGCTGGACGAGATCCACAGGCGCGCCCGCACCGGCCCGATCACCTCGAGGTCCCCGGCGAGCGGCTCCGTCTCGAAGACGAGCACATCTTCCCGGTCCGCCGTGCGCCGACCCTCGACCTCCGAGCCAAAGAAGCCGTTCTCCGAGCCGCCGGAGAGCGAGCGGAAGAGCCGCTCGCGCTGGTCGAAGCCACCCCGCTTCAGGGCTCCGGAAAACGCCCCGCCGATGGTGGGGACCGGACGCCCGGGATCGAACGTGTAGCCGCTTTTGCCCTCGTCCGCTCCGGGGCTCTCCCGAGTGAGCGCTCCGCCGGCGCGGAGGTGGAACGGTGTGGTCTCGGCCTCCGGCAGCGGCCAGCCCGAGGCGCTCCGCCACGAGCCTCCGTGGAACAGGCGGCCGTTCTCGTCCCGGTGTCCGTCGCCGCCTCCCATCACGAACAGGGTCACGGCGCCGTCGGCGGCGGCGAAGGGCGTGCCGGAACCCTCGCCCTTGAGGTGGTGGTCGAACCAGAGGAGGTGGAATTCCCGGTGGAATTCGGGGATTGCCGCGTCCGCGCCGAACTCGATGTCTCCGGCGACGGAGCGGGTGTTCCCGCCGTGCGTCCAAGGCCCCATGACGAGCATCATCGGCGCCTCCTTTCGCTCGGAAAGCTCGACGAAGCTCTGGATCGTGCCCGGGGCGTAGGTGTCGTACCAGCCGCCGACATGCAGCATCGGGATGTCGGCGGTCCCGTCGTAGTGCTCCATCCAGTTCCGGCCTATCCCCCGGAAGTACGCGTCGTAGTCGCCGTGGTTCTGCATCCGGAGGTAGTAGTCCTCGAAGTTGGGCGCGGCCGAGAGCGGGTTCTCCCCCTTCCGGAACGGGGTCAGGGGGAACCAGTCGGCGGGGGACTCCCGCTCCAGCCGCTCGCGCACCGAGGGGAAGTCGGTGACCGCCGCCAGCTGGCTGTGGGCCCAGCCGAGCTGCTGGCCGAGCTCGAACGCCCCGTGGTTTCGCACCTTGTGGGTCCAGGCGTCCGAGAGCCCGCCCATGGTCAGGACCAGCGTCTTCAGCGCCGGGGGATTCAGCTTGGCGGCGTCCGCCTGGGTATGCGCCCCGTAGGACGTGCCCCACATCCCGACCTCGGGAAGCGCGTACTCGAGCCCGGCGATCCACCCGATCGTGTCGAAGCCGTCCGGGGCGTCGAACTCGTGGTACTTGCTGAACACACCCTCGGAGAAATAGAGCCCGCGCATGTCCTGAACCACCACGACGTAGCCGTGGCTGGCGAACCAGGCGGCCTGCTCCGAAAGCCGGTCCGAGGCCTTGTTGTAGGGCGTCCGGTGGAGGAGGACCGGGAACGGCTCCTCCACCGGGATGCCGTCGCGACCCGCGCGGTAGACATCCGTGGCGAGGCGCACCCCATCCCGCATCTCCACCATGAGGTTCGTCTCGACGCGGATGCCTTCGTAGGGCGGGGCGGCGTTCCCCGCTTCGCCGTCCGGGCCCGAGGGGGCGCAGGCGACCCCGAGCAGACCGGACAGCACCCCGATCCAAGGCAGCGATCTCATGGCGCGGCTCCTTCGTCCCGATGACCGGCGGGGCAGCATCCCCCCGCCGTACTCTCGACGGAGAATACGCCCCGCCCCCTATCCCCTCCCGGCTGCGATCCGTTCCTCGCGACGCTTCGCTCGGGCTCGAAGCTGAGTCCGGCGGTCGAAGCAGAGGCCCGACTCTTCGAGGTCGAGGGTCGTTCGGTGCTGGCCTTCCATATCCCGGAGGCCTACCGGCGGGACAAACCGGTCCAACTCCAGGGTGATCCGAGGCAGTCCTTCCTCCGCCGGGGCGCGACGAACGAGCGCCGGGCCCATGGAGCGCCGGCGTCCTCGCCGGCCTGCGCCGCACCCTCGGTCCCTGAACCCGCCGGCGCTGAGCGCGACCTGCGAG
>JAAXGQ010000092.1 GCA_012271265.1 Vicinamibacteraceae bacterium
CCTGCCGACCGCGCCGCCGTACCGATCGACCGCGGGCCGGCGAGGACGCCGGCGCTCCATGGGGGTGGTGGCCGGTGAGGACACCGGCGCTCCAGGCGAGCACTGGCCGGTGAAAGCGCCGGCCCCATGGAGCGCCGGCGTCCTCGCCGGCCTGCACCGCACCCTCGGTCCCTGAACCAGTCTCCTGCCGACCGCGCCGCCGTACCGACGGACCGCGGGCCGGCGAGGACGCCGGCGCTCCATGGGGGTGGTGGCCGGTGAGGACAGCGGCGCTCCAGGCGAGCACTGGCCGGTGAAAGCGCCGGCCCCATGGAGCGCCGGCGTCCTCGCCGGCCTGCGCCGCACCGGCGGTCCCTGAACCAGTCTCCTGCCGACCCCGCCGCCGTACCAATCGACCGCGGGCCGGCGAGGACGCCGGCGCTCCATGGGGGTGGTGGCCGGTGAGGACACCGGCGCTCCAGAAGGCACTGGCCGGTGAAAGCGCCGGCCCCATGGAGCGCCGGCGTCCTCGCCGGCCTGCCCCGCGCCCTCGGTCCCTGAACCAGTCTCCTGCCGACCCCGCCGCCGTACCGATCGACCGTGGCCCGGCGAGGACGCCGGCGCTCCAGGCGAGCACTGGCCGGTGAGTGCGCCGGCCCCATGGAGAGCCGGCGTCCTCGCCGGCCTGCCCCGCACCCTCGGTCCCTGAACCAGTCTCCTGCCGACCGCGCCGCCGTACCAATCGACCGCGGGCCGGCGAGGACGCCGGCGCTCCGTGGGGGTGGTGGCCGGTGAGGACACCGGCGCTCCAGGTTGGGGCGCGGCGGAGAACGCGGTCCCGGCCGGATGCGCGGATCATTCCGGGAACTCGAAGAGGGCGGCTTCGCGGCGGAGCTGGAGGACGAGGACGTCCGGATCCACCAGGACGCGTTCCGGGGCGAAGTCCGTGACGATCTCGAAGTCGGCCGATTCGCCGGCGCCCAGGCTGACCGTGGTGCGGGCGTCGCGGTAGTCCTCGCGCGCGACCGACCGGCTGGCGTCGTCTCCTTCGACGGACCGTGCGGCGCAGGCCGGCGGGGACGCCGGCGCTCCAGGGGGCCGGCGCTCTCACCGGCCACTGCCGGCATGGAGCGCCGGTGTCCTCACCGGCCAACGCCGCACGCGGGCAGGGGCCGTGGGCCTCCCCCCCACGGTCCTTCCGCACGGCCGCGCTGTCGGCAGGAGACTGCTTGAGGGACGGAGGATGCGGCGCAGGCCGGCGAGGACGCCGGCGCTCCAGGGGGGCGTCGGTAGAATCCCGCCCCTTCGGACGGCGGGAACGGTTGGCGATCAGAACCCAGACCATCGGCGAGCGGGTCCGCCGGCGGGAGGATCCGAGGCTGGTCACCGGGCGGGCGCTCTACACCGGCGATATCCGGCTTCCCGGCTGCCTGCACCTCGCTCTGGCGCGGAGCCCCTACCCCCACGCCCGTCTCCTCTCCATCGAGACCGACGAGGCGGCCGCCGCCCCGGGAGTGGTCGGCGTCTTCACCGCGAAGGACGTCCTGCCGACCCTGAAACGCCCGTTCCCGGTGGGTAGCTCCCCCGATTCCGGCGGGTTCCGGGAGCTTCACCTGCCGCCCCACTTCCCGCTGGCGGAGGACAAGGCACGGATGGTCGGCGATCCGGTCGCGGCGGTCGTCGCCCGGACCGCCGCCGAGGCCGCGGACGCGGCGGAGCTGGTGTTCGTGGACTACGAAGACCTCCCCGGCGCCGGCGATTCCCGGGCGGCGCGGTCCGAAGGCGCCGAGCCCCTCTATCCGGAGGTCGCCGGGAACCGCGCCTTCGTCTGGGATCTCCATCCTGACGGCGCCCCGCCGGCGCAACCGGGCGAGGTCGAGGTCTCGCTCGACTTCCGCATCCAGCGGCTCATCCCCAGCGCCATGGAGCCCCGTGCGGTCGCGGCGCGGGTCGACGGCGACCGGGTCACGATGTGGACCTCGACCCAATCCGCGCACCGGACCCGATCCAGCGTGGCGGCCATCCTGGGCATCGACCGGGAACGGCTGCGCGCCATCGCACCCGAGGTCGGAGGCGGCTTCGGGGCGAAGGCGAACCTCTATCCCGAAGAGATTCTCGTACCCTGGCTGGCGCTCCGGCTCGGGCGCCCGGTGCGCTGGTCGGCCACCCGCACCGAGGACTTCCAGACCACCAGCCACGGGCGCAACCTGTTCGTCACCTTCGGGGTCGCCGCCGACCGGGACGGGCGGGTGCGGCACTGCGATCTGGACCTGCTCTACGACTCCGGGGCTTCTTACAGCCGCCCCGGGCCGACGACC
The DNA here is from genome assembly GCA_012271265.1 of Vicinamibacteraceae bacterium. Classification (GTDB taxonomy): domain Bacteria; phylum Acidobacteriota; class Vicinamibacteria; order Marinacidobacterales; family Marinacidobacteraceae; genus JAAXGQ01. Next base: position 2,298 of record JAAXGQ010000092.1, read on the forward strand.
CCCTCACTCACCGGAGCGATGATCCCCGGCCCCTACGACATCCGCTCGGTCCACGCCCACGCGGAGGGCGCCTTCACGAACACCGCGCCCAACGAGCCCTACCGGGGCTCCGGCCGCCCGGAAGCGACGTATCTCATCGAGCGGATGCTGGACGTGCTCGCGGGACGCCTCGGCCTGGACCCGGCGGAGATCCGGCGGCGGAACTTCATCCCGAAGGACCGCTTCCCCTGCGAGACCGCCACGGGGCTCCGCTACGACAGCGGCGACTACGAGGCGGCGCTCGACCTGGCTCTGGAAGCGGGCGACTACGCCGGCCTGCGCGCCGAGCAGGCGCGGCGGCGCGTCGAGGGCGGCAGGCCGCTCGGAATCGGCCTCGCGAGTTACGTCGAGATCTGCGGATTCGGTCCCTGGGAGGCCGGCGGAGTCACCGTCGAGGAGGACGGTTCGGTAACGGTGCGCAGCGGAACCTCGCCGCACGGGCAGGGGCACGAGACCGCCTGGACGCAGATCGCCTCCGACCAGCTGGGCGTGGACCCCGAGCGGATCACGGTGCTGACCGGCGACACCGACGAGTGCCCGCGGGGGATCGGAACCTTCGGCAGCCGCAGCGCCCCGGTCGGCGGATCGGCGATCTTTCGGAACGCGGAGACGGTGCGGGAGCAGGCGCGCCGGCTCGCGGCCCGGCTTCTCGAAGCGGCGCCGGAAGACATCCGCTTCGAGGCCGGCCGGTTCTTCGTCGCCGGCTCGCCGGCGCGGGGCGTGGGGTGGGAGGCCGTGGCCGCCTTCGCCTACTCGGGCGACGCCCCGGAGGGCGCAGCCTCGCTGCTGACTTCGGACGTGGATTTCCGGCCCCCGGGCTCGACGTTCCCCTTCGGCGCCCACCTCGCTGCCGTGGAGATCGACCCCGAGACCGGCGCCGTCGGGATCGTCCGCTACATCTCGGTGGACGACTGCGGCCGGGTCATCAACCCGCTGCTCGCGGAGGGCCAGGTCCACGGCGGGCTGGCGCAGGGCATCTCGCAGGCGCTCTTCGAAAACGCGGTCTACGACGAGGGCGGCAACCTGCTGACCGCCTCGCTGCTGGAATACGCGGTGCCGCGCGCCGGCATGCTGCCGCGTTACGAGCTGCGCCGCACCGTGACGCCGACGCCGATCAACCCGCTCGGCGTGAAGGGCATCGGCGAGGCCGCCACGATCGGCTCCACCCCCGCCGTGGCGAACGCGGTGATGGACGCGCTGCGTCCCTTCGGCGTCGAGCACCTCGACACGCCGCTCACCCCGGAGAGAGTCTGGCGCGCCATGCAGACGGGCGGTCCGGGGTCAGGCGAGCCGGATGCCTGACCGCCTGAAGGCGCTCGCCCGGCTGGAGCCGGTGGACCTCCGCACGGTATGGGAGCACGAAGCGCAGGACTTCACGCCGTGGCTCGCCCAGCCCGAGAACCTGCGACTTCTCGGGGAAACGCTCGGATTGGAGCTCGAGGATGCGCGAACCGAGGAGGGTGTAGGCAGGTTCTCCGCCGACATCGTCGCCACGAACACCGCGACGAGCCATTGCGTTCTCATCGAAAACCAGCTCGAAAAGACCAACCACACCCACCTGGGGCAGATCCTCACCTACGCGGCGGGACTCGACGCGCTGACGGTGATCTGGATCGCGAGGAGGTTCACCTCCGAGCATCGCGGGGCGCTGGATTGGCTCAACGAGCACACGGGGGCGGAGATCGCGTTCTTCGGCGTCGAGATCGAGGTCTGGCGGATCGGCGACTCGGCTCGCGCCCCGAAGTTCAACATCGTGGCGATGCCGAACGAATGGACGAGGGCCATAAGGTGGAAGCCCCGCCCGCCGACGCCGTTGCAACAGAAGCGGCTTGAATTCTGGAGCGGGTTCCACGAATACGCCACCAAACAGGCGAAGAGAATCCAACCGACTGCCCCATCGCCGAGGACCAACATGGACATGGCCATCGGCAAGGCCGGCTTCAGCCTGGTCGCCTTCGCCACTTGGGACGAGACTGTGAATGAACCCGAGATCCGGGCCGAGTTCTACATAAAGCCTCCGGACGCGAAACACCACTTCGAAGCGCTGAAGAACCACCGCGAGGAGATCGAGACCGCACTCCGCGGCAAGCCGGAGTGGCACTCCGAAGAAGGCGTCGAGGCCCGGCGGGTGCGCTTCCGCAGGGCAGCCGACTGGCGCGTCGAGTCGGAGCGCCGGGAGTGTTACCGGTGGCTCGTGGAGAAGCTGGACCGGCTCCACAAGGTGTTCCAGCCCCGCATCCAAAATCTTCCATGAACCGGGTCAGGCCCACGAACGGCCGCCCGGCTGCCCGCGCGGATGGGGCGCCCGCCCTCTGCCAGAGCCTCCTCGCGGCCGGCAGGTTGTCGCACGAGGGTCCGGCGCGTGGGCGAAGCTCGCCAGCGACCACCTCACGACCCGCATGACCGCGCCCAACCTGAACTGGATCGCCAACTACATCTGGGGCATCGCGGACGACGTGCTCCGCGATGTCTACGTCCGCGGCAAGTACCGCGACGTGATTCTCCCGATGACCGTGCTCCGGCGGCTGGACGCGGTGCTGGAGCCCACCAAGCAGGCCGTGCTCGCCATGAAAGCCACGCTGGATGACGCCGGCGTCGCGAACCAGGACGCCGCGCTCCGGCAGGCGGCGGGGCAGGCCTTCCACAACACCTCGCAGTTCACGCTCCGTGACCTCCGGTCCCGGGCCGGGAGGCAGCAGCTCCGGGCCGACTTCGTGGACTACCTCGACGGGTTCTCGCCCAACGTGCAGGACATCCTGGACAACTTCGAGTTCCGCAACCAGATCCCGCGCCTCGACCGGGCCGATGCCCTGGGCTCGCTGATCGAGAAACTGACTTCGCCGGACATCAACCTGGGCCCCGATCCGGTCATGGACACCGGCGGCGCGATCCGGCACCCCGGCCTCGACAACCACGGCATGGGCACGGTATTCGAGGAACTGATCCGGCGCTTC
>JAAXGQ010000093.1 GCA_012271265.1 Vicinamibacteraceae bacterium
GATCGCGATCCCGATCACGAGCTTCACGATCTCCCAGGGCTGGAACGTGCCGCTGAACGCGATCTTGAGGCCGGTCCATGCGACCATGACGGCGGCGAGCCCGCCCCAGAGCTGGAGCCCGAGCGCGTGCACGTCGGGCGCGGCTCCGCCGACGACGGTGTCGAGCACGATGTCCAGGAAGCTCTTGAAGTCCTGAAGCTGATCCGGCGGGATCTGCGCCGGGACGTTCGGATCGATGGACTGCGGGGGCAGTTGCATGGCCGTCGCGCCCTACCGGTAGAACGAGGGGACGCGGAACAGGAGCCCGTCGCGGAGCGCGGCCCGGTTCAGCGAGGCCGCGTTCCGCATCGTCCCGGCGAGTGCGTTCGCGCGCGCCCGGCCATCGTGCCAGCGGCCCAGCCATTCGAGGTGAGCGAGTTCGGCCTGCCTCGCCCGGCTCGCCTCGCGGGCGGCCTCGTGGGCAAGCACCTGGCCGAGGGCCGCGTTGATCCGTCCCTGGCTCAGCGCGGCTGCCACCTCGGCCTGCTGAAGGGCCGTGTTTGACAAGTTGCCGTTCGCGGTGAGATCGCCGAACGAGCCTCGGGCGCTTTCGATGGTCCCGGCGAGCGCCGCCGCCGCGTCGAGCGCCGCGTAGTCCAAGACCCGCTGCCGGTCGGCGGCCTCGCGGGCGCGGCGGTGGTCCTCCAGCGCCCGCACGGCTGCCTGCGGCGGAAGGTTCGCAAACAGAGCCAGGATGTCGGCATCCGACACCCGGTCGGCGGCGTTGCGGGCAGTTCTCCAGTGTCGCGTGAACGAGCGCCCGGTCCCCATCGCGCGAACGGCATCGACGGTTCCGCGGGCCGGGCCAGTGAAATCGGATCGCCAACCGAGGCCGTCGCGCACGAGGCCGACCGGATCGGCGGCAAGGTCGGAGAACGGCCGGAGCAGCGCGTCGATCTCGCCCTTGGCGGCGCGCTCCATGTGGTCGAGTTGGTCCTCCAGTTCCGTAAGCTGGCGGGCCATCGACCGGATCTGGGTGACCTGGTGCGAGATCTGCGTAATCTGGTTCGCAATGATCGTGGCCCGTTGGAACCAGCTCCCGAAGTCGAACTGCGCGCTCGCGGGACGAGCGCCCGCGAGGAGCAGGACGGTGACGAGAAGGGCGGAGGTGAAGATGCGGTGACGCATGGAAGAGTCCTTTCGTGTCAGCGGTGTTCAGCGCGGATGGGGGTCGGGATCAGGAGATCGGAGGTGAGCCAGACGCGGAGCCGGTGGCCCGCGCGGATCGTGATGTCGGGCATCCGGTTCAGATACCGGTCCAGCATCGAGGTGGCGCTGCCTCCGAGCCCTTGGCCGACGCCCGCTTGAAGTCCGTATGGCGAGGCTCCCGCAAGCGTGAGCCCGCTCAGCGCGCCGACCGCCCCGGCGGCGGCGAACGTCGAGAGGTAGCGGCGGTTCACCTGGTCGCGGAGCGCGCTCTCGCCCACCTGGTTCAGGCCGGTGAACTCAAGGTCGATCCAGCTTCCATCGGGGAGCAGCAGCCGGTGGAACGAGACGGCGAGGCGGCTCTGGTCTTGGGTTTCGACGGCCCGGGCCGTGCCGACGATGCGCGCGCCGCGCGGGACTAGCACCCGCTGCCGGTCGGCCGAATAGAGCGGGGCCGACACCATGGCGAGCACCGGGCCGGGGAACTCGCCCGAGAGTTGGGTGATGAGCACCGCGTCGAGGAAGGTGCCTTCGTGGATGCGCTCCCAGCCCGGCGTTTCGTGCGGCCGCACGAAACGGCCGGGCGCGGAGGTGCGCGGCGCAGCGGGAACATCCGCCTGCAGTGCCGGGCCTTCGACCCCGGGCGCGAACTCTCCGGCGGCTAGCCCCGCCGTCATCTCGGCCTCAAGAGCGGCGAGGGACTGCCCGAGGGAGGCGAGCGCCCCGTCGAGTGCCGCGTCGGGAGACTCGGACACCAAGGGAGACGCCGCCGCGTCCGGGGGTCCGTTCGGATCGCGGTGCGACTGCGCGACGGGGAATGAGCGGAGCGAGCGCGTCCCGCGCTCCACCTCCTCCAGCCGCAGCGCCTCGCGAAGCTCGAACTCGGCTCGGCCCATGCCGCTCCCGCCGCTTCCTGAACCCGCCGCCGTGTCCTGTCCGGCTGTTTCCCGCCCGGAGGCACCGGACTGTCCCCGTTCCCGGTCCGCATCGGCCGCCGCCTGCTGGCTCTGGCGGTCGGTCTCGTCGCTGAAGCGCCCGTCGAGCGACCGGCCCGTGCGGTCGTCCACGGGCCGCGCCGGCGCGGGGGCCACGCCCTCGACCGTCTCGTCGGGACCGGAAAACGACGAGGACAACAGCAGCCCGGCCACGAGCACGGTAATCAGGGCGATCCCAACCTTCGTGACGACGCCGCCCGGCAGCGCGCCCTTCGGCTCCTTCACCAACTGCTTCCAGCGGATCATCTCGAACCCTCCACGGGCTCGAACCGCCAGCGCAGCCGCTCCTCGCCGATCTGGAGCCAGCCGTCGTTCAGGACGCGACGGGCGATGTAGAGGCCGTCTTCGGTGAGATCGAACGCGACCAGGCTCGGTTCGCCGTCCCGGAGTTCGTAGAGCGCGGGCGCTTCTTGAGCGCGCGAACGGAGATAGGTGAACTCCCCGTCGTGCCACATCGCCTCGACCCGGAACGGCCGCTCGGAGGCGTCACGGTCCAGCCGGTACTCGAACCGCAGCCGCTCGGGGTAGGAGGCACGGAACGCTTCAACCTCGGCAGCAGCCTGCTCCCGCGCCTCGGCGATCCCTGCCTCGGCCTCCTCGCGGGCCGTCCCTGCAACCTCGACCGCCTCGGCGGCCATCTGGCGATAGGCGGAGACTTCGCTCCGTGCGACGAACCCGGGAACTCCGGACAGGGCCGCCGCCTCCGCGCCCGCCTCTATGCGGACCACGAGATGCGGCGGCTCCTCGCCATGCTCGGAGACGAGGAACGAGTAGATGCGACCGGACTCGCAGACGAGCGCGACGTTCGTCGCGGCGTCCTCGGCCAGAGGCTTGAGGTACGCGACGTTCGCCGCGCCGGTCAGGTGCCAGTACTCGGAGTCGCCGGTCACGAAATCGAGGATCCGCTCTCCGGCCGGGAGCACGATGACCGTGGTATGACGCACGCGCGCGCGGAGCCGGGGGATCCGCTCTTCCCCTTCCTCCGGCACCGGCACGCGCAGGTAGGCGGCATCGGCGTTCGCTTGCAGCGCGGCGGCATCGCAGGGAGCCACAGCCAGGAGCAGCGTCAGCAGAACTACGACGATCCCCAGCAGGATCGCTGCGGTTGGAGTTGCTTTCATGGTGTTCGCGTCCTCTCGGTTGGTGGGGTGGGGTAGGTTCGGCCCGCGAGCATTGCCAAGCCTTGGGCCAGTCCGTGCCTCGCCACGGCCTCGGCGCGCCTCTCGGCGTCCAGAGGCGAGGAGGTGTAGAGCCAGTAGCTCTCGGGATCGACTTCCAGACGGAGCACCGCCGCCTCGTCCGGCCGGCGGAGATACAGTTCGCGCTTGGGCGTCAGCGCCCGGATCCGGGCGACCTCCGACTCGTTCAGCCGGAACAGCGCCCCTACTTCGTCCGGCAGTTCGGCGTTGGCGAGGAAGAGCTTGGTCGGGATCGATTCGAGAAGGGCCGACGCCCCAGGAGTGCCCGTCACGTCCACAGCGGACTGCGTGGCGAGCACGAGCGCGGCGTTCTTCTTCCGCCAAGTCTTGGCCGCCTCGGCCAGGTAGTTCAGCACGGCGGGGTCCTGCATGTAGCGCCACGCCTCGTCCACGACCATCAGCTTGAGCCGCGCCGTCTCAGCCGGGTCCTCGATCTCCAGACGCATCCGTTCCAGCAGGTAGGCGAGCGCCGCCTCGCACAGATCGGCGTGCTCCGCCGCGCCTGCCAAGTCGATCACCTGCCAGTCCCGGAACTCGATGTCCGTGCCGCCCGATGGCGCGTTATCGAAGAACGCGCCCCACGCGCCGCCCTCCGTCCACCGGCTCAGCGCGGGCCACATCGCGGACGGCAACGAACCGGCCAGCACGGTGAGCGTCCGGCGCTCCGTCCCGAGCGCGTACAGGTCCTCGATCCGCGCCCGGATCTCGCTTGTATCCGCGCCGGTCGCATCAAAGCCGCCCAGCTTCAGGAGCCGAAGGACCCAGCCCGTGAGGAACTGGAACGTCCGCGTGGTAGGCGGCAGCGCGAAGGGCTGGAGCCGGAGCGTCGCCTCCGCTTCTCCGGGGGCGAGCTCCAGATACCGGCCGCCCAGGAACCGGGTCAGCCAGCGGTAGGAGCCGCCAAGGTCCAGGATCAGGATGCGCGGGTCGTACTTGAGCGCTTCGACCAGCAGGAAGTTGAGCGTGAAGCTCTTGCCGGATCCCGTCGCTCCCAGGATCAGCGTATGGCCCACGTCGCCAGCGAACAGGTCGTAGCGGTACGCCGTGCGCCACGGCGTCTCGAACACCGCCAGCGGCTCACGGTCGAGATGCCGACTCTTCCGGTTCCCCTTGGGCGGCCCGAACACCGGCGCGAGGCACGCGGCGAGACCGGCCGACACGAACACGCGCCGCACCTGTCGGCGCCTCGGCTGGGCCGGGAGCCGTGCGAACCACGCGGGCAACTGGCCGTAACCCTCCCGGATCGCCTTCGCGTCGTGCGCGGCGAAGAGGCGGCGCACATCGCCGTCCAGACGTTCGATCCGTTCGAGTTCGCCGTGCAGCGCCACGGTCAGCGACGCCTCGCCGTAGGCCACGCCGTCGGCTTCGAGTTCAACGAGCGCGGCTCCCAGACGGTCGGACTCGGCGGCCGCCGCCGAATCGACCATCGCCGCCGCCGTGCCCTGGGCGTCCTGCGCGTGCGCCATCATCGAGTAGCGCCGCGAGAAGTAGTGGCGCTGGGCGCTCCGGATCCGGCGCCGCGCCGCCTCGACCGTCCACGGCCGCCATTCGAGCGAGACGGTCGTCACCGCGTCCAGGCAGTAGAGGTCCCTGAGCAGGTTCGCGTGCGCCTGGCCGGGCGGCGACAGCAGCGAATAGAGGATGACCGGCTCGCCGTCGAGTTTGAGGTGCGAGCGCTCCGCCTCAACTTCCGAGACCGCGAGCCGCCAGTTCATGCCGCTCCCCGTCGCGCCGTCCCAGAACGTGCCGGGGCGGTTGATGAGTTCGGATAGAAGCCGGGACGCTTCAGCGGCTCCCAGCATCTCGACGGGCGTGTGTTCGGCGACCAGCGAGCGGCCCGCGTCGATCATCGCGCGGAACCGGCCCGCCGCCGTCTCGATCTCCGAGGCCAGATAGGTGGCTGCCGTCTTGCTGCGGCGCTTCCGGATTCGCGCGAGCCGCGACAAGATTCCCGGCCCGGAACCTCCACCCGCCGGGCGGAGGCCCGGGTCGTGCGACCAGACCACGAACGCTTCGAGCCGCTGGACGCGCCCGGCGAGGAACGCGCTTCGCTTGCGACCCGACAGGGACGCGATGTCGGAGCCGCGGTCGTCTGGATCCTCGGCGAGACTGGGACGCCGGAGCATGTGGAACTGGAGGCGCGTGTCGGAACCGAGCCCCGACATCAACCGTTGCCAGAGCCCGAGCACCCGGTCGATCTGCTCGGGCGTGCGCCCGTCTACAGCGGCGGGCCGGATCCGGCCCGCCGCGACCAGTTCGCCCGCACGGGTCAGGCAGGTGCGGCCGTCGTCGAGCCAGCCCCAGTAGGGCAGCTCCTCGGCCAGCGAGCCCGCCTTCTCGTAGGCCCGGCGTTCCTCCGCGACTCTCACTTCGAGTCCGTCCGGATGCGAAGATGCCAGGGCTCGTCCGCCCACTTGCCCGGATCGAACCGTACCGGATAACGGGCGGCGTTCCTCAGTACGGCGAGCATGGCCGGGTCCCTCCGGCCCGCGAGCCAGCCCGCGCCGTAGCAGCCCGCGAACACCACCCCGCCCGCCACGAGCGAGGCCGTCGCGTTCCACACCGCGACCGCGAGCGTCGCGCCCAGCAGGAACAGCCGCCGCTCCACGCCCAGCACCGTCAGCGGACGGTTGAGCGCCGCGTAGCCCGGCCAGCGCGTCAATCCCCGCATCAGAACAGCCAGCCCAGGAAGTTGACCGCGCCCACGGCCATCCCGATCCCGAAGATGATGCCGGCCAGCGTGCGCTTGCTCCCGCCCTCGCCGAACGCGAACATCAGCCCGCCCACCACGATCGCGATCAGCGACAGCCCCCGCGCGATCGGCCCCGTGAACTGCGTCTGTAGCTCGTTCACCGCGTCCACCCACGGGCTCGTGCCCTGCGCGTGGAGCGCGCCGGGCGTCAGCATGAGCAG
>JAAXGQ010000094.1 GCA_012271265.1 Vicinamibacteraceae bacterium
GTGTCCTCACCGGCCCACGGTCCTTCGGCATGGCGGCGCGTTCGGCAGGACACTGCGTGAGGGACGGAGGGTGCGGCGCAGGCCGGCGAGGACGCCGGCGCTCCAAGGGGCCTCCGTACCGTTCCTAGTCGGCGTCCGGGGGAGCGGAGTCGGTGTGGTGGGCGCGTTCGGCGAGGTAGGCGGCCCCAGCGGACATGAGGTCCACGAAGGCAGACTCATCCCCTTCGCCGACGATCCGGGAGAGGTTCGTCACCGCCGCGGCCAGGTGCTCCAGAGCCTCGCCTCCGTGCGGATTTGCGTGCTGGATCTCGTAGTAGAGGTGGGGGTTCTCGCCGGCGACGGCGGCGGTCACCTCGAGCTGACGGTTGAAGGTGACGCTGGAAAGCCGCGCCAGCCGCCGGGCCCGCTCGCCGCTCTCCGAGAGTGCCTGCACGAAGGCGAGGTTCAGAGCGTGCGAGAGGCCGAGCACGTACGCCATGAGGGGGTCGTGCTCCTCGAGAGGGATCCGCAGGACGCGAGCCATGGTGCCGGCGAAGACCGCCTCCGCCTCGTCCGCCGCCTCCTCCGACCCGATCTCCATGACGAGCACCTGACAGCCGCGCAGGACAGTGGCGTCGGGCCCGAACAGCGGATGAACCGAAGCCGCCCGGAGGCCGCTGTCGCTGAGGGCCTCGAGTCCGGGGCCGAGCGGGGCCTTGACGGAGCCGATGTCGAAGATGAGTCCCTCCCGCTTGCGTCGGGCGATCTCCTCCAGGATGCCGCAACTGATCCCGAGCGGAGCCGCCACCACCGTCAGCGCGAAGGCATCCTGGGTTTCCCGCCAGTCGCCCGTCGTGGGCACCCCGTCGGGACCGCCCGAGGGATCCGCGGCGTGCACGTCGTAGCCCTGGAGATCGAGGAAGCGGCAGAACCACCGGCCCATGAGGCCGCCGCCGCCGATGACGAGCGCCGGACGGCCGGCGCCGAGACCCTGCGCCCGGACCCGAATGTCCTCCTGGCGGCCGAGCGAGGATTCGATGAGGAGCGCCATGAGCCGCGCCGCGCGGTCCTCCGACAGGCCGCGCTCGGCCGCCATGACCCGGGCCCGCCCGATGACCCGCTGCTCCTGCGTCCGGTCCAGGATCGGCCGGCCTCCCGTCTGCTTGAGCCGGCCGATGGCCGCCGTGATTGCGTCCCGACGCGCCCAGGCGTCGAGGATGGCGCGATCCGTCCGCCGCAGCTGCCGGCGCAGTTCGTGAAGGTCCATGAGGGGGCAGAAGCGTAATCGGAAAGGAGCCCGGAGCATTGCGGGGCCCCGGCCGGCGGCGGTCCGCTCACTAGAATCGACCGGCGCCGAGCCGGCGCTCCGATTGCTTCATCCCTCCCGCCGCGAATTCCGCGCCCTCGCCCGCGAGTTCAATCTCGTTCCGGTGTGGCGGGAGATCCTGGCCGACTGCGACACGCCGGTTTCGACCTTCCTGCGCATCGGGAACCGGGGCCCGGCCTTTCTCATGGAATCGGTGGAGGGAGGCGAACGGGTCGCCCGGTACTCCTTTACCGGCGCCGATCCGAGGGCAGTCGTGACCGTGCGCGGCGGACGGGTCGAGACCCGCCGCCTGGCCTCCGGCACCGTCGAGAGCCTTTCCACGGATGATCCGCTTTCCGCTCTTCGCGATCTCCTGCGCGGCATTCGTCCGGCGGCCCCCGAAGGCGTCCCGCCCTTCCACGGCGGTCTCGTCGGCTACCTCGCCTACGACGCCGTGCGCAGCTTCGAGCGGCTGCCGGACAGCGTCGAGGACTCCCTGGCTCTCCCGGACGCCATGTTCCTGCTCACGGACACCGTGCTCGGCTTCGACCGCGCCCGGAACGTCATCCAGGTGGTCGCGAACGTCGCCACCGGCGGCGCGACGGACCCCGACGAGGCCTACGACGCCGCCGGCGCCCGCATCGCCGCAGTCGCTTCCCGCCTTCGCGACCCGCTTCCGGCCCGCCCCGACCCTGTGGCTGCCCCGCCAGCAGAGCCGGTCTCTGGGGTCACCCGCGCCGAATATCTGGAGATGGTGCGCCGGGCCAAGGCGTACGTCGCTGCCGGCGACATCATCCAGGTCGTCCCCTCCCAGCGCTTCCAGACACCGCTCGAGGTCCACCCGTTCGACTTCTACCGGGCGCTGCGGGTGGTGAATCCGTCCCCCTACATGTACTACCTGGACTTCGAGGATCTGGTCATCGCCGGAGCCTCACCGGAAATGATGACGCGCACGGAGGGCGGCTTCGTGGAGACCCGGCCCATTGCCGGAACCCGTCGCCGCGGCCGCACCTCGAAGGAGGACCTCGCACTGGAAGAGGAGCTCCTCGCGGACGAGAAGGAACGCGCGGAGCACGTGATGCTGGTGGACCTCGCCCGGAACGACATCGGCCGGGTCGCGGAGTTCGGAGAGGTCGACGTCGACGACTTCATGTCGGTGGAGCGCTATTCCCACGTCATGCACATCGTCTCGCGGGTCCGCGGGCGGCTCCGCCCCGGGTGCGACGCCTTCGACGCCCTCCGCGCCACCTTCCCCGCCGGGACCCTGACCGGCGCCCCGAAAATCCGCGCCATGGAAATCATCGACGAGCTGGAGCGGGAGCGACGCGGGGTCTATGGCGGCGCGGTGGGGTACTTCTCCTACGGAGGCGCCTCCGATACGGCGATCGCCATCCGCACCCTGGTTGCCCGAAACGGTGTGGGCTGGTTCCAGGCCGGCGGCGGCGTCGTCGCCGATTCGGAACCGGCGGCGGAGTTCGAGGAGAGCCGCAAGAAAGCCAGCGCGATCGTCGCCGCGCTGCGGATGGCCCACGCCGGCCTCGACTGAGCGCCGGCGGCGTCCCTCATGACCTTCGTCCTCGACAACTACGACTCCTTCACGTGGAACCTGGCGCAGTTGCTGGGAGAACTTGGCGCCGACCCGAAGGTGGTGCGAAACGACGAGATCGACATCGCCGGAGTCCGGGCCCTCCGCCCGGCGCGCATCGTCATCTCGCCCGGTCCGTGCACTCCGCAGATGGCGGGGATTTCCATGGAACTGACGCGGGCGCTCGCCGGGGAGACGCCCATTCTCGGCGTGTGTCTCGGCCACCAGGCGCTCGCCGCGGCCTGGGGGGGAGAGATTCGCCGGGCGAAACGCCTTGTTCACGGCAAGACATCTCCGGTGCGCCATAATGGCGGCGGCGTCTTTCGCGGCCTCGCCAACCCGTTCGACGCCACCCGTTATCACTCGCTCGTCGTCGACGAGCCGCTTCCGTCCGGCCTCGAGGTGACCGCCCGCTCCAGCGACGACGGCGAGGTCATGGGCCTCCGCCATCGGGAGCTCCCCGTCTGGGGAGTGCAGTTTCACCCCGAATCCATCCTGACCCCCTCCGGGCGTGCGCTGCTTGGGAACTATCTCGACCTGACGCCCGACACTTCCGAACCATGAGCCGACAACCGAACGAGCCCGCCACGATGGTGCTCATCCTCACCCCCTGGGCCACCGAGCAGGACATGCAGCAGCTGTTTCAGCGCATCGAGGACAAGGGTTTGGACCGCGTCGTCTATCGAGCTCAGGTCCGCACGCACATCCACGTTCTGGGTGATCTGTCCGGCGAATCGGAGACCCAGTGGAGCGCCCAGCCCGGCGTGGAGCAGGTCTACGGCCTTCCCAAGCCGTATCCGATGGCGAACAAGACCCATCGCCGGGCGCATACCCGCATCCCGGTGGGCAGCCAGCAACTCGGCAGCGAGGACTTCGTGGTGATCGCCGGCCCCTGCGCCCTCGAGAGCGAGGAACAGGGGCTCGAAGCGGCCCGGATGATGAAGGGGCTGGGGATCGAGATCATGCGCGCCTCCTGCTTCAAGCCGCGCACCTCCCCCTATTCCTTCCAGGGGCTCGGCGTCGAGGGGCTGCACATCCTGTCCCGCATCCGTGAGGCGACCGGCATCCTGGTGGAAACCGAAGTCATGGACGTGCGCGACGTGGAGATCGCCTCGGAACTCGTCGACGTGGTGCGGGTCGGCGCGCGCAACATGCAGAACTTCGACCTGCTCAAGGAGATGAGCCGGATCAGGACGCCGGTGATCGTGAAGCGGGGCGCCTCGAACTCGATCAAGGAATTCCTCCTCGCGGCCGAATACATCCTCCAGGGAAACGAAAACGTCATCCTCTGCGAGCGCGGCATCCGCACCTTCGAGACGGGCTACCGCAACACGCTCGATGTCGGGTGCGTGGCGGTTCTGAAGCAGGAGACCCACCTGCCGGTCATCGTGGATCCGAGCCACGCCGCCGGAAACAAGACCCTGGTGCCGGCGCTTTCCCTCGCCGGCGTCGCCGCCGGCGCGGACGGCCTCATCGTCGAGGTCCACCCCCACCCCTCGGTGGCGCTCTGCGACGGCGACCAGGCGCTGCACCGCTTCCAGTTCGAAAACCTGATGCGCGATGTCCGAGGCGTGGCCGCGGTGCTCGGCCGGAGGACCCTGCCACCGCTCAGCACCGGGTTCGCGACGCCGGGGCCCGAGCCCGCGTTGTCCGTCCCGGCCTGATCCCGCCTCCGGGGGCGACCCGCGTTCCGGTTCCGGGATGGCCGTCCGGATTCCGATCGCCGTTCGGAGAGAGGTCCCCACCGGAGGGATCGTCATCGGCGCCGGGGCGCTGGCCTCGCTCGGCGAGCTTCTCGCCCGGCGCTTCCCCGGGCGCCGCGTGGCCGTCCTCGCCGACGCCACCGCGCTCGACCTTCATTGTGACCGGCTCTGCCCCGCCCTGCCCCGCTCCAGCCCGATTCTTCGCGTTCCGTCGGGAGAACGGCACAAGACCCGGGCGGAGAAGGTCCGCGTCGAGGACGAACTCCTTTCCCGGCAGCTCGGCCGGGACACGGTGCTGGTCGGTTTCGGCGGCGGGGTGCTGACCGATCTCGCCGGCTTCGTCGCCGCCACCTATCTGCGCGGGGTTCCGTTCGTGGCCATCCCGACGACGCTGCTCGGCGCGGTGGACGCCTCGGTGGGCGGGAAGACCGGCGTGAACACCCGCCACGGCAAGAACCTGATCGGGGTCATCCGGCAGCCGGCGGAAGTCCTCATCGACCCGTCGCTGATGGAAACGCTGCCTGAAGCCGAGTTCCGGAACGGAGTGGCGGAGGCGCTCAAGATGGCGGCCACGAGCGATCCGGTCCTCTTTGCCGAGCTCGAAGCCGACTGCGGGCCCACGCTGGCCCGGGAACCGGCAGCGCTCGCCCGGCTCATCGAGCGCAGCGTCCGCACCAAGGCACGGGTCGTCGCGGCGGACGAGCGGGAGGCCGGGGAGCGCGAGGTGCTCAATTTTGGCCACACGATCGGCCACGGCCTCGAGCGCGCCACCGGCTACCGGCTTTCTCACGGGCAGGCCGTCGCCATCGGGGTCGTCGCGGAGACGCAGGCGGCGGTCGCCGCCGGATGCCTCCCGCCCGAGGAGGCGGCTCGGGTGCACCGGCTCTTCGCCGCCGCCCGGTTGCCTGGGCGGGCGCCGGCGGACGCCGCCCGGGGGGACGTGCTCGCCGCGCTCCCCGGCGACAAGAAGGCCCGCCGCGGCCACCCCCGGTTCGTCGTGCTGGAGGGCGTGGGACGGGTGCGGACCGATCCCATGGGCGGCGGCGCCCGCGGCTGGGCCCACAAGCTGCCGGCCCACGCGATCGCGGCCGGGCTCGACGCGATCGGCCTCCGATGAAGGACGTCTCGCCCCCACCGCAGCCGTTCCATCTCGAACTCACGGTCCCCGGCAGCAAGTACGAAGCGAACCGGCTCATCACCGCCGCCGCCCTCACCGAAGGCCCCAGCCGCATCCGGGGCGGCCCCGACAACGGGGACGTGCGGTCCGCGATCCGCGCCTACCGGGATCTCGGCGCGCGGATCGGCGGGGCGCCCGCGGACCTCCGCATCGAGGGCGTCAGCGCTCGGCGCCCGGCCGGGATCCCCGCCGCTCCGGTGCGGGTGAACGTGGGCGA
>JAAXGQ010000095.1:0-5745 GCA_012271265.1 Vicinamibacteraceae bacterium
GCGACGTCACCCGCCTCCACGGTCTTTTCCGACCCGATCTCGACGATCGTGTGGCTCGCGGACACGCTGGCGATGATGGGATAGCGCGTATCGCGGATCTTCACCCACCCGCCGTTCGCCGCGACCCGTGGAACGCCGTCCACGTGACCGGCGGGGACGGTCGCGATCCAGACCTCGCGTTCCGCCCGGTAGGCCGCCTCGTATCCGGCGGTGTCGCCCGGCTCCAGCTTCTTCACGAGCGCCACCCGCGCCTTCAGGCTCATGGACGGGCGAAGGTCGACCACGTCCAGCCCACGGAACCTCTGGGTGGAGTACTGACCGAAGAGCGCCATCCCCGGCCGCACCAGGTCCAGAAACGATGCCGGATTGTCGAACAGGGCGAAGCTCGACGCCGCGTGCCTCGGGCCGGTGGAAATCCCGCCCGCAGCCAGGATTTCCTGCACCTCGCGGAATCGCTGCAGCTGCAGCTTCTCGAACTCGGGATCCTCGTTCAGGGTGGTCATCGTCCCGAAGAGGTTCACCCCGCTGCGTCCGGCCAGGTCGGCAATCAGCCCGGCCGCCTCGCGGAAGGAAATCCCGACCCGGCCCATCCCGGTGTCCACGCAGACCTGCACCGGAATCGCTGACTGCTTCCTGGCCGCCAGGCGGTCCAGCGCATCGCCCAGGTCGGTGTAGACCATCGGCATGACGTCGCGCATGACCGCCTCCTCGAGGTCGGCGAGGTCGAAAGGGCCCATCAGCAGGACCGGTGTCCTGATCCCGGCGTCGCGCAGCGCGATGGCCTCGCTCAACTTCACGACCGCCAATCCGGTCACCCCGGGCTCGGACTCGAGGATCCGGGCCATGTTGACGAGGCCCATGCCGTAGGCGTTGTTTTTGATGACGGCCAGGATGGGACGGCCCTCGACGAGACGGCTCACCTCCCGGACGTTGTGGCGGACGTGATCGGGTCGAATCTCGATCCATGGGTCGTAGCTGGAATGGCGCGCCGCCGGCTGAGCGCTGGCGCGGTCGCGCGCAGCCCACGCCACCGCCGCCGGCGCCACCGCTGACGTCATCACCGTGCGTCGGGAAACTCTCATGGAGGCGCCTCCTCCCGGAGCCGGCGCGATTCCAGGCGACACCCCGGCTCGCGGGGGTCGCTGAGGTGGAGATCGCGGACGCAGGCGAAACCGGACGCCATCTCCAAGGCCTTCTCGCGGCGGGCGCGGGCCCTGTCGTGTTCCCTGTCACGCGCGGGCCAGCCGGGGTTGTCGTTCACCTCGCCGCCGGAGCCCTGAGAGTTGTTCGAGCATTGACGCGCAGCAGGCGCCGCTGGGCCCGTAGGCGGCGCCCGATAGGTTGGCGCGTCACGAATGGCGCAGGCCGGAAGGGCAACGGTGGGCGCGCAAGACTCGCTGCTGGTGTTCCCGCAGCCGTTTGCTCCGCTGCTGCGGGTAGAGCCTCCCGCCCCGCAGAATCCGGCGGTCCTTGAAGTCCTCGCGGAGGTCGTGGTCTCCCGAATAGAGAAGTCGAGCCCCGCTCACGAGGGCGAGGGCGATGACGTGCGTGTCGTTGGAGCGGCAGCGGTTCTGTTGCCGGACCCGCCGCTCCTCCTCGCGGATCGTCTGCGATGAGTAGTGACGGATCTGACCGCTCGCAATCAAGGCCTGCACCAGCTTTTGCCGCTGACTGTGGCCGGTGATCTCCCGGAGGAGCTTCCCGCCCAAAGCGAGGAACCCAGCGCGACGCTGCAGCCAGGCGCGCAGAGGGTCGGGTGCTCCTCCGCTCGTCGGAAACACCTGATGCCAGCGATCCGTGTCCACGATCGCGCACATCTCAGCCAGCCCAGATCGAACGCTGTACTTCGTTCTCGAAGAACTCCCGGTACGTGGGAGGCGTCCCGATGACGTTGCCGTTCCCGTCGAGCCGGATCGAGTGAACCCGGACATCGAGATCCCCGCGCTCGAAGAAGAGAACCGAAACCTGCTCCGGATCCAGCCGGGCCTTTCCGTCTCGAATGTCCATGCGAACTCGGTCCCAGAGGTAGTCGCTGTGGGTTTCCACGACGACTTGGCGACGCGGGCCGGTGAGTCTGCACAGGAGGCTCCCGAACGCTGCCTGGGCGCTCGGGTGGAGGTGCACCTCCGGCTGCTGCAGCAGCGCGAGAGGGGCTGCCTCCGGGCGCAGCAGCTCGGTGAGGATCGGCAGCGCCTGGCTCACGCCGTACCCCATGTCCACCAGATTGCGCCAGGGGCCCTTCTTCTTGCCGGAATGCCTGCGAACCTGGATCTGGAATGGCCCGCTGCCTTCGCGTCGCTTCAGTCGATCAATGCGGAACTCGTCGAAAAGCCCCGCATCCGCCCCAAATGAGCGGAGTTGTCCGACAAGACGTTTGCTGCGCGCCGGATCGCCCTGCAGAAGATTGGCAAGATACGTCGGGATGCCGGCGCCTTCCGGGTCGTTTTCGGCCGGGTATGGATCATAGGTACGCTGGGGAACGGTGCGGATCGGAGCGCTGCAATAGGGAACCCCGTGCCGGCGTCCCGCCGCAAACGAACGAGCCAGCGTTTCGAATTCGCGGCTGTGTCGTGCCGCCGTCTTCTCTGACGATGCGGACTCTCCGTTGGTCGCGGCTTCGGCGAGCGCCCAGGCGAAGATGATCGGGTCGAAGAGTCGCTCTTCCGTTCCGGAAATCCGCATCCGCTTTCCGAGTCCGTAATCGCGCCGGCCTTCGGGTGTCTCGACGGAGAATCTTGTGTTTCCGGATTCCATCCGATTCTCGTCCAGGGACACGGCTGTGGAGAAGAACCGCCGACGCACCGGTACCGGAAGGCCGTTGCGCTCCCGGAACGTAATCTCGAAACCGTGTGAAGTCGTCGGTTCGTGCCCGCTCTGGTTGGCTTCGAACGAAGCGCTGAATGCCGTGGCGCTGCCGCCCCGCGCGCCTCGGCTGTGGGCCAGGTTGGCAAAGCCGCCGAGGTCGTAGGGAGCCTGACGGAAGTTGGGGACCTCGGACCGATAACTGGCCACCATCAGGGCCCGGACGAGCGCGAGGAACGAGGTCTTGCCGGTGCTGTTCTCGCCGAGCAGGATCGTCAGCGGCGCCAGCCGCGCGTCCAGTTCCCGAAAGCACCGAAAGTCCGTGGCGGTGAGTCGCGTGAGGGTCATGCGGCGGCGCCCGGCCCCGGGGAGTCGGGCCGAGCCGGCCAATTCTGCCCTGCGAGGTCAGGCCCGTCCATTCTGGTTGACGGGCCGGTGGTCCGCCGCCGGGTCACGCGTGGCACAGGCCAAGCCGTCTCGATGGCGGCCAGGACCGGATCACGAAGGCCCTGCCGGGCGGCAGGGGCAGCGGCCACCGGGGTGCGCGCCGATCACCGGACCGCCCTGTTCAGAAGCCGAGGGAGGCGGTCTCCCGGCGCACGTCGCCGGCAGCGACCATGAGGCCCGTTGCGGGGTCGCGCCAGGTCACGGTGGGGGCGCAGGCGCGCCAGTTCCACAGGCCCCAGGACCGCACGTCGTGGCCCATGGCCCGAAGCGCTTGGGCCGTCGCGGCCGGGATCCGGTCCTCCAGGTTGATGGCGGCGGGGTTGTCGTTCACCTCGCTCCCGGTGCCCGGGAAGTTGTAGCTGCCGAAACGGGGCTGGTCGAGGGCCTGCTCGGGAGACATCCCCCACACCACCACGTTCAGGAACACCTGGAGCAGCGACTGCAGCTGCTGGTCGCCGCCGGGGGTGGAGAGTCCCATGAACGGCTGACCGTCCTTCATCACCAGGAGCGGCGAGTTCGTGTTCCGGGGCCGCTTCCCCGGCGCCATGACGTTCGCAAGCCCGGGGTCCAGGTTGAACTGGCCCATCCGCCCGCCGAGCCCGAATCCCCATCCCGGGATCATCGGAGTGGAGGTGTGGCCGTCGCTCTCGGTGAGAGAGAACACGTTGCCCTCCCGGTCCATGACGTTCAGGGAGGAGGTGTCGCTGGAGAGGGCCCGATCGGCGTCGGCGTCGCCGGGGGCACGGGTCGTCATCGGCGCCGTGAAGCTCGTCGGCGCGTCGTCCGCCACCGCCGCCATCCGCTCCGGATCACCCCAGGGAGGCATGTCGGGGAAGGCGCGTGTGTCGTCGATGAGTCCGATGCGCTCCCGCGCGTACGCCTTCCCGTAGAGGTTCTCCGGGGGAGGCGCGAAGTCGGGATCCGCGACGTAGCGGTGCGCATCCGCGATTGCCAGGTTGATCACCTGGGAGACCAGGTGGATGTATTCCGGCGTGTTGTAGCCCAGCGCGCGGAGGTCGAAGTTCTCCAGCATGTTGAGCATCAGGATGATGCGCGGTCCCTGGCTCCATCCGGCGCCGGCGTGCACGTCGTAGCCGTGAAAGCCGGTGACGAGCGGCTCCTCCCAGCGGCTCTCGTATTCCGCCAGGTCCTGGTAGCGGACGATGCCTTCCTGCTCGCGGAAGAACCGGTCCACGGCGCGCGCCGGCTCACCCTTGTAGAAGGCGTCCCGGGCGGCCCGGATGCCATCCGAACGGCTGCCTCCCGCCGCCAGCGCCTGTTCCTCGGCGTCGATGAGGTAGCGGATGAGCCGCCCCAGGTCGGCGTTCACCATGAGGTCGCCCAGCTGCTGATTGCCGACCCCGTTCGGGAACCAGAAGTCGCGGTTGTAGGGGAACGCGAGGATGCCGTTCTGGTGGTCCTCGATCATCCGCTTCTGCATCTTGTAGAGGTGATAGCCCTCCTCCGCGATGCGAAGCGCCGAGGCTGCGGCCTCGCTGAAGCTGAGGGTGCCGAAGCGGTCCAGCGCGGCAAGCCAGACGTCCACGTCCGCCGGAATCAGGGCATTGTTGATGGGGGACTTCCCGTGCTCCAGAAAGTAGTCGAGGGTGGCGAGCGCGGGGGAGGTTCCGGCCCCGACCCGGGCGAGCACGCGGTCCTCGGCGGCGCTGTAGACGAGGAGCGGCGCGACCCCGGTCCATCCGGCGTAGTCCATCTTGAGTACCTTGAGAGCCATCCCGGCCGCGACGCCGGCGTCGAAGGCGTTGCCCCCGGCCCGGAGCACCTCGTACCCGGCCTGCGTCGCCAGGTAGTGCCCGGAGGAAATCACCCCGTGCGTGCCCATGACCCGGGGACGCATGGCCTCGATGTTGTCGGCATCGTGGACGTGGCCGTAACTCCCGAACGGGGCGATGGTGGCGAAGACCCCTTCCTCCGGGGGCGCGTCCACCTCCGGACCGGCGCGCTCCGGGGCGCCGCACGCGATCAGGCTCAGGGCCGTGATGGGGGCCAGACACACCAGGTGCTTCATCGCTTCCTCCTCCTGTCTGGTTGGGGTATGTTGGAGAACCGTCCGGAAGACACTACGCGAACCTGAAGAACCTCGGAAAGGGGACGAAGTCATGAAGCGGAGCACCTCGGTCGCCCTGGCTGCCCTCGGCGCGCTCAGCCTCCTGCTCCTCTCGGCCTGCGGCCCGACCGCCACCGGATCCGCCGGTCCCACGAACCCGGAAATCGACGCGATCTTCGCCGACCTTCGGGGCGACCGACCCGGGGCGGCGGTGGGCGTTCGGTGGAAGGGCGAGGTGGTCCATCGCGCCGGGTACGGCGTCGCGCACCTCGATCACGACGTCCGCATCACGCCGGAGACGGTCTTCGACATCGCCTCGATTTCCAAGCAGTTCGGCGCCATGGCCGCGCTGCTGCTCGAATCCGAGAGCAAACTCGACCTCGATGCCGACGTGCGCGGCTACGTGCCCGAGCTGCCGGACTTCGACG
>JAAXGQ010000095.1:5847-7307 GCA_012271265.1 Vicinamibacteraceae bacterium
GGGTGATCGAGGTGCAGTCGGGGACGACCTTCCGCGAGTACACCGCATCGCGCATCTTCGCCCCGCTCGGGATGTCCCGAACCCACTTCTCGGACGACCATCTGGAGATCGTGCCCGGGAGGGCGGAGTCCTACGCGCCGGCCGAGGGCGGCGAGGGCTTCCAGCGGATGCCCAACCAGCTCACCGCGCTGGCCTCGTCGTCGCTCCACACCACGATGGACGACTTTCTCCTCTGGATGGAAAACTACGAGACCGGGCGGATCGGCGGCGAGGCGCTGATCCGGACGATGGTGCGGCGGGGCGTGCTGGCGAACGGCGACGCCCTGGACTACGCCCACGGGCTGTCGGTGACCGCCTATCGGGGCCTGCCGACGTTCGGCCACGGGGGTTCGTGGGTGGGCTACCGGACGAACTTCGTCCGTTTCCCGGAGCAGGACCTCTCGATCGCGGTCTTCTGCAACGTCTCCGACTGCGATCCCGCCGGACGGGCCCGCCGGGTGGCCGACGTGTTCATCGGCGATCTCATGGAGCCCGGGGCAGAGGCTGCCGAACCCGAGTCCGAGCCGGACGCCCCGGAGCTGACTGCGGCGCAGCTGCAGGAGTACGCGGGCAGCTATCGCAGCCCGGAACTCGACAGCACATTCGATCTCGCCGTGGATGAAGAGGGCCGCCTCGTGGCCAGCCACTGGCGGAACGCCCCGAGCGTCCTCGCCCCGACCGGCGACGACGCCTTCACCGGCGACCAGTGGTTCCTCCCCGAAGTGCGCTTCCTCCGCAACAACGCCGGCCGGATCACCGCGTTCACCGTAACCGGCCCCAGAGTTCGCGACCTGATCTTCACCCGCCAGCAGTAGCGCCGCGCCGCCGCATGGAGCGCCGGCGTCCTCGCCGGCCTACGCCGCCCCTTCGCTCCCACAGGCAGTCTCGCGCCGACCGCGCCGCCTCATGGAGCGCCGGCGTCCTCGCCGGCCTACGCCGCCCCTTCGCTCCCACCGGCAGTTTCGTGCCGACCGCGCCGCCCCATGGAGCGCCGGCGTGCTCGCCGGCCTACGCCGCCCCTTCGCTCCCACAGGCAGTCTGGTGCCGACCGCGCCGCCTCATGGAGCGCCGGCGTCCTCGCCGGCCTGCGCCGCACCTTCGTCCCACAGGCAGTCTGGTGCCGACCGCGCCGCCGCATGGAGCGCCGGCGGCCTCGCCGGCCTGCGCCGCACCTTCGCTCCCTCGGGCAGTCTCTTGCCGACCGCGCCGCCGCATGGAGCGCCGGCGTCCTCGCCGGCCTGCGGCGCACCTTCGCTCCCACAGGCAGTCTGGTGCCGACCGCGCCGCCGCATGGAGCGCCGGCGTCCTCGCCGGCCTGCGCCGCCCCTTCGCTCCCACAGGCAGCCTCGTGCCGACTGCGCCGCCGCATGGAGCGCCGGCGTCCTCGCCGGCCTGCGCCGCCCCTTCGCTCCCACAGGCAG
>JAAXGQ010000096.1 GCA_012271265.1 Vicinamibacteraceae bacterium
CTGGCACGACGCGGGCATCGGGAGGCCGCCGGTCTTCATCGTGGTCTGCTCGAACACCGCCGCCTCGAAGGTGGTCCACGACTTCATCGCCGGTCTTGAATTCCCCGGCGAGGACGGCGCCCCGGCGGTCAGAAACAGTCGCTTCGCGCTCTTCCGGAACTACGACGAGTACGGCCAGCGGCTCCCACGGCCGCGGACGTTGCTCATCGACAGCCGCCAGCTCGAATCCGGTGACAAGCTCGATGCGTCGTTCCGCCGGGCGGCACAGAACGAGATCGAGCGTTTCCGGCACGAGAAGGCCGCGCGCGAAGGGGCCGGAGCGGCCGAAGACCTCACCGATGCCGAGTTGCTCAGGGAGGCGATGAACACCGTGGGAAAACCGGGCCGGCTGGGGGCGGACATCCGCTGCGTAGTCTCCGTTTCCATGCTCACCGAGGGCTGGGACGCAAACACGGTGACCCACATCCTCGGCGTCCGCGCGTTCAGCACCCAACTGCTCTGCGAGCAGGTGGTGGGTCGGGCGCTGCGGAGGCAGTCCTACGAATTGAACGACGAAGGCCGCTTCGACACCGAGTACGCCGACGTGCTCGGAGTGCCTTTCGACTTCACCGCGAAGCCGGTCCCGGTGCCGCCGGGGAAGCCGAAGTCCGTGGTGCACGTGTACGCGGTGATCCCCGAACGCGACCAACTGGAGATCCGCTTTCCCCACGTGGAGGGGTACCGGGTGGAGCTTCCCGACGACCGCCTCACCGCCTCGTTCAGCCCGGACTCCCGGTTCGAGCTGACGCCGGAGCTGGTGGGGCCGTCCCTCACCACGAACCGGGGAATCGTCGGCCTTCCGAAAGACCTGCGCCCGGAGCAGAACCGCGGCATCCGCCCCGCGACGCTGGGCTTCCACCTGACGCGGGACCTGCTGCGCCGCCACCTCCGCGGACCGGACGAAGACGAACGCCTCCATCTCTTCGGCCAGGTGAAGAGGATCGTCCGCCAGTGGCTCGACGGCGGCTACCTGGTCTGCATCGGCGGCACCCACCCGGGCCAACTGCTCTACCAGGAAATTGCCGAGAGGGTGTGCGAGCGGATCGCCGTCGCGATCACCGCGGGGACTTCCGGCGACCGGAGGGTGCTGGCGGTGACGAGCCCCTACAACCCGGAGGGATCGAGCGCGGAGGTCGCCTTCCGCACGTCGAAGCGCCTGCTTCACGAGACCACGAAGTCGCATGTCAACTTCGCGGTCTGCGACAGCAGTTGGGAGATGAAGTTCTGCGAACTCATCGAGCACGAACCGCGCGTGGAGGCGTACGTGAAAAACGCCGGGCTTGGTTTCGAGGTCCCCTACCGCGTCGCCGGCGAGACCCACCGCTACCTCCCGGATTTCATCGTGCGCGTCCGGAACGGGGAGGGAGACGCGGTTCACCTCGTCGTGGAGATCAAGGGCCAGCCCGACGAGGAAACGAAGGCGAAGGCCGAGACGATGCGCGCCCGCTGGGTGCCTGGAGTGAACAACCTCGGGACCTGCGGCCGCTGGGGTTTCGTCGAACTCAGCAGCCTCGACACCATGGCCGCCGATTTCTCTGCCGCCCTCGACCGGCTGGTCGGCTTTGAGCATCCCGCCCTCCAGCCGGGATTGGCATCACCGGGAGTGCCCGGTTACATCCCGGCACGGCGCGATCTCAGGCCGTGACCTCGAACTGACCATGACCTTGAGTTACTACCCGGAGACCGACAGCCTCTACATCGAACTCCGGCCAGAGGCTGGCGTTCGGGCCGTGGAGATCTCCGCCGGCCTGGTGGTGGACCTCGACGCCGCAGGGCGGGTCGTGGGGTTCGACATTGACCGCGCTTCCACTCAGCTCGACCTGTCCCGGGTACGGGTCGTGAACCTTCCGCCTCTTTCGCCCGAAGGACCGCCCAAACGCCATGCCCACAAAAAAGCGAACACGTAGAGGCCCCCGGAAGGCCGCGAAGGCGG
Source organism: Vicinamibacteraceae bacterium (assembly GCA_012271265.1). Classification (GTDB taxonomy): domain Bacteria; phylum Acidobacteriota; class Vicinamibacteria; order Marinacidobacterales; family Marinacidobacteraceae; genus JAAXGQ01. Next base: position 1,973 of record JAAXGQ010000096.1, read on the forward strand.
TCGCGGCGACCGTCCACCGGTCCGCGGGGCGCCTGAACATCCCGAGTGCGGAGGACGCGCCCATCATCCCCCGCGACCAGCGGAAGCCGGTTCCGGTTCGCTACAAGCGGAACGCTGATCTCGACCCGCAGCTGGTGTGGCGCGGAAAGGACGAGCAGGACTGGTCCGATCTGGTGGTCCCGGCGCCGCCGCTCTACATCCAGGAGAAGATCCAGCCGAAGGCGCTCGTGGACGACCTGCTCCGCGAGACGAAGGCGCGCCGGGAGGAAGAGAACCCGCCGGCGCCGTCGCTCTTCGGTGACTTCAACGGATTACCGGAGGGCGCCGAGCGCACCGACTTCTACCAGCACCGGGGCAACTGGTCGAACCGGATGATCCTCGGCGATTCGCTCCGGGTCATGGCGAGTCTGGCGGAGCGGGAGGGCCTGCGCGGCAAGGTCCAGTGCATCTACATGGACCCGCCCTATGGAATCAAGTTCAACTCGAACTTCCAGTGGTCTACGAGAAGCCGGGACGTGAAGGACGGGAGGCGCGACCACATCAGCCGCGAACCGGAACAGGTCCGGGCCTTTCGCGACACCTGGCAGGACGGCATCCACTCCTATCTCACCTACCTTCGCGACCGCCTCACAGTGGCCCGGGATCTCCTCACCGAAAGCGGCAGCTTCTTCGTCCAAATCGGCGACGAGAACGTCCACCGCGTCCGCGCTCTCATGGACGAGGTGTTCGGGGAGGAGAATTTCGTCCGCGAGATTGCGTTCCGCAAGACTTCGCCCCTTGGATTCGGCGAGCTACCTCGTGTGCATGACGCGATTCTCTGGTACGCAAGAAGTCGTGAAGCGATGAAATACCGGCAGCTCTTCGTGACGAAGATGAAGGGCGACCTGTATCGGTTCACCGACTATGCCGATGCACGGTTATTCGCCCAGAGCGATCTCAAATCCTCCGGGTACACGCCGTCGTGCACGTATCCCTTTGGCTTTCTCGGACGTCGAGTCGCCGCACAAAGGAAGAGCTGGCGCACGCACGCCGCTGGTATGAACGTGCTCCTTAGGAGTCGCCGACTCTCTGATACTGGACATATTCCCCGTTACAAGCACTATTTCGAGGATTTCCCCTACCAACAGATTGACAATCTTTGGAACGACACCAGTGCCGCGACAGCCCTCACATATGTGGTCCAGACAACCGTGCGTGTCGTTCAACGCTGTGTCTTGATGACGAGCGATCCGGGTGACCTGGTGCTGGACCCGACCTGCGGATCCGGGACGACCACCTACGTCGCCGAGCGGTGGGGGCGCCGGTGGATTACGATTGACACGTCTCGCGTCGCTCTTGCTTTGGCTCGGGCGCGGATCATGGGCGCACGGTATCCGTTCTACACCCTACTCGACAGTCCCGAAGGTCGCGAAGCGGACGCCAAACTCTCAGGAAGAAGCTCTCTCTCTCTCTCTCTCTCTCTCTCGCAAGAATCGTGCAACCGGCGACATTCGTCATGGCTTTGTGTACAAGCGTGTTCCTCACATCACGCTCAAGGCCATCGCGAACAACACCGAGATTGATGCGATCTATGAGCAGCGTCACCCCGCCGTCGAGGCTGCGCTTGGCCGCCTGAACGAAACCCTCCGCGGACACCAGACCCCCTTCGCCGTAACCCGCGGCGCCCGGAAACGCGAGACCGTGGATTTCGCCGCACCGGACGGGACGATCCGCCTCCCGAACGGCGATCCTGCGCCCCGAAACGGCCTGCTCGAATGGGAGGTCCCGCGGGAAGCCCCGCAGGACTGGCCGCCAGGGGCTCGCTCCGCGCTGTCGGCCTTCTGGCAGGCACGCATCGCCCGCCAGACGGAGATTGACGCTTCGATCGCCCGCAAGGCGGACTACGAAACCCTGTACGACCAACCCTTCGAGGACAAATCGAAGGTCCGGGTCGCCGGGCCCTTCACCGTCGAGAGCCTCGCTCCCCACCGCACCCTCGCGGTGGACGAGGACGACGAACTGGTCCCCCACCCCCCCGAGCCGCGCACCGGGAGCGGCCAGATCGGGGACTTCACGTCCATGATCCTGGAGAACCTGCGTACCGCTGGCGTCCAGCAGGCGCGCAAGAAGGACCGGATCGTCTTCTCCTCCCTGAACCCCTGGCCGGGAGAGCTCGTCGCCGCGGACGGCCGCTACGCCCACGGGGGGCAGGAGCGCCGTGCCGGATTGTTCATCGGACCCGAGTTCGGCACCGTGGCCCGCTCCGATCTCGCCGCCGCCGCCAGGGAAGCAGCCGAGGCGGGCTTTGACGTGCTCGTCGCCTGCGCCTTCGCCTACGACGCCCACGCCAGCGAACTCCGCAAACTCGGCCGGATCCCGATCCTGAAGGCTCGGATGAACGCGGACCTCCACATGGCCGACGACCTCCGTAACACCGGCAAGGGCAACCTCTTCGTCATCTTCGGCGAGCCCGACATCGAGGTCGAACCGACGGGCGCCGACCAGATCCGGGTGCGCCTCTGCGGCGTGGATGTCTTCCACCCCCAGACCGGCGAGATCCGAAGCCACGGCCCGAACGACATCGCCTGCTGGTTCATCGACACGGAGTACGACGGCGAGAGCTTCTTCGTCCGCCACGCCTACTTCCCTGGCACCCGGAGCAACCCCTACAAGGCGCTGGAGACCACCCTGAAGGCCGAAGTGGACCGCGAAGCCTGGGAGAGCCTCCAGCGCGACGTCTCCCGCCCCTTCCCGAAACCGTCCACCGGCCGCATCGCGGTCAAGGTCATCAACCACCTCGGCGACGAAGTCATGAAGATCTTCCGCCCCTGAGCCACTCCCCCGGCCACACCAGCGAGATCCCGCCATCAGGCGTCACGGCACCGGGGAATCGCCCGGAGGAGCCGGGGGGATCTCCTGCATCACCCGGCAATCGCCGTCGCCGTACTTCCTGATCTCCGGCACGCTCGCCACCGGCCACGCACGCGAGCGTGGGACAATTCGCCGCGGCGACGCACGATGAAGGACCGGACCTGCCGCTTCGCAACCGGCGCGGGGTGGGTGCTGGCGTTGGTCGTGGTCGTGGGCGCGGCGTGTGGGGACAGGCAGGAGGTGGCGTTTCCGGGGCGGGCGATCGAGATCGTGTCGTGGGCGACACCCGGGGGGCCGTCGGATCTCCTGGCGCGGGCGCTCGCGGCGGAGGCGCCGCCGCACTTCGACGGACAACGGGTCACGGTGTCCACCCGGCAGGGGGGCGCCGGCGCGGTGGGGATGCAGTACCTCACCCGGCGCGCCGGGGATCCGCACGTCCTCGGTGTCTTCACCGCGAGCGGGACGGTGAACATAGCCACCGGGCGCATCCCGTTCGATCCTGGGGATTTCACGCCGATCCTGCGCATCCAGGTGGACCCGTTCCTCGTCGCGGTCCGCGACGAGAGCCCCTTCCGCACCCTGAACGGGCTGTTCGAAGCAGCGACGGCGGCGCCGGGCAGCGTTTCCGTGTCGGGCTTCGGGGCCGCCTCGGCGCACTCGCTCGGTTTCGCCCGCCTCCGGGGCGCGGCCGGAAGCCCGGACATCCGCTGGATCGCCTACGAGGGATCGGGCGATGCCGTGGTCGCGGCGCTCGGCGGCCACACCGACGCCGTCCACACGAACTACAACATCGTCCGGGAGCACCTTCGCGCCGGAACCATGCGGGTCCTCGCCACCGCCCTGCCGCTCCACGCGCTTCCCAGAACCCCCAGCTACGCCGACGAGGGCTTCGATCTCACCCCGGCCCACTGGCGTGGCGTGGTGGGTCCGCCGGACCTCCCTCCCGCGCTCCGCGACGACCTCCGCCGCCGCCTCCTCGCGACCATCGAGACTCCCGGGTTCCGGGAGTACATGGAGCGGGCGGCCATGGAATACGCGGTGATGGACGGACCGGAGAGCTTCGGCGCCTGGATGGCAGGGGAGGTGGCGACCAGCCGGGAACTGCTCGCCGGGCTGGGTCTCGTCGGTGAGTAGGCGCCGGGGCGCCCGTCCCTGGGTCGAGGCGGGGGTCTTCGCGGCGATCGCCGCCCTCATCCTGGTGGATAGCGGCGGGTATCCCAAGGCGCTCCCTGGCGGCGGGCCGGGGCCGGCGTTCTTTCCGAGGCTGCTTGGCGTGATGCTCCTGGGATGCGCCGCGGCGCTCGTCCTCCGCCCCCTCCGTGAAGCAGCCGGCCGGAAGACGGACCCCAAAACGACGCGACGACGGACCGGGAGAGCCCTGCTCGGGATGCTTTGGGTCGCCGCCTTCCTCGCCGGAGCGCCGTTCATCCCCCGTCTGGTCGCGCTGCCGCTGCTGGTGGGCGGGCTGATGGCGCTCGCCGGTGAACGTTCGCCGCTCCTCCTTGCCGCCGTGCCGCTGGTGTTCACCGCGCTCGTGGAGGTCGGGTTCGTGACCCTCCTCGGCGTGCCCCTGCCCTGAAGCCGAGCGTCACCGGAACCGAAGCGTCGTGGCCGACTTCCTCTCCGGACTGCTCAGCGTGCTGACGCCGGGCAGTCTGCTGTCCATTCTGGCCGGCAGCGTCCTCGGCGTCTTCGCCGGGGCAGTCCCGGGGCTGAGCTCCACCGTGGGGCTGGCGCTGGTGCTGCCGGTGACCTTCGCCCTCGATCCGGCCCCGGCGCTGCTCATGATGATCTCGCTCTACATGGCGGCGGAGTACGGGGGATCGATCACGGCGGTCGCGATCGGAGTTCCGGGAAGTTCCCCTGCCCTTGCCACAACCTTCGACGGCTACCCGATGACACGGCGCGGCGAGGTCGGTCGCGCCTTGGGCATCTCGCTGTTCTCCTCGATGAGCGGCGGGCTGCTGGGAACGATCCTGCTGGTCGCCGCGCTGGCCCCGCTCGCGCGCGCCGCGATCGCCTTCGGGCCGGCGGAGTTCTTCGGGCTCGGGGTCTTCGGCCTCGCCATCGTGGCCAACCTCGTTGGCAAGGACCCGCTCAAGGGGATCGTCAGCGCCCTTCTCGGCCTCACTGCCTTCGTGGTCGGCCTCGACGTCCTGACCGGCGCCCCCCGGCTGACCTTCGGGTCGAGCCTGCTGATGGACGGGCTCGCTCTCGTGCCCATGCTGATCGGCTTTTTCGCGATCGCCGAGGCGCTCGAGTCCATCGCCTCCGGCAGACGGCGAACCCGCCGCCTTGCCGGAGCGGGGAGCGGGTTTCCCCGACTGAGGGAGCTGCTGGGCCTCTGGCCCTCGATCCTGCGCGGCTCGGCCATCGGCGGCCTCATCGGGGTGATCCCGGGCGCCGGCGCAACGATCGCCTCGATCGTCGCCTGGAACGAGGAACGGCGGGTTGCGAAGCGGCCGGAGCGATTCGGCCAGGGCGAACCGGCCGGGATCGCCGCTCCCGAAGCCGCCAACAACGCTTGCGTGGGCGCAGCCATGATTCCGCTCCTCGCGCTCGGCATTCCCGGCTCGGCCAGCGCCGCCGTGCTCCTCGGAGGGCTGACGGTGCAGGGCGTGGCGCCCGGCCCGCTGCTCATGACGGAACGGGCGGGGCTGGTCTACGCCCTCTACGCCGGCTTCTTCATCGCGGTGGCGACGATGTTTGCGGTGGGCCGGCTCGGCATCCCGCTCTGGGTCCGGGTGGTGGCCATCCGCCCCGCGATCCTCATGCCCATGATCGTGGCCGTTTCCCTGATCGGGGCCACGGCGCTCCGCGGCAACCCGGCGGACGCCTGGGCCGCTCTCTTCTTCGGCATCATCGGGTTCGCCCTGCTGCGGCGAGGCTACCCGCTGGCGCCAGCGGTGCTGGGGCTCATCCTGGGCCCGATGATCGAGACGAACTACCGCCGCGCGCTGACCCTCTCGTCCGGGTCGCACGCGGTCTTCGCCGAAAACCCGATTTGCCTGATCCTCCTTGTGTTCGGGCTGCTCAGCTTCGCCGCTCCCATGGTGCGGAACCGCCTCGGGCGGCAGCGGGCGACGCCGTGAGACCCGCCCGCCACGCNNCTCGAGGCATCGTCCTGAGAAAGGAGACGACGTGAACGCGACTGCAGCCGTCCTGGATTTCGCCCTCGACGCCCGGCTCGACCAGTTCCCCCCGACCCTCCTCCAGGAGGGGCGGCGCGCCGTCCTCGACGGCTTCGGCGTCATGCTCGCCGGCTCGACCGAGGACAGCTCGCGCATCGTCCAGCAGCAGGTGGAGCACACCGGCGGGCGGGACGAAGCCACAGTCTACGGCGCCGGCCTCCGCGCCCCCGCCGCGCTGGCCGCCCGCGCCAACGGAACCGCCGGCCATGCGATGGATTTCGACGACACCCAGTTGTCGGCAGCCCCTGACCGCATCTTCGGCCTGCTCACCCATCCCACCGTAGGGCCGCTGGCGGCAGGGCTGGCCGCCGCTGAGCGGGAAGGCTCGAGCGGCGCCGACCTGCTGGAAGCCTTCCTCATCGGCTTCGAGGTGGAGTGCAAGATCTCGGAGGCGATCCACCCCCGCCACTACATGGAGGGCTTCCACTCCACCGCTACCGTCGGGACACTGGGCGCGGCGGTGACCGCGGCCCGGTTGATGGGCCTCGACCGGCCGCAACTGGCGATGGCGCTCGGCATCGCGTCCAGTCTCGCCTCCGGCATCCGCCTCGGCTTCGGGACGATGACGAAGCCGCTCCATGCCGGGCGGGCGGCGGAAAACGGCATCCTCGCCGCCGACCTTGCCCAGCGCGGCTTCACCGCCGGGCATGACGCGCTCGAGGCCACCTGGGGCTTCTTCCGGGTTTTTGGCGGCGGCTTCGACGCCGAGCGGCTCAGCCCCGGCGATCCCTGGACGCTCCTCGATCCCGGCGTTTCCGTCAAGCCCTTCCCCTGCGGCAGCCTGAGCCACCCCAGCCTGGCGGCGCTCAGGGAGCTGGTGGCGGCGGAGGACCTCGGGGCCGGGGACATCGAGCGCATCACTTTCCGGGCTGGACGCAATATCCTGAATCCGCTTCGCTACCCGACGCCGAACAATCCGCTCGAAGCGAAGTTCTGCATCCCCTTCCTGCTCTCCAGCATCGTTCTCCGCCGGCGCGCCGGGATCCGGGAGTTCCGGGAGGGGTTCGTCCACTCCGACGAGGCCGCCGCGATGATGCGGCGCGTCACGGTCGAGTTCGACGCCGCGATCGACGCCCGGGGCTACGACCGGATGCGGAGCGCGATGGACGTGCGTCTTCGGGACGGGCGCCGCTTCACGATCGAGGCGGATACCTATCCAGGAGGCCCCGAGCGTCCGCTAACCCGCGCCGAGCTCCACGAGAAGTTCACCGACTGCGCCAGCCTCGTCCTCCCCGAGGACGAGACGCGCCGTGTCATCGACCGTCTCGAGAACCTCGAATCTCTCCCCCGCATTCCCCTCCTCCTCTCACCGGGATCCTGAGACAGCTCCGCGGGGAACCTGCGGACGCTCACGGATGGCGGCCCCAAACCTCGTCAGGACGTAGGCCTGGCGCGGGTGCCCCGGCGCGCAGCAGGGGGTCGACGTGCCGCCTCCTGAAATGTCCGGATTGACTTCGGCCACGCGGGCGTCGTCACGGTCGTCACCCGAGTCACGAAGCAGCCGAGCCGGCACCGAGGAAGTACAGCGCTCGTTCGCTCCGGACTGAACCCGGCTCGCAGGTCGCGCTCAGCGCCGGCGGGGTCAGGGACCGAGGGTACGGCGCAGGCCGGCGAGGACGCCGGCGCTCCATGGGGCCGGCGCTCGGTCGCTCCGGACTGAACCCGGCTCGCAGGTCGCGCTCAGCGCCGGCGGGGTCAGGGACCGAGGGTACGGCGCAGGCCGGCGAGGACGCCGGCGCTCCTATAACTTCCTCAG
>JAAXGQ010000097.1 GCA_012271265.1 Vicinamibacteraceae bacterium
ATTTCTACTTTGCGGGGACAGCCGGGGGTCATAACCTGTAGCGGGCAAGCCACGAAAGTCCACTGGCCAGACAGGAAGTCCGGTTCCACATATCCGGACCGGCCACCGGCAACCATTGCGCCGGCTGCACCGGTCCAAGAACCATATCCCCGAAGCGCACACGGCAAAGGAGGCGGCGCAATGAGAAGGAACAGCACGGACATCATGGCCATCGGAGCGATTCTGGCGGGCGCGGCGATAGGCGCCGGCGGTACCCTGGCCCTCGTGGGCGATTCCCTCGACGCCAGGTCGGCGACGGCCTGGAATTGCGAGTCCGTCTTCGTCAGCTCGGGCTCGGTGCAGTCGGTACGGATCTACACCGCGGACAGGTACGGGGAAGTCCGGAGGAAGAGGTGCCCGAGAACATTCTCGGGGACCGTCTACGTGCACCGGCCAGCCAGGACGGTCGACATGGCCCTCCAGGCGCGGCTGGAGGCCACGGCCCGGGCACTCGCCGAGGCGCGGACGAGACAGGAAGTCATCCTCGCGCTGGAGAAGGGGAACGCGGAAGCCGTGGAAGCCGCGGAAGCCGCGGAGGCCGCGCCGGACGGGAATCGCTAGCGCCGGCAGCCAACGGCAGGCTCGTCGCCATGTCCCGCCGGCAGCGTCGGCGGGGATCGCCCCGGACCGTCAGGATTTCGCGCGCCGCCTCCGCGTGAGTTCCTCCGACGCGTCCGCCCGCCAGGCCTCGATCCGCCGGTGATCGCCGCTCCGCAGGACTTCGGGCACACGGTATCCCCGGTACTCCGCGGGACGGGTGTAGGACGGTGCCGAGATCGCGTCCCCGTCGTAGAAGGAGTCCGAGGACGCTGACTCGTGGTCCCCGAGGGCGCCGGGCAGCAGCCGCACCACCGCGTCGGTGACCGCCAGCGCCGCCACCTCGCCGCCCGACACCACGAAGTCGCCGATCGACAGCTCCTCCGTGGCCAGGTGATCGGCGACCCGCTGGTCGACGTCCTTGTAGTGGCCGCACAGCAGCGTGACTTCGGGTTCGAGCGACAGCCGCACCGCGTCGTCGTGCCGGAACCGCCTGCCTCGCGCCGACATCAGGACGATGGGGCCCGCGGGGGCGAGATCGTCGGCGGCCTCGAAGAAGGGCTCCGGCTTCATGACCATCCCGGCGCCGCCGCCGTAGGGGAGGTCGTCGACCGTGCGGTGGACGTCGTGCGTGTAGTCGCGCAGGTCGATCACGCGGTATGCGGCGAGCCCCGCCCTTGCCGCCCGGCCGGGGATGCTGGCCTCCAGCGGTGCCCCGAAGAAGCCGGGGAAGATGGTCACGATGTTGATCCGGATCATGGCAGCAGGCCCTCCGGTGGGTCGGCCACCACGCGCCGCCGCTCGCGGTCGAACTCCACGACCACCCGGCGGCTGAGCGGCAGCAGCATATCGCCCGCGGGGCCGGTCACCTCGAGCAGATGGGACGGTCGCACGGGGTACACCTCCTTCACGGTTCCGAGCGCGGACCCCTCGCGGGTGACCACGGTGGCCCCCAGGAGTTCGTGGTAGAAGATCTCGTCCTCGGCCAGCTCATCGATGGTGTCGAAGGGACGCAGCAGGTAGCGGCCGCGGAGATTGTCCGCCGCCGTCCGGTCGTCCACGCCCGCGAACCTGGCCAGGAAACCCTTCCGGTAGGGACGGACGGACTCGATGGTCAGCGCCGCCAGTCGGGGCGACGGGCTCTTGCCGTCCTCGCCCGCGGGGAGATGAACGGCCCCCGGAATGAAGTGGCTCCCGGGATAGTCCGTCAGCGGCCAGATGTAGAGTTCGCCCTTCGTGCCGTGGGCCTTGCTGAGGTGGCCCACCACGAGGAAGGGGGGATGGCCGCCCCCGCTCAAGGTTCAGTCGGTGTCGGAGTCGGCGGCGGGCTCGGCGGCTTCGGCGTCTTCAGCCTCGGCGGCGTCGGCGGAGGCTTCCGTCCCGGCGGGGGTGTCGCCGGCGTCATCGGCGGCGGGCTCGGCGCTGTCCTCGGCATCGGCTGCGGCGGTGGGCTCGGCGCTGTCCCCGGTATCGGCAGCGGCGGCGGGCTCGGCATCGTCTTCGGCAGTGGCCGCATCAGTGGGCTCGGCGGCGGCGGACGCGGCGCTGTCCTCGGCGTCGGCGGCCGCGGCGGCGGCCCCGTTTTCGGCGGCGGCGGCACGCGCGTCATCGCCGGCACGCTCCGTGACGAGCGCCACCTTGTCGTCTCCTCCCGCCCGCGCCTTCGAAACGAGGCTTCCCACCGTCGGCGACAGGATGGCTCCCTGGCCGACCCAGTAGTCCACGCGCTCCAGGTCGACCTTCAACGCGGCCGGGCGCGAGACGGGTTGGTAGTAGCCGAGGTTCTCGACGAAGCGGCCGTCGCGCGGGGCGCGGCTGTCGGTGACGACGATGCGGTAGTGGGGCTGCTTCTTCTTCCCCAGGCGCCGGAGGCGGATCTTTACGGACATTGGCTCTGTTCGGTTCAGGTCTGTATGCGGGGCATGAGCCCCTTCATCTGGTTCAACATCTTTTCCATTTCGGCGAACCGCTTCATGAGGCGGTTCACCTCGGAGACGGGCCGGCCGCTTCCACGGGCGATCCGTTTCCTGCGCGACAGGATCTCGGGACGGCGGCGTTCCTCGGGCGTCATGGAGAGGATGATCGCCTCGATGTGCCTGACCTTCCTGGGGTCCACGTCGCCGGCCGGCAGCGTCGGGGGGACGCCGGGAAGCATCTTCATCAGCTGGTCCAGAGGTCCCATCTTCTGCACCTGCCGCATGGCCACCAGGAAGTCCTCCAGTGTGAAGCGGCCGCGGCCCAGCACCTTCTCCTGCAGGGCCTCGGCTTCGCTCGCGTCGACCACCGCCTGCGCGCGCTCGACCAGTCCGA
>JAAXGQ010000098.1 GCA_012271265.1 Vicinamibacteraceae bacterium
ACTGGCGCGCCCTGACGTACGGAGCGCCGGCCCCATGGAGCGCCGGCGTCCCCGCCGGCCTGCGCATCCCCTCCGGGTCCACCCAACGGCCGCCAGCGTGGTCGCCTTCCGTCGGCGCCGTCTCCCCTGGCCAAAACGTCCGTGATCGGTTCGGGGACTGCCCTGACGTACGGAGCACGCCGGCCCCAAGGAGCGCCGGCGTCCCCGCCGGCCTGCGCATTCCCTCCGGGTCCACCCAACGGCCGCCAGCGTGGTCCCCATTCCGGCGGCGCCGTCTCCCTTGGCCAAAACGTCCGTGATCGGTTCGGAGACTGCCCTGACGTACGGAGCGCCGGCCCCAGGGAGCGCCGGCGTCCCCGCCGGCCTGCGCCGCACCGGCGGTCCCTGAACGAGGACACCGGCGCCTACCTCCAGATCACGGTAGCGAATCCCTCCTTCCCTTCTCCACGGGCGATTACGGGGGCTCGCCCATGTTCACCGGCTCGGCATCCACGAGCTTGACCGCCCACAGCCCGGAGCTGTTGTCGGCGATGAAGATGTGGCCCTTGAAGGGCTGGGGACCCCAGACGAACGGCGTGTTGGGCTTGACCGTCTCCGGATCGAACGGCCGGAACATCGCGATCTCCCGGCCCTGCCGGTAGAGGTCGCCGCGCATCTCGCCGGAGATGTCCACCACCCGCAGGCCGCCGTTGTAGTAGGCGATGTAGAGGATGTCGTCCTCCACCCAGAGGTTGTGGGTTCCCGCCTCGGGCACCTGGTAGCGGGCCACTTCGCGGGGGGTGTCCCATTCGTCCCACTCGAAGATGTGGATCCAGCCGGCGGCCCGGCGCGGCGCCCGGTCGCCCGGAATCAGCTGGTAGGGGAAGGCCTCGTCGCCGCCGATCATCAGGAACTTGCCGGTGGACTTGCTGCGATACGGGTAGGCCGCGTGGTTCCACCCGCTCGGGTAGACCGCCCGGCCGAGCTCGACCGGGTTGTTCGGGGCGCCGCCCATGCCGCCGCCCCCCACGTCCACCGCGACGATGCCGTCATTCCAGTTGGAGGAGTAGGCGATCCCGTCCGCGACCCACACGTCGTGGATCGAGTGGCCCGGGGTGTCCAGCTCGAACCGCCCCACCCGGTACGGGTTCGTCGGGTCTTCCGCGTTCAGGATGTCGTAGCGGCGTCCCGCCGAGAGCGCGTAGATGTGGTCCTCGGCGATGTAGACGTTGTGGACGCCGCCGGAGAGCTGGTCGTCATAGCGGGCGATGACCTCGATGCCGTTCTGGATGTCGCTGACGTCGAGGATGACCAATCCGTTCTTCCGGTCCGAGGCGCCTTCGCGGCTGATCACGCAGAACCTGCCGTCCTCCGAGACCTTCACGTCGTTCACCGTGCGGGCGTCCACCCGAACGGTGTCCACCAGCGAGATGGCCGAGGGGTCGGTGACGTCCCAGAAGTAGGCGTGGCCGTCGGCGCTGTGGGTGCCGGTCACCGCGTAGTCACGGCCGTCCACGCCTTCCCAGACCCACAGATCGGAGGTCCGCCGGTCGCGGACCGGGCCGCGCCCCACGACCTGGACGTCCTTCCGGACGTTCCGGGGCGCCGCGGTGATGACCGTCGTCGCCGAGTGAGTGAACCCGTCGGCGATCACCGTATGGGTTCCCGACCGTTCCGCCACGAAGGCGCCTTTCTCGTCGACCTGCCCGATCGCTCCGGGCGCGATGATCCCGCGCGCGGGCGTCCCGTAGGTGGCGAAGAGCACCGGGTAGTCGGGCACTTCGTTGCCTTCGGCGTCGCTGACCCGCGCGGTGAGGAAGACCACGTCACCAGTGCGGACCGGCTCCTCCGGAGCTCCCGTCAGGGTGATTGCCGCGACCGGGTTCGCAAGCACTTCGATCGCGGCCTCCCCCGACGCCTCCTCCGCGGAGACGGTGAGGGTCGTGCTGCCCGCGGCGGTGAGCGTCAGCACCCCGAGGGCGTTCACGCTCGCGACCGACGGGTCCGCCGCGCTCCACCCCACCTCCACGTCGTGGCGGATGGCGCCGGAGATGTCGGTGACGGTGGGAGAAAGACTGATCGCGGTCCCCGCGTAGAGGTGGCCGGGGAGGTTCGCTACCTCCACGCTCGCCACCGGCGGGTTGGGAATCGTGACCGGAATCTCCACCACGATCGCCGGCTCCGCCCGGCGGTGGGTGTCCTCCGGGTCCTTGGGCACCATGGCGATCAGGGTGTGGTCCCCCGGCCGGTAGGCCTCGACGATGCCGGCGGGATTCACGCCCACCGAGCGCCGGCGACGGGAGTAGAAGACCACCGTGCGGTCCATCGGATTGCCCTCGCCGTCGCGGACCTCCGCTTCGAGCGTCAGGGAGTCCCCGACCTCGAGGGTGAGTTCGGTGGGGGTGACGATGAGTTCCGCCGGCTCCGGGCCGGCGGCGGCCTCTTCCTCCTCCTGCGCGAACCCGAATCCCGGCACCAGCGCCAGCGCCAGGCCGGCTGCGGCCAGGAGCCGCATCCAATTCCGTCCGACTTTCATTTCGACTGCCTCCCCGACCTCGGGCCTCACGGCTCGCCGTTCCAGTAGATGATGCCGCCCGCCTGCTTGCCGATGTCGATCCGGTCGACGCGCTGGGTGGAAGCGATGTCGTAGACCTCGACCGTCCCCGGCTCGCCGCCGATCCCCTCCAGGCTCACGATGGCGTAGCGGTCGTCGTCCGAGACGACCACGCCGTGCGGCACCCGGCGCGTTGCTTCCGGCGCGGCGATCAGTTCGCCGCTCTCGAGGTTCCAGAAGCCGATCCTGTGCCCGGACTTGTACGTCGCGACGAGCACGCCCCCGTCCGAGGTGATCTCCAGGTTGTAGGGATTTTCGCCCGCGCCGGCGTCGAGGCGCCGCGAGACGGTCCAGGTCTCGAGGTCGACCTCGTAGATGGCGCTGTCCCCGTTCCCGGCGACGTAGACCTTGCCGGCGGGCGAGGGCTTCGTGGCCCAGGTCGGCTTCACCACCGGGGCGCGCATGTGACCCATGTCGCCGTGGTCCATGCCCGTGTGCCCGGCATGCGGGTCGGTCCCCAGGTAAAGGCGGCGGGCGATCTCGAAGCGCATCGTGTCCACCTCGACCAGCTCGTCGTCCATCATGTTCACCGAATAGAGCCGGTCGCCCCTGGCGTTCATTCGCGCCCCGTGGGGCATCACGCCGGTGTCGATGGTGGCGACCTCGATCATGGTTCCGGTCTCCACCACCGAGATGGTGCTCGGGACGTGGTCGCCGTGGAGGTTGAAGTTCACGACGTACAGCAGGCCGGTGGCGGGCGAGACATCCATCGTGGCCGGGAACAGGCCGAGAGTGGCGTCACCGAGCCACTCGTTCGAGCCGGTCTCGTACTTGTGGACCGTCCCGAACGGCATCCCGTGCGCGATCGAGAGGAACCAGTGGCGCCCGTCCGGCGAGATGTTGATGCCGTGCGGCCCCTCGGTCTCGGTGGGGAAGGCGCCGACCGGGATGACGGCGACTTCCTCGAAGCCGGTGGGGCCGTAGCGCAACTGGTGCACCGTGTCATCCGACTCGGCGCAGACGTAGACGAAGTAGTTCCGCCGGGGCGGCTCGGGATCTTCGGCGAAGACCGGCGCCGCCAGGCTCGCGGCGAGCAGGAGGAGGACGAGAGTGGGGCCGAAGGCCCTTCGGGCGTGGGTCAAGACGTGTGCTCCTTCAGCTGGTGGGTTCGCCCATGTTCCGGGGCGTTTCCGGATCCACGAGCTTGATGGCCCAGAGGCCGGAGTTCCAGTCCGACAGGAAGATGTGTCCCTTGAAGGGCTGCGGGCCCCAGACGAACGGGGCGTTCCTCTTGTAGCCCTCGGGGTCGGCGGGCTCGAAGAAGGCGATCTCCCGACCCTGCTGATAGAGGTCGCCCCGGAGGTCGCCGGAGACATCCACCACCCGCAGGCCGCCGTTGTAGTAGCCCACGTAGAGGATGTCGTCCTCGACCCAGAGGTTGTGGGTTCCGGCCTCGGGCACCTGGTAGCGGGCCACTTCGCGGCCCCCGGGGTCCTCGTCGTCCCACTCGGCGATGTGGACCCAGCCGGCCGCCCGGTCGGGAAGGTCGCCGCCCGGTTCGAAGCTCCAGGGGAAGTTCTCGTCGCCGGCGAAGACCAGCATCTTGCCGGTCGACTGGCTGCGGTAGGGGAAGCCGGCGTGGTTCCATCCGTTCGGGTACTTGAAGCTGCCCATCATCACCGGGTTGTTCGGAGCGCCGCCCATTCCGCCGCCGCCGATGTCCACGGCAACCACGCCGTCGGTCCAGTTCGAGGACCAGGCGATGCCGTCCTGGACCCACACGTCATGAATGCCGTGGCCGGGGGTGTCGAGCTCGAACCGGCCGACCCGATAGGGATTCGTCGGGTCCTCGGCGTTCAGGATGTCGTAACGCCGCCCGCCGGAGAGGGCGAGGATGTGCTGCGGAGCGATGAAGACGTTGTGGACGCCGCCGGTGAGCTGGTCGTCGTAGCGCGCGATGATCTTCACCCCGTCCGTCGGGTTCTGGACATCGAGAACCACCAGGCCGTTCCTCCGGTTGGAAGCCCCTTCCCGGCCGATGACCGCGAACTTGCCGTCCGGGGAGACCTTCACGTCGTTCACCGTGCGGGCGTCCACCCGGACGGTGTCCACCAGGTGGATGCTCGACGGGTCGGTGACGTCCCAGAAGTAGGCGTGGCCGTCCGCGCCCCAGGTGCCGGTGACCGCATAGTCCCGGCCGTCAAGACCTTCCCAGACCCAGAGATCCGAGGTGTGGCGGTCGCGCACGGGTCCACGGCCCACGATCTCCCAGTCCTTCCGGACGTTCCGGGGGACGGCGCGGATCGAGTGCCGCGCGGTAAGCCCGCCGCCCGCCGCCACCACGGTGTGCAGCCCGGCCCGCTCGGCGACGAAGGCCCCGTCCGGCTCGACGAACGCGGCGGCGCCGGGGGCAACCAGGGTGGCCGGGGTCCGGGTGAAGGAGGCGTACTGGAGCGGGTAGTCGGGAACCTCGTTCCCGCTGACGTCGAAGGCGCTGGCGCTCATCCGGACCACGTCGCCGGTCCGGACCTCCACCGTGCCCGTCGGCGCGCTGAGCTCGAGCCGCACGGCCGGGTTGTCTGCGACCCGCACCTCGACCTCCGTCGAGACCGACTCGGCGCTCGCCGTCACCGTGGCGGTCCCCGCGTCACCGAGGACGAGCATCCCGAACTCGTTCACCATCGCGACCGAGGCGTTCGAGGAACTCCAGCTCAGCTCGGGGTTCCGCTCCGCGCCCGAGCTGTCGCTCGCCGAGGTCGCGACCGGGAGCGTGGTCCCGGCGTAGAGGTTGCCCGGCAGCGCCGCGATGGAGATCGAAGCCAGCGGCGGGAAGGGGATGGTGACCGGAATCTCGGTCATGAGCACGGCAGCGGCGCGGCGGTTCGTCGCCCCCTCTTCGGCGGGCACCATGGCGACCAGCGTGTGCTCGCCGGGCCGGTAGCCCTCGACCATGCCGGCCGGGTTCACCCCGACCGAACGGCGGGCGCGGGAGAAGAAAAGGACGGTGCGCTCGATCTCGTTCCCGGCTGCGTCACGGACGGTGGCCGCGAGCTGGGCCGCCCCCCCGACTTCCACGGTGAGCTCGGCGGGGGTGACGACGAGCTCCGCCGGCTCCTGGGCGAACGCCGCTCCCGCGACGAAGACCCCCGCGAGGACCAGCGCGGTCACCGCTCTCATCCGCTGCGGCCCGCTCCCGAAGCCGCCCTTTCGTCCAATCGTCGCAAGCATCGTTGTGGCCTACCTCCCGGATTGCCCGGTGTACGGGGAAGAACCCGGAAGTTTAGTGCCGCTCGCGGTTTTTCGTGATATACGCGGACGGAACCCGCAAGGCCGGCGGCGCGTTGCTAGGTTTCCACCATGACCCGCCTGCTCCTTCTGGCCTCGGCTCTCCTGGCGGTCTCCACGCCTCCGGCCAGTGCCCAGGGCGACCGCCCGACCGCCGTCGAGCTGGGATGGCTGGAGTCCTTCCTGATGACCGGACCCGAGCGGCGGGCGTCCATCGAATCCGTCTCCCGAGGCGACCGGGAGGCCTTCCGCCGGCTCTTCTGGATGAGGCGGGATCCGGATCCGGGAACCCCCGGGAACGAGACCCTCGATCACTTCCTCGCCCGGGTGCGGCTCGCCGACCGCACCTTCTCCGCCGACGGCGGCTACGGCGGGGGCGACCGGGCGCGCGTCTTCGTGCTGCTCGGGATGCCGGTCCAGGCGCTGCCCCAGCCCGCGACGGAGGAGACGGTCGAGGGCCTGCTCTGGGCGTATCCGGCCGACCCGGAGGGCGGGCTCGCGGACACGCTGGAGGCCCACTACCTGCGCGACCCCGACGGATCGCTGTGGCTGGAGAACCGTGCGGCGGTGGACGCGCAGCTCGAGCCGATGCGGGAGCGGCTGATTACCCGGCCGGAGATCGGGTTCGACCGGGGGGAGGACGGGCGCCTCGTGGTGCCGAACCTGCCGGCGGGGGGATCCGAGCGGGCCCGGCGCGTGCTGGCGGAGCTGGCCGGCGGCCAGACGGCCGGAGGCGAGCTGCAGTTTCGGGTGACCCCGGCATTCTTCCGGGTGGATGACGAGGCGACCTACGTGGCGCTCCTCTACGAGACCTCGCCTGGCCAGCTCGCCGCCGGAATCGACGGCCAGGCGGCGGCGTCCGTCTTCGCCAAGACCGCCGTGCCGCCTCCGGACCGGGTGGAAGCCCCCGGCGCCGGCCGGTATCGGGGGGAGACCGCCCACACGAGCATTCTGGCCGCGGATGGCCCGGCGCGCTTCGAGGCGTCGCTGGTGCTGCCCGCGGGGCGGCATGAGCTGCTGCTCGGGATCGTGGACGAGCAGGCCGACGGTTTCGGGGCCCTGTCGCAGGAGATCGAGGTCCCGGCGTTTCCTTCGGCTGCGCCGTCGTTCTCTTCCGTCGTCCTGTATGGCGAAACCAGCACGACGGAGTTCCGCGGCGAGGTCCCCGGACGGGCCTTCCAGTTCGGGCGGACGCACTTCCGGCCCCGGGTTGAGGGCGTCTTCCGCCAGCAGGAAACGTTGGGGGCCTTCTACTTCTTCTACCCGGGCGAGCGGGTGGACGACGGCGAACTGCCGGAGATCGTGGCGGAATACACCTTGAGCCGCGAGGGCCGGGACACCGGTTTCGTCCGGCCCGAGGCGTTGCCGACGAGCACCCGCCAGGCTGCGGCCAACGCCGAATTCCGACTCGACGGCTTTGCCCCCGGCCGCTACGAACTCGGCATCCGCATCCAGTACCAGGGCGAAACCTACGAAACCACCCAGCCCTTCACCCTCATCCGCTAACTGCCACCCCGGCACCCCGGCCCCGCCGGGAAGACGGATCCACTCCAGGCGGGCCGCCCTCGTTCGGTGGGCGGGACGCGGGATCTGTCACCTCCCGGAGGTAGCATCGCGGAGCGCCAATGACCGAGGACCCTTCTCCCGTCGGGCTGAGCAGGCCGGACTTCGTGCTGCTGGCGATGGCGTCCGCCCGGCTCGGCGCCCTCTTCGAGCCGGTCCGAATCCAGAAGCTGCTCTTCATGATCGATCGGGAGATTCCCGACGCCGTCGGAGGGCCTTGGTTCGATTTCCGACCGTACCGCTACGGCCCCTTCGATCGCGCTGTCTACGATGAGCTGCGGGCGCTGAGCCGCGCCGGAAGGGTCACGATCCACGAGGGCCCCACGCGCCGGGCGTATTCCCTGACCGCGGCGGGACTGGCGAAGGGGCGAGCGATACTGGTGACGCTTCCGCCAGAAATCCGGCGCTATCTCACGGAACTGACGAAGTGGGTGCTGTCCCAGCGATTCGCGGGGCTCCTGACCGCCATCTATCGGAAGTACCCCGAAATGGCGACGAAGAGCGTCGCCCGGGATGTGATCTCCGGCTCGCCGCGGCGGTCGCGGAGGCCGCCTGACGCGCCATTTCTTCAGGGTATGGAGACCGCCTTCGACCTCAGCGGCGCCTACTGGCAGCCAGCGTGCGTCAGGAAGGGCCACGAGTCCGATGCGGAGGCGCTCCGCGAAGACTGGCGAGCCGTCGGCGACGATTTGCGCCGGGCCATGGCTGAGTTCTCGGTCGCCCGGGAGGGCGAAATCTGACCGCCACGAACCACCCTCGGGACCGCGATCGCCCGGACACGCGCCAGGAGCGCGTCGAACCGGGCGGGGTCAAGCCCCCGGATGCCGTCGCGCCAGCCGACCCTGCATCGGTACCCGCGCACGAGATCGAAGCCCGTTTCGAGAGGTTTGCCGGGCCGCTGCCGCATCCGGAGCACTTCGCCGTCTACGAACAGGTGCTGTCCGGCGCCGCCAACCGCATCCTCGTCCTCGCCGAGCGGCAGTCTTCACACCGGCTTCGGCAGGAAGCCTCCGATCGGAACGCCTTCATTGCGGCTCGCACCCGTGGGCAGTGGTTTGCCTTCGTCGTGGCGATGAGCGGCCTCGGGCTCGGCGGCTACCTTGTGACAGCGGGCATGCCGTGGATCGGAAGCGTGCCACTTCTGGCAGCGCTCGGGGAGCTTGCGCTGACGATCTACGCGAGGTTCCGCCAGCTCCAGGGAGGAGGCGGGCGGCTTCACGCGAGGTCGGGCGCGCCGCCTGAAAGCCCGGCCGACAGTCACCCGAAGCGGATCCCCGGGCCGTAGGCCTCCAAGGGGGCGGCGCGATGCGCCTCCCGCGGGCGGGGGGCGGCTTAGCTGCCGAGGTGCTGGCGGAAGAAGCGGACGGTGCGGGGCCAGGCCTGGGAGGCGGCGGTGAGGTTGCGACCCTCTCTCGCCTCCTGCGCGCGCAGGAAACCGTGGCCGGCGCCCTCGTAGGTCTCCACTTCGAAGACCTTGCCAAGCGCTGCCATCTGCTCCTCCGCCGGCGGCACCGTGGCGTTGACCCGCGCGTCGTCGCTCCCGTACAGCCCCAGCACCGGCGCTTCAATGCCGGCAAGCGCGTCGTTGTCCGGCGACGTCCCGTAGTAGACGACTGCGGCGCCCAGATCCGGATCGGCCACGGCCGTCCGGAAGCTGGTCATCCCGCCCCAGCAGAATCCGACGACTCCGTAACTTTCCGCTGCCGCCGGAAGCGCGGTCCCCCAGGCAGCCACCGCCGCGAGGCGCGTCTGCACCTCGTCGGCGTCCAGCCCGCGCACGAGCGCCACGGCGCCGTCGCGGTCCACCGAGTCCGTGCGGCCGCCGTCCGGCCCCTTCCCGCTCAGCAGGTCGGGCGCGATGGCGATGAACCCGGCCTCGGCGAGCTGGTCCGCCACCCCGCGGATCCAGTCCGTCAGCCCGTAGATCTCGTGGATCACCACCACCACCGGGGCGGCGTCCGCGCGCTCCGGATACACGATCCACGACTCCACCGGCCCGCTGCCCTCGGCGGGAATGGACACCCACTCTCCGTGGCGCGGCGAGGCGTTCAACCGGTCCCGCGCGCCGTCGTTGGAGGCGGGGAGAGTGTCCCCCACCTGGGCCCACCCGCCGGCGGCGACGGCCAGGACGACGGGAACGAGAGCGAGGCGACAGGACCTAACGAGTGAGACGGATTGGCGCATGGCGGCGAGTATATTGACTGCCCGCCGAGCCTGATTTGCCCTCCTGCCCCTTGCCCGGTACGTCCCTGGAACGCCGCTCCGGCGGTTGCCCAGCCGCCCGGATTTCCGCCCCATGATGTCCCGCCGCTGGGGCCTGGCCGCAGCCGCCGCGATGCTGGTGGCCCTGTGGTTCGTCTTCTTCTACGCGCCGACCGAGCGCACGATGGGCGATCTGCAGCGCATCTTCTATTTCCATGTCTCGTCGTGGTGGCTTGCCTTCGGCGCCTTCTTCGTGGTGGCCGGAGCGAGCATCGGCTGGCTCCGCACCCGGCGAGCCAGCTGGGACGCGGCCGCACTCGCCGCCGCCGAGATCGGCGTGCTGTTCACCACGATCGGTCTCGCGATGGGGATGCTCTGGGCGAAACCGGCGTGGGGCATCTGGTGGACCTGGGACGCCCGGCTGACCACGGCCTTCGTCCTCTGGCTCATCTACCTCGGGTACCTGCTGCTCCGCAGTTACGTCGAGGACCCGACCCGCCGGGCGAACCTCGCGGCGGTGCTCGGAATCCTCGGCGCCGCCGACATCCCGATCGTCTACTTCTCCATCTTCTGGTGGCGCACCCAGCACCCTCAGCCGGTCATCATGGGCGGCCCCGACTCCGGCCTCCATCCCGACATGGCGCTCACCCTCGCCGTCTGCGTCGCCGCCTTCACCGTCCTCTTCATCTGGCTGTTCGGCTGGCGCCGCAGGCTGGAGACAGAGCGGCGCGCGCTCTACCGCATCCGCCGTGAGCGACTGGCGCAGTAACCGGTGCCCTATCTACCCCTCGCTTACGCGGCCTTCTTCACCCTGCTGCTGGGCTACGCGGCGCGGCTCGCGCTGCTCGAGCGGCGCCTCAGACGGGAGCGCGTCCGCTGCGAGAACGGAGAATCCGGCCGATGAAAGTGGAACGCTTCGCCAGCCGCTTCGGCTCGGCGATGGCCCTGATCGGCGTTGCGGTAGGCCTCGCGAACGTCTGGCGCTTCCCCTACATGGCCGGTCAGTACGGGGGCGGCGCCTTCGTCGCGATCTACCTGGCGTTCGTCCTGCTGCTCGGCGCCCCCGCGCTCATGGCCGAGTGGAGTCTGGGGCGGATGACCCGATCCGGCCCTGCCGGCGCCTTCACGAAGATCCGGATGCCGGGTGGACGCTTCATCGGCGGTCTCCTCTTCCTGACCGTGTTCATGGCGACCTCGTACTACACCGTGGTGGTCGCCCAGGTCCTCTACTACACGGCGCGCGGGGGCATCGTCCCCGACCCGGAGGGTTTCTACGCCGCGAACTTCACTTCGATCACTTCGCTGAACCTCGGGGTGACGGTGCTGGTGTTTGCGGCGATGGGAGGCGTCGTCGCCTTCGGTGTGCGCCGGGGGATCGAGCGGCTCTCGCGAATCGCCATCCCCCTCGCGGGCATCGGGCTGGTCATCGTGGTGATCCGCTCCGTCACTCTCGACGGCGCGCTCGAGGGCGTCCACTACTTCCTCTGGCCGGATCTCTCCCGCCTGACCGGGGCGAGCTTCCTCGCCGCGCTCGGCCAGGCGTTCTTCAGCCTCTCGCTGGGCGGGACGTTCTTCCTCGCCTACGGCAGCTACCTCCCCTCTTCGGCCAACCTCAGAAAGCTGGCGGGAATGACGATCCTGGGAGATTCCGGCGCCGCGATCCTTGGCGGCCTCGCGGTGATTCCCGCCGCCATCGCCCTCGGCGTCGCGCCCGCGTCCGGCCCGCCGCTGCTCTTTTTCACCCTGCCCCGGGTGTTCGCGGCGATGCCCGGAGGCGCGATCTTCGGCCCGGTCTTCTTCCTCGCGCTCTTTCTCGCCGCCTTCCTCTCGGCGGTCGCCGCTCTGGAAGTCATCGTGAACTCGGCGATGGAGTGGACCGGGTGGAGCCGCATCCGGGTGATCCTCGCCGCCCTCGCGGTGCAGATCCCGCTCGCCATGCCGTCCATGGTCAGCGCCGACTACCTCGCCTGGAGCGACCTTCTCTGGGGCTCGACGATGCAGCCGATCGGCTCGGCGTTGACGCTGATCGGGCTGGGATGGTTCGTCTCCCGGGGCCGCGCCCTCGCCGAGGCGGGCCGGGGCAGCTCGCGCCCGCCGGGGGACCTCTGGCTCTTCTGGATCCGCTGGGTCATCCCGGGGGCGATCGTGGTGGTTCTGCTGTGGGGCTGGAGCGGCGTCCTGTGAGCCCCGATCCCCTGAAGGCGGCGGAGGGCGTCGAAGAGCCGCGCGAAATCCGCCTTCGCCACGGCCAGCTCCAGTTCCTGATCCGCGAGATCCTCAAGCGGAAGCGGGTGCCGCCGGAGCTGGCGTCCCACACCGCCGATGCGATGGTCGCCGCGAATCTCGCCGGCGAGGACGCCCAGGGCGTGGCGACCCTGCCGGCGCTCGTGGACGGGCTCTCCACCCGGCAGATCAAGCGGCAGCCGATGATGCGCCTCGCCGGTTCCTCCGGCGGCACGGCGGTGCTCGACGGCGATCACGGCCCCGGACCGGCCGTGGCCCGCCGCGGAATGGTCGAGGCGATCAGCGCCGCGAACCGCCATGGGGTCGGCGCGGTGGCGGCGCGGCGGACGGGTCCGCCCGGCTACGCCGCCCACTTCGCCGCCATGGCGCTCTCGCACCAGATGGCCGGCGTGGCGCTCGCCACGGCGCGGACGCCGGCGCTCCGGGGCGAGGAAGATCCCCCACCCGCGCACCCGGTCGCCCTGGGGATCGCCGTTCCCACCGCCGAGACCGCGCCCCCGATGATCCTGAACGTGACGTTCCCGGAGCAGGGCGGCGCCGCCGGCGCCGATCTCGCCCTGGCTCTCGAATCGCTCCTGCTGCTCAGCGGCTGCGCCCTCGCCCCCGATCTCCACGCCCAGGCCCGCCCCGAGCCCCTGCACGCCGGGGGCGGCCAGCTCTTCCTCGCCTTCCGGATCCGGGCCTTTGCCCCGTGGGCCGGCTTCCGCAACCAGATGGTCGAGCGGCTCAAGCACCTCCGCCGCGCCCGGATCGGCTACCCGGGGCAGACTGCGGAGAGCATCGAGGAGCAGCGGCGCATCCTCGGCATCCCCCTCGACCCCCCCACCGCCGCCGAACTCGGCCGCCTGGCCGCTGCCGCCGCGCTCCACGACACCTGGCTCCGCCTGACCCGCCCCTCCTGACCAACCTCCGCCGGCCGCGCGGACGGCGGCGCGGCCCCCATGGAGCGCCGGCGTCCTCGCCGGCCTGCGCCGCACCGTCGGAGCGCCGGCCCCATGGAGCGCCGGCGTCCTCGCCGGCCTGCGCCGCACCGTCGGAGCGCCGGCCCCATGGAGCGCCGGCGTCCTCGCCGGCCTGCGCCACCCCATCGGAGCGCCGGCCCCATGGAGCGCCGGCGTCCTCGCCGGCCTGCCCCGCACCGTCGGAGCG